>CAIQHU010000049.1 GCA_903871735.1 uncultured beta proteobacterium | reverse complement strand
AGCTCTTGCAATCCGAATAATGTCTTTTTGCTGCTCTTCTACTTCCTGAATCTTGACCGGTGGCCTTGTTTCTAAATCTTCACGCACACTATCAGCGGCCCGCTTCGCCATATTTCTGTAAAGTTTTTCGCGTAGTTTTGGACTAGCGCCCTTCAAGGCAATCACGAGGGAGTCTTGAGCAACTTCTAATAACAAGGTCTGTAATGAACGATCCTCAATTTCAATAAAGTCCTCAAAGACGAACATCTTCTCAATAATTTCTTCGGCTAGCTCAGCGTCATAAGCGCGAATCTTTTCTAATGCCATCTGATCAAGACCGTTAGATAGTAAGTTCAAAATTTCTGCTGTAGGCACCACGCCACCGACCGAGCTTCTTCGGAAATCCGCGTCTGGCCCAACAGACCTAGACATCACTTCATTCAACTCTTTCAGAGCCGCAGGCTGAACTTTTTCTAATAAAGCGACGCGCAACATGAGTTCATTTCGTAATTCATCAGGGAATAACTTGGCAACCGAAGCGGCTTGAGGCGCCTCTAAAAAGACCATTACGGTCGCAATAATCTGTGGATGCTCACCCTTAATCATTTCATATAAGACGTCCGACTCCATCCGCTTGAGCGTCTCAATACCGGACATATCTAAAGTAGACTCTAATCGTCCCAGCAGGTCTGAGGCACCCTCAGCGCCCATGGCTTTGGTCAGCATATTTTGCATGAACGAATCGGTATCAAACGATACCTGGGCATTATTCGAAGTGGACTCCTTAAATTCGCGTAAAACCTCTAATACTAAATCGCGACTTAAGGAACGTACCACCGCCATCTTGCCTGAAAGCTTCTGTACTTCCATCGGAGTCATTTGCCGCAAAACCTCTGCGCCAGCTTCAGCACCAACCGCTAATAAAACCACCGCAGCTTTGGAGGCGCCATCTAAGTCATCATAAGAAGTCATGCCCCCTTGCGAGGCATTCTTGACACCCTCTTTGAGTGCTTCAGCAATCGATAGTTGTCTTGGGGCTTCTACGCCTTCTTCATCAGCCATGACTATTCTCCTTCATTGCGTTAGGCTGCCGCGGAGGCAGCTGCAGCGTCTTTTGCTGCATTGGCTTTAGCAGCGTCTTCACTTAACCATTGCTTAAAGAGTTGAGAAACAACCCGTGGATCGTTCGTCACATAATCGTAAGCATATTTGACGAGCTCCTCGTATTCCGTCTTCTTGGCATCCTCAAGACGTTTTCTAGACTCTTCTTCCTCTTTCTTCTGCGATTCGACGCGCGCACGCTCTTCTTCTTCAGCCACACGTTTGCGTTCTTTCTCAAGCTCAAGCTCAATCCGTTTACGCTCCCTGGCTTGGGGCGACATCGAGGCCATCTCAGCCTTGACCTTCTCATCAAACTCATCTTCCAAGTTCTGCGCTTCTTCTGCATCCACCTTCGGAAAGAGAAGCGGTCGGACAACGCTAAAGAACACCAGAGCAAGAGAGCCCAAAATAATCGCAATTTTAGAAATCTCTTTGGCTAGCTCAATAATGCCAGCCTCTCGATAAAAAGGTGTCTCCTCGATAACATCTGGCCTAAATGGAATATTCGCAACACTAACACTGTCACCCCGCTTGTCACTAAAGCCAATGGCGTCTTTAACTAAGCCATTGATCTGCTCGATTTCTTTTGGAGTAAAGGCAACCGGCTTTAACGGCTTACCAGCAGCGTCTACACCTGCGCCCTTAAAGTTCAGCACAACCGCCGCAGAAACTCGCCTGACCTGGCCCTTCTCACCTTTAATTCGCTGAATCGAACGGTCTACCTCGTAGTTCACCGTATTATCTTTGCGTAAAGTATTGTTTGTAGTAGCACCTGGCGGAGCATTAAGCGCTTGGGGATTATTGTTACCTGCCGCAGCATTATTATTAATAGGTGCTTGCGCTTGCCCTGGGGGTTGATTTGTGACAGCACCAGGAATACCCGTTGATGGGGTTGTAGGTGTAGACGCTTCCGTAGACTGCTGACTTCGAATAGAGGACGGATTAGGGGGCGAGTTGCGGCCAAAGGTCTCTTCAGTGCGCTCCATCTCCGCAAAGTCCATATCCACCGTGACAGTTGCTTTGATGTTTTCCTTACCAGCAACCGGCTCTAAAATATCAATCACACGCTTAGACAAGGCAAACTCAACTTCTGCCACATACTTCAGTTGGGTTGAGTCTAAACCACTCGCTCTTTGCGGATTGGGGGCTAGTAAACTGCCCTCGGAATCAATAATGGTGACGTTGCCCGCCCCCATCTTGGGTATCGATGATCCAACTAAATTCGTAATGGCAGCCACTGCCTGTTGGTCTAAAACTCGGCCCGGGTGCATAGTCACTACCACCGAAGCCGTTGGCCTCTCCTGCTCGCGCATAAACGCAGTTTGCTTGGGAATAGCTAACATCACGCGGGCCGACTTGACCTGCGCCAAGGAGCTAATACTCCTAGCGAGCTCCCCTTCTAATCCACGCTGATAGTTGACCTGCTCAACAAATTGACTCGTGCCTAATTTTTGATTCTCGAGGAGCTCAAACCCCACATTGCCAGATTTCGGGAGCCCCTGACCAGCAAGCTTGAGGCGCGTTTCGTAAATTGCTGATTCAGGAACCATAATGGCTCCCCCACCCTCCGTAAATTTATAGGGCACATTTAACTGTTGTAAGGCTGCAATAATCGCTGCGCCATCATTTTGGCTTACGCTGGAAAAGAGGATCCGATAATCGTCTTTTTTCTGGCCAGAAATAGTAATAACGAGAATCGTCACCACCAAAAACGCGAAAGCAATCCCGACCATGAGTTTTTGTCTAAAACTCAAAAGGGAAAAGCGTTCCTTTAAATCCCGGTATTTGTCTGCTAAATCAAGAGGAGTATTCAGAGTGCCGGCAACAGCAGGCGCTTTATCAGCGGCGATATTTAAGACCGTCGCATTTTTATCATCAATCGATGGTGCTGCGTCAGACTCACTCAATTGAATATTTTCCTAAGCAAATTCGATCTACTTCGAGCAAAAATATATTAATTTAGCGCCTTAAAAGAATGAATTTTTAATACTGAAACATACAATACAAAAAATTAATCGTATTAAATTGCACTTCAAACTAATTATTAGTTATCCTATATTACATAAATTATCTATTAAGCACAAAACATTTTGCAAATTTCTTCATCTAATACTTTAACTTCGGGCGCTAATACAACGGATTCAGTAGAAATGACCCAACAAAATAACCCAAAAGAGGCCCTCGAAAAGGCCTTTGAGCTTTTTTATGAGGAGTCTAAAAAACTCGAGTCCCAACAGGCCGATTTACAAGCCAAAATCAATTTATTGAGTAATGAATTATCCGATTCCAATCAGCGTATTACGATATTACTGAATTCGATGCCCGCAGGGGTTATTTTGCTCGAAAATCAAATAGTAAAGATATTTAATCCGGCGGCTATGCAATTTTTGCCGTTTTTAAACTCCGGTCAATTATTTGCGATTCCAGCCAATTGGCAGGCTTCCATTACAAGTGGGGAATATGTCATCTACCCGGAACTGCAACAATCTAGCAAAAGAGGTGGCGCTACAAATAGGGCTAATGATCCCGGGATAACCACCCAAACCGTCCAATTACACCGGATTGATGAGGGTGGTCGAAGTATCATTCAGATCCAAGATATTACGCAAAACATCCTAACGCACCAAAAAAGCCAGCATGAGAACCGCTTAGCTTCGATGGGCAAAATGGCAGCAAGCATCGCGCATCAGTTCCGCACCCCCCTCTCTACTGCCCTTATCTACGCTTCCCATTTGTGCGACCAAGAGCTTGACGAATCGACCAAACAAGAGTTTGCGGATCGCTTACGAAAACAACTGATTGGTCTAGAAAAACTCTCCCAAGACATGTTGCAGTTCATTACCAACCGCCCTCGCAAAACTGAAATTGTTGCTATCACGCAACTTATTATGGATGCTGACGCCGCTTTTAGGCCGCTTTGTGAAAAGAAAAATGTACTTTTTCAGATGCAATTGGGTGGTGATAGCCCGCAGATTTCTGCTGAAAAATCCTCCATTGTGAATGCCTTAATCGCTATTTTAGAAAATGCTCTGGTCGTTTCTGAGCCTTTACAAACGATTCACCTAAGCCTGCAAAACCAAGCGCAGCGTTGTCAAATCACGATCGAAGATCAAGGTGGAGGCATTCCCTTAGAAATGCTAGACTCACTTTTTGAACCTTTTGCGACCGGGCATTCCAATGGAACTGGTCTTGGATTGGCCATTGCCAAAAATGCCATTGAGGCGCACCGGGGCACCATATTGGCAGAAAATTATGAGCATGGCGCTCGCTTTACCATTACGATTCCTTGTGTGCAGTCCTCATAAAAAATCACACTTAAGCAGGTACTTACTAAGTAGGTACTTATTTTGTTAACTGTATTTTATGCATTCAACCCATTAATATTATGTGCCATTGTCTTGTGATTCGACCATTCCAAGTTCCTACCCACCTTTGCAAATCGCTCGAGTCGTCCAATGAGTTTTAGTTCAAACCCCAATAGTTACCCGGTGATCCTGATCGAGGATGATGATGATTTGCGTGAGGCTATTGGTGTGACTCTACGCATGAATAAGATTGAATTTTTTACCCACCAACGCGCAGAAACAGTCATTCCCATTCTTCAACCTGGCATGAAAGTCGTCATCGTAACGGACTATAAACTGCCAGGCATGACTGGCATCGATTTACTCAAAACAGCGCTAGAAGTCGACCCAGAATTACCAATCATTATGATGACCGCCTTCGCGGATGCCAAACTCGCCGTCCAAGCTCTAAAAGCAGGGGCTAGAGATTTTTTAATTAAACCCTTCGTGCCTGAGCAGTTAGTGGAAACAATACGCCGCTATCAACCAGTTAGCTCCCAGCCCACCCCGAATAATCCAACGAATTCTGGCTCTACCAAGCCAACTACAAATCCAACTTCTAGCGGCGTTAAATTTTCTGCAGGACAGCAAAGATCTGCTACCCAGGCTTCTCCAATGGTGCGCGAGTTCATCGCCGAGGACCCAGCGATGCTAGCCACCCTGTCTCGAGTAAAACGAGTCGCCCCAAGCGATACCTCCGTTCTCCTAACCGGCGAGTCGGGGGTCGGTAAAGAAGTCGTCGCCAAACATATTCATCAATTGTCGCAGCGCCACGCAGGGCCCTACATCGCCCTGAACTGCGCAGCTATTCCCGAAACACTCCTCGAGTCCATTTTATTTGGTCACGAAAAAGGCTCTTTTACCGGCGCGGCCAAAACCCAACAAGGTAAGTTTGAACAGGCGCATGGCGGGACCCTCTTTTTAGATGAAATTGGGGAAATGCCCGCACAGTTACAAGCTAAATTACTGCGCGTTCTGCAAGATCGCCTCGTCGAAAAACTTGGCTCGAGTGAGTCCGTACAGGTTGATGTTCGGATTATTGCCGCCACCAATCGCCATTTGCAAGATCGCGTAAAAGCTGGGCAATTCCGGGAAGACTTGTACTTTCGCTTAGCGGTATTTCCCATTCATATCCCCGAGTTGCGCATCCGCAAACTCGACATCATGCCACTCTCCGAGTTCTTTTTAGTACGGTATAGTCAAAATGTGCGTCGAGAGGGTATGTATTTTCATCCCCAAGCAAAAGAACTGCTGGTTGCGTATGATTGGCCAGGGAACGTGCGAGAACTAGAAAACACGATTCAGCGCGCCATCCTCATGAGTGACGATGAGCAAATCTTGGCGGAACACCTGGAATTACCAAATTTCGATGAATTACTATCCAATCTAGCGAATGGTGCCGTTAACTCCAAGAAGACAGATGACCCAGAATTCGAAGTGTATCAAGCAAAACAGCTGATTTCGGGGAAAAAAGACGATATAAATCAGGAATCTGGCACAGAAATTGCTTATATTGCTAGCAAGAATGCAGGAAATATGGAATCGGTCGAACGAGATCATATTTTGAAGGTCTTAGAACAGGTAGGTGGTAATAAGACAAAAGCAGTTGAAATTTTAGGTATTTCGGACAGGGCGCTACGTTATAAGTTAAAGTCTTACCGAGAAGCTGGATTTGATATCGATTAATTGATAGGATACGAAGCATATGGACGTTAAATTGAGTATGGATGCAATGAAAGCAAGAATGGACGCGATGGCTCTAGCAGCTAGCGGCGGAGTCTCGCAAGCCAAAGATACTCAAACTGCAGGTGGCGTTGACTTTCAAGGGATCCTGAAAAACGCCATTAATCAAGTCAACGACGCGCAAAATAATGCCCAAGCAAAAGCCCAAGATTTTGCCACTGGGAAATCCGATACATCGCTTGAAGAAGTAATCGTCTCCCTACAAAAAGCGAATCTTTCTCTCCAAGGCATGATCGCTGTGCGTAATAAATTAGTCGATGCCTACAAAGACATTACGAATATTCAAGTTTAATGAAGTAGCTTATCCAATCAAGGCTAATTACTTCTTACAGTCCTATTCATAGAAAATTCTTACTCAGATTTCGCTCAAGGGATGTTGCTTAGCGATCTCACTAAAGCAGGGAGCACTCTGCATTGCCTTCTTGTATTGACTGATATATTTTTGAGGGATCATGAGTTCACAAGCCAATTTTTCCCAAGATGAAACCGCCTCATAAACTTCAAGGACTATTTCTTTCCAGTCAGAGATAGTCAATTCCTTGGCAATTTCTTGGATTGCTCGTAAGGTCGGCAAGCCTTCACCAGATACTGCCGTTGTGTGTTGATTATTCATTCCACTACTGAATGTTAGATCATACGCTGGGGCTAGTTTCCAAGAATTATTTTTGTGGATAAACGAGAAATTTTTGGCATGGTCATCTTTGTTATGTGCCAACACATTAAAGACCATTAATCGAAAAGCTCTTTTTACCTCGCCGTGATCTTTGGTAGCGAAGTAAACGGCTTTAAGAAGATTCAGGTAGTCGATGCTTGGGGATCGATGAGATATTTCCAACATTCCGGCCAATGATATGACATGACGCTTGATATTCCCGACTCGGTCAAAACGTTGAACAGCAAAATAATCTTCCATTTTATTACGCAACTTCACCTGAATCAATTTTATGGGTGGCATTTCAATCTTTGCATTTTGAGCCATCTTCGAATAAGCCAACTCAATTCGCCCCATGCAATCTGGATCTAAATTGATCGTTCTAAATTTGATAATCCAATGATCAAATTCTGCGGGAATGTCCCCAAACCCAGAAATACAATGATTATCACGCTTGTGCATTGCAATCGTAACTTTAGGCCTAGCCCCTCCGGGAGATCCGCCAAAGATTGCCAAAGAATTGATTACCTCTTCTTGAGTACCCTCCTCAACCAGCATTACATCTCTGGCCAACTCCTCTAATGAAGGTATCGAAGAATCTAATGAAGAAGGCATGGCTGGGCGAAACTCTAGGCCGCCCATGGCCCGATTACTCATATAAGCTAAACGATCAATTGGGGTAATTTCATGAGGATCCCAACCAAACTGTTTTTTTAAAGTACGATCCATTAATAACATTCCCCAGCCATCGGGTAATGCGTCATTAAAAACTCCGTGAAGCCCGTTAAAGAGATTCTGATTATTTGATTTAAATGGTCCTAGTTTTAAATTGAACTGACTCATGGGGGATAAACCAAAACCAGACTTGACCCATAGCGGAGAATAATCAAACCAAATTTCCCCACGTTGACTTAAGGCCAAATTACCAACTAGGCTGCCACTAAAAAATACCTCTAAGAGAGTCGGGTGGTTCATTTGCATGAGGTCTTTCATGTCCTCCCCCTAGTACGCTCTTTCATTAAAACTTGTTCAAGTGATACATTTTCCTTGGGTGCAAATAAGGGATCAAAATCTTCCATGCACCCTAAGACATAAGCAATTTTAAGGATGGCCAAAAAAGCAATTTGTCCTGTCAGCTCAAAACGCTTAATAGATGCCTCTGGCACTCCAGAGATCTTTGCTAAAGTTTTTCTAGACAGGTTTTGTGACAACCGCTGGCTTCGTGCACGCTTAGCAATTTGAAGACTAGACTGCATTGGGGTATTAAATGCTAACATATTATCTTTTATGATATGAAATAGGTTATAAAAGTTAATATATTATCTCTTAATTTTTTCAATTTGTCTAGGATGAGCTTACTTTAAAGCTAATTATTCATCAAAATTTGGTCCAAGCTCAAATTACTACTTGGTATAATTTTCAATAACCGAATCTCAATTTTGAGGGTACCAAATAGTTCAATAAAATGAATCTTAAGTAACTTAAGAATCATTTTATTGATGACAAAATATTCCAACTCACTGCAAGCTTCTAATCTAGAAGTCAAAGAATCTTTGGAAAATTTAGGGCAAAGACTACGAGCAAATCGTATCGCTTCGTATCGCTCTGGGCTGGACAATCAAAGATACTGCAGCTCGTATTCTTTGCTCTCAAAATACCTATCGATCCATTGAGGCTGGTCGCCCGACTACTAGTATTGGAATCATTGCCAATGCACTTTGGCTCTTTGGTCAAATTGACTCTCTGAATACCCTCGCCCCAGTACCGTTAAATATTCGTGGGGTAAAACGCTTTAGAAATCCCAATAAAAATCCAGGCAACAGCTTAATTAGTGAGAGTGAACTTGATTTCTAATCGAAGCTTTTATGTTAAGCTAGCTCAAGCTAGAGAAGATTTACCTCAGATACGCACTTGTCTTATTTTGGTTTGATTGAGCGGACTTAGTGGGTCAAAAAAGAAGATTCGTATTCTTTCCTCTTCCACATGATTCTAACCATCCGTACTATCAGTAGTGATGAACTCATACTCATCATTCCTCATGGAGAGGCGTCTGATTGTGCGTGTCAAGCTTTGTTTAAAAAGGCAACAAGAAATCATCTTCGATCAATCAAATGAATCAACCATATGATCAATGCATTGCTCATTATTGCAGTGCTTAGCTAAATCCGCTGCCTCTTATCCTCCAGCTTACCATCAATGTCGTAGGCCCATGCCAGCACTTCAGCAACGGCTGCGTAGAGTTCTGGAGGAACAACATCATTGAGTTTGACTTGCATTAAAAACTCGACAAGTTCAGGCTCTACTTTTGTAGGAATCCCCATCGCATTCGCCTTGTCTAAAATGGCTTGTGCCACATAGCCTTCGCCCTGACCAGTGACTCGTGGAGCAGAGCTATTTAGCTCATACTTCAGTGCAACTGCTTTTAATCCTTTGCGAACTGGTGCACTGTTTTGGGTTTGCGATCTTGACTTCAGAGGTAAGTTATTAATATCAGCCACGAGGAGTATCCTTTAACTGAATATTGGCATCAATCGGCACCTGCTCTTTTAAGTTGATTTGTAATTGCTCTATCTGAGACTGAAACTCAACCTTGGAGGTTTCAGGGACCTCAATGGCTACATGCAGCTGGTCCCTATACTGGGTGCCAATAACCTGTATCATGCCTAAATTCGGCAAAGTAATGGCCACGGCAATGCGGGTACCTTTTTCGATTTGGCTGGGGTCTTGCGGATTTGTCTGCCAGGCATCTTCACGAACCATCGTGGCTGGAACTTGGGGTAATAGCATGCCCTGCCAGACTAAATCACCTTTTAGGGCCAATTTAATCGAATCAATCAATTGTTGCGAATTACTCTCCAGGCCTCTAAGAAGCCCCGTAGCAACTTGGGTCATCTCCTGTGGTGTTGTCCTTTGATTATTTGTTGGCATCTGAATAACTTGATCTTCAGAACTAGGCATTAATACTTGCGCTAATTGTTCTGCTGCAAAGAGCCCAGAGTTTTTTAAATCATTCTTTAAATTAGTCATCGCCGTTTTCGGATCATTGGCGGTCAACGCATTCGTCATTAACTGGCTTTGCAAAGCAACGTTGGCAGTATTTCCTAAAAGTTGAGTTGCAGGAGAAGGAATCATGCCCGGCCACTGGACGGCATTCTGAACTTGTCCCATCTCGCTCGATGAACTGTTTACAGTGTTTTGCAACACTGTCGCAATGAGCTGATTGAGCTTCATTACCTCGGGCGAAGTAATTTGAGTTTGACTATTTTGCGGCTTGACCAACCCCATTAAACTAGAGGCGATATCTTGCGCGGAATCCGTCATTAAATTAGTACTACCAGGCATCGAACCAGCCAAGGACCTTTGACTTGTATTAGAAATCTCGAGTAACACCGCTTGGGAAGTGATTGGCTCTCCCCCCATCCGATTATTGGGGTTCAAGTTTTCTTGAAAATTTCTTTGCAAAGATTCTCTAGCTAGGCTACTTTGCTCAGCGGTCAATACAGGCTCAGCCATCTGCAGCGCTTGCCTAGGATCTATGGGCGTAACGCCATTGATCCCGGTTGTGGGATTCGTGGGCGGAATATCGGTACTGCGGCGTACTTCCATTACCGGCAAGTTAGCCAGCCCAGAAGGAATTGGCATCGACATACTGAACACTCCCTCCTAGGCTAAATTAGTTAATGACATATTTATTAAACGGCATTTTTTGGCCATTCACTTAAGTGCATTGTATGGCGGATGCAACGCCCTTGTGTAGAAACTACACCTTGCTCGTTGATTCTTTCGTTTAAATGAGATAGCTGCATAAGGGGCTATGGCTTACTCCATTCTACCTAGCCACTAAGATAGAAACAATACCAAACTCCTAGTTGGCAAATTGTGTATATTTGCATAATTAATTTATTATTTTTCTTCAATAGGGGGTTTCCAATGGGACGAAGGCAATTCACAAAAAAGTGCCCGAAAACATGACGTCCATCCAACCCATGCAGAGGAATTTTTTTCAATACCCCATTAATTATTAGTAATGACAAACATAGCAGGGATGAAAAAAGATATTTGGCATTAGGTATGACCAATAAATAGCGATTTTTAACCGTTATTTTTACTCTGCGTGAAAGCAATACTTTGATTCGGATTATTTCTTCTAGAGACCAACACCAAAAAGAAAGGATAGTTTATGCCAAAGCAACATAAACCTGAAACGAAAAAATTAAAAACTATTCCCTCATTTAAGACTGAGGAAAATGAACGTCAGTTTTGGGAAGATCCCGAAAATGATTCGACAGAATATTTTGATGTTTCGAAAATGGCGGTTGCACATTTCTCGCATTTAAAACCTTCAACAACGAGTATTTCGTTGCGATTGTCAGATAGTTTGTTAGAGGGAATCCGGCAACAGTCTAACAAGTTATACGTACCATACCAATCATTGATGAAAATTTGGTTGATGGAAAAGCTTAGATAAAGTACAAGTAGTTAAGTTAGGTTTAAATGAAATTTGGTCAACCACGGTTGATAATCCTTATGTTCCTGGTACGATTCTCCCCCAAGTCATACAAGCCCTGCTTTATAAAATATTTTTCTTTTTGTTTAGATTACGAGTGGGCCTAATCTGTGAGTGGATGTTCGATAATAAATTGCCGAAGTGATGCATCAATCCTAGTTTGCCAACCATCACCTGTTGCCTTGAAGGTTTCAAGTACCTCCGCAGAAAGTCTAATAGTCGTCGCAATCTTTTTAGGAGCCTTTTGAGGGCCGCGCACGCCAAGTTTTTTTTGTAAAGATTGGGGCAAAACTTCTTTAGCAGACTTAAACATTCTTAAATCATCCGCAGTAAGTTCGCGCACTTCACCGTCTTTATTCGTTAGGGACAATGTCTTTTTCATAACGCTTTTCCTCTCTTTGATTGGCTTTACGCAAACTGATAACTCTAATACCTAAATTTGTTTCTGAGAAACACAGCACATGTAACCGATCTTCTAGGTAACCAACCGCTACGAATCTTTGTTCAGGATAATTTTTACGCTGATCTTCTTTAAAGGTTGCTGTATGCCAATTAAAATGAGCCACCTCACTAAACGGCAAATCACGTTCAAGAACATTTTTGGCGCTTTTTTCTAGATCGTAAGTAATTTCCATTTAATTAATTATACGTACAAAAAAATTGAATAACCATCTTTTTGTAATAACAATAAAAATAATATGGCCATTATTAAACCTTTAAAAATGAAGTGGCCAAACAATGGATTGAACATCCATGGCTTTGTTTAATTCCACCCCAGCAAACCTAGCCAAGGATTTTTTTCACCAAATACCGATATTGCCACACGCCGAGAAACTTCTCTCGACGCATCGCAATAGGCCATTCAATTGTTAAAGAGCATCAACGTTTAGCTTAAGCGTGCTAAAAGCAAGACCAAAAAAATACTAAGTGACTGATTCCACTTCAGAATTTTGTATTTCGTTTTCTAATTTTTGGTCTTTTGAATCGGGTACTTCAGAAGACCTATCTTTTTCAGAAGTCGTTTCAGTCCCTGCTGGAGGCGGCAGAGTCTCTAAACATCTTTGCCTAAACAACACATGTTCCTGGGTACTTTTACGCATTTTGCAATAGGTATCCAGCAAGCTTTGACAATGACGCCGCTCCTTCACCAGTAAATCATCTGCTTGCATAATACTTTGTGACTCACGCGCACGTAAAAAATACCAACTCGCCATCCAATTCCGAATTTGTGGCCTTAACTCTTTAAAATGTACTAAATACCAACAGTGATCATTGAACGTTTCTAAGTGCTCCTCAATCAACCTTGGCCTTTGCTGCCAAGCCAAATTCAGTGCTGTAAAATCACTCCTAAATAGATCTACCCTACCGTCGACTTTAAGCCAATAATGTAACGCCGTAAATAACTGCTGATACTGTTGCCAGACAACTTCATAATTCGCCACCCCTTTGACATTTTTGACCAAATGATCAAACTGCTGTAAACATTTTTTAGGAAGCGCTAAATCCTTTTTAGGGATCTGATGATTTGGGGTAATTAAATAATCTGGAGCGCGTGCTTGGCGTTTGCCTACGATCCCCAGCAAGCCTGCCAATTCCTGTGGGCTTAACTGCTTAATTACCTCATTGCGCTTGATCGTTGAGCGCAGCTCTAAACGCGCTCCCCGCCACAGACTATCTGTAATTTGTTGAACAATGGCTTGCTCAATCGCGTTTTCTGGCGATAAGCTTATTAACACTTGCTTATTATGCTTTTTATACTGGGTCACATCCTCAAATGGCAAGATAGTAGACTTCGCAAATAAGCCAGTTTTTAAGGCATTCATACTAGAATTTTTCTTTCCCGGTATGCTTTTAGGGCCGGTTTGTCCTTGATTCGATTTAATCATTTAATATTCCATGCGCAGCTAAGCGCCTAAATTAATAAAAAAGGTTTTTTAATCCAAACATCGTCTGCTGGGTAATACTCGTAGTCGCCTTTTTGTAAGAGACAAAGTAACCCTAGACCTTTTCAGATGAGGCTTTGTCACTCATCCGTATCGACTGGTCTACTGATCGATAGTGCATTTCATATCCGAAATGCTTCCAACTTGATCGTATGGTTTGGCGGGAACGTATCCACCCGTTGATGAATGTTTTAACTTGTCTTTTGTAACAAGCTAGGTTGCTATTCAAGTTCAACCTTTTTTTACATCTCTGTGATTGCGAATTCCAGTTCTTGAGTGAACCACGCTGAATGGGATTTTTGTGTCCCATGTGCAGAAGGTTTGTATTTCTACACCACATCTAGTAGTCTAACTCGTTTATTACACTACCCTTAGATATAGTCTAAACTTTTTTTTAAAAGTTTGTCGAGCCCTTTTTCAATTTTCGAAAAATATTTGCCAACATTAAATCCTTAGCTCTGGCGCAAAAAATCCTAACAGAGATTCTGAAGTTTACTCGTCCAATCTCCAGCGCACCCCAGCGCCTTTCTCTGGGGTACCAATAAATTCGACGCCAGCCTGTTCAAAGGCTTTTTGCACTGCCTCAAACGTCCGGATGTTTCCGCTGGGCACACCATCAGATGACTCTAATCTTACAAGTGTTGTAAACCCAATTCCAGCAAGCTTTGCAAAATCAGCAATTGAAATTCCAAGCAACGCACGTGCAGCTTTTATTTGACCACTTGTAATCAATATTAAAATATCCTATAATGATATTAAATATTTCATTTTTGATATATTTAATTTAAATAAAGGTTAAAATTATGCTTATTAATCAAGATTTTACACGTGAACGGGCAAAATATCTAGGTGGCTCCGACCTCGGAGCAATTTTGGGTCTATCAAAATATCGCACGGCCGTTGATGTTTGGTTAGAAAAAACTGGGAAACAATTGAGTTATCAGGACTCTCTACCGCTGCGCTTTGGTAAGTTTGCAGAGGCCTTTGTAGCGCAAGAATATGCGAATTTAACGGGTCATCCTTTGGTACATCATGAGGATGCAGTTACACATCCGCAGCATAACTATTTACAGGGGCACATTGATCGCTTTATCCGCCCGAGTGATGAGCCACTCTTTGATGCGCAGGGTAAGTGTTTAGCGCAAGGACTTCTAGAATGTAAAACGGCTAATCCTTTTGCTAAGCAGGAGTGGGGAGACGCCGGCAGTGATCAAGTTCCGCTAACCTATTTAATCCAGTGCGCTTGGTATTTATTACTCACGCAAGTACCCCATTGCGATGTGGCAGTTCTATTTGGGAATGCGGAACTGCGGGTCTACCAGATTCCTCGTGACCCAGAATTAGAAATACTCTTACTAGATCATGCCGTACGATTTTGGGAAGACCATGTTCTGAAAGACATTCCACCAGCAGCAAAGTGTGAAGCAGACTACCAGCATGTATTTGCGCGTGGTTCGGAAAGAACAATTGAAGCAAGTCCGGAAATAGCCAAGTTGACCCAAGAACTACTTCGCGTCCAAGAGCAGATTGAGCAGCAGGAACAACAAGTCAGTCAGATGAAACAGCGGATTATGGGGGTGATGGAAGATGCGGAGATTCTCAATTTTGATGGCAAGGTATTAGCCACCTGGAAAGCCCCAAAGCCGAGTGTTCGCTTGGACGCTAAAAGGCTTACGGAGGAACACCCCGAGTGGGTTCTACCTTATCAAGTTCCGGTGCAATCAAATCGTCGCTTACTAATTAAAACCAATTTTTAGGAGGTCATCACCATGCAAAATCAAGATCAACCCATGCAATCGAATACCCACTCCAAAGCGACGACCTGTTCGCAGGACGAGCAATTTGTACAGCCGGCTGAACAAGTTAAGATGCAACAACGGCTAAAGAAAATCAAGTCTCTTGAGAATGTCCCATCAACTCCAAGCCCTCAACAAACACTACCCGCGTGCTTACTCCAGGCTATTAGCAATATAGCAATCATATTGCAGTTAGAGAAAGCAGAGCTAGCACTTTGGCTAGAAGAGTATTCATGTCTTTCCCCGAGAGTACTCCTGCATTTTTTACACCAGATCCGAAAATACCAACTTGATCCACTATCCGATGAAATCATGCTCTTTAAAAATTCCGAAGGACAATATCAAACCCTAATTACCATCGATGGCTGGATGAGGCTGATCAATCAAGATCCACAATTTGCCGGGATGACATTTAAAGAGTCTTCCGAGTTAGAGCTCGGTATTCCGCTGTGGATGGAATGTAGTATCTATCGGCATGACAGGATCTTACCTATCACCGTCAAAGAATACTCAGCCGAAATCAAGACCGAGCACCTACTCTGGAAAACGATGCCTAGAAGAATGCTGCGGCATCGCAGCATCCAACAATGCGCTCGGTTAGCCTTTGGTATTCACATCGCTGATCAGCCTAGCACCGTTGAGAAAGTAAGTACTACAAATAATATAGCCCCTGCAACTAAAGAGAATCCAATCGTGACTCATCCAATCAGGACAAAGTGGCTTAAAGAGCAATTGAAAATGCATCAAGATTAGAATCCATAGGCATATCAACGCCATCATCTACGATAAGTTCCAATCTGGATAAAAGGCCTAGCTTCTCAATTGGCGAAAAACAATTATGGCAAATATGCCATTTACAAGCATTTGCTCGCCATTAAAAAAACTGCCTGGGTCAAAATCCTTTATAGAAGATCCCAAAAGAGTCCAAAATAATTCTTATCAAGCTTTTTATTTAATATCCATCCGTGTTGGGATGCTACAGAAAAGTATGCTCTAATTCGTTTCACTACTCCTCGATTAAGAAATTACTGAATAGATATTCTCTTATGGCTTTATCACCCAAAAAAATTTTCAAGACGCATACCAATCAATTTTTTTTAGCCACAAAACTGCACCAAAAAGGCAAGCTAAAAGAGGCTATCAAAATATATCAAAAAATACTCATCACCGCCCCCAACTTTCAAGTATGCCTAAACATAGGCGCAGCCCTGATAGAGCTTCAACAAGCAAATGAAGCAATTGAGTACATCGATCAGGCCATCAAAATTGACCCTAAAAATCCAGAAAGTTATTTTTTATATGGAAATGCGCTACTTCAATTGAGCCTTTTAGACGCAGCCATTGCCGGTTTTGAAATCGCCATCAAGATTAATCCATCTTATGCATCGGCACATCATAACAAAGCTATTGCACTCCAAAACCAAGGCAAATTAACTCTCGCGATAGAGTCCTATCAAGTAGCAATTCAACTCAATCATTTAGATCCTGAGGCGCATCAAAATTGTGGGTTAGCATTTTGTAAACTAGACCGATATGAAGAGGCGATATCCTATTTTTGCAACTCTCTCAACATTTCCAAAGAAAATAAAAAATATTGGGGCAATTTTTCAGTATGCCTAGGGAAAATACATAACCGAGTTATTCTAAAAGAACTATCACCATATATTTTAGATTTAATAGAACAAAAAACAGCCGCTAGGCCCTCAACCATTTCTAAAATATTGATTCAAATCCTAGATGAATCAGAAATCATTCAAAGGTTCATTGAAATTCCTACACAGGCACTAACTGAGAAAGATGTCCAAGAAATCATTAATGGCCTTTCTACACTACCTCTTTTTAAAAAATTATTAACGCTAGCACCAATAGCCGACCTTCGATATGAAAAATCTCTTCGCAATCTTCGAAGAATTCTTCTAAAGAGCTGTTCTGTATTTGAACAAGATCCCTACGTACTCGAATTCCTAACACTTTTAGCACAACAGTGCTTTATCAATGAATTTGTTTATTTTGAATTGCCTGAAGAAGTTTACCTAATTGAGCAATTAGAAGTAGCGGTTAGTCTGGTAATGCAAGATGGAGATATTCCCCTACATAAAATTGCAACACTCGCAACCTATCGTCCATTGCATTCCTACCCTTGGTCGTTAAAACTTGCGAGAACTTCTTCCCCAAATATCCTTTCCGATTTAATCAGGGTACAAATCCTAGAATGCTATGAGGAGTCTTCTATACGAAATACGATTCGCCCAATTACAAGCGTTAATAATATAACATCAAAACTTGTACAACAACAGTATGAGGAAAACCCATATCCCCGATGGGTTTCTACACAAACATATGCTGATCAAATAAGAATTAGCGATCTCTTTTCTCAAATATATTTACTGCCTCAGTATGCTAATTTATCTTGCTCCGAATCACCTAATATTTTGATTGCTGGATGCGGCACCGGTCACCACGCAATTCAAACTGCGACGCGATTTTTAGATGCCAAGGTCACTGCAATAGATCTCAGTTTAAGTAGCCTAAGCTACGCAACTCGAAAAACAAGGGAGTTAGGCTTAAAAAATATTTCCTATTTTCAAGGGGATCTTTTAGAACTTAGTACTTTAGAAGATCAATTTGATGTTGTTGAGAGTGTTGGCGTTCTGCATCATTTATTAAAGCCCGAAGACGGGCTACGCAATTTAGTCAAGTGCATGAAGACCGGTGGCTTAATTCGTCTTGGGCTATATAGTGAAATTGCAAGAAAAGACATTTCTCTATCTCGTAGCCTCATAAAAGATAGAAATCTTTCAAATTCGCATAATGATATTCTGGCCCTGCGTCTTTCAATCATTGAGAATTCAAATCTAGAATTTAATCAACTTAAATCTGTAATGAACCATAATGATTTTTTTTCTACGAGCGAATGTCGTGATTTGCTTTTTCACGTTCAGGAACATTGTTTTAACTTAAATCAAATTGATGAGCTACTTAAGGTGTGTGGATTAACTTTTCTTGGCTTTGAATTTACTGATGAGTCCATGAAAAATTTCTATAGGTTGTCAATGCCTGAGCATAATGAATTTTCATTACAAAGTTGGCATAAATTTGAATTACAAAACCCAAGTTTCTTTTCTGGTATGTATCAATTTTGGGCTATTAAAATATGACTTATTTTTAATTTTGATAAGACCTAATTTTCCTGAATTGGGATTTTAGTAGCCATAGGCGATTTAATAAATTCCCATGCTTGCCTTAAATTATTTAATACAGTAATAATTTCATCTATT
>CAIQHU010000048.1 GCA_903871735.1 uncultured beta proteobacterium | reverse complement strand
TTATAGCCAAGGCATAGAGGTTTTGTCGGGGAGCATTCCATGGCATAATCATTTACTGGCCGAAGTGGTGAAATTGGTAGACACAGGAGACTCAAAATCTCCCGCCGCAAGGTGTCCCGGTTCGAGTCCGGGCTTCGGCACCAGTAGTCTTAACGTAAGTATGCACTGACCTAGTGCGCTGCGTAGGACTTCGCTCCAGTTTGGGTGAGTCCTTCTCGTTAGTCGATTGAAACTTTTTTACGCTGGTTGGCTGCTGAGTAATTTAGACACCTTTTCTGCTGTCTCTTTAACGATTTGGGTATGCTTTAAATTGTATCGATAGGTTGGCATTGTTAGGGTCAATGCTCCTAGCAGTCCTGAATCGTTAAATACAGGAGCTGAAATCCCAGAAATTTCTTGAATACGATCACTTGGTAATGCCAGCACACCGGCTTTTCTGATTTGGTCAAACAGTTTACCTTTCCTCCCTTCAAACGCTTGGATGACTTTGCCTCCAGCGCCCTGATGCATAGGAAGTAAATCCCCCACTTTGATTTGGTCCTGAAGGGCTTGTGATGAATTTACACGTAAAAGACAAAGCCGATGCTCACCCTGCCGAATATGGATAGCCGAGCTTTCTTGGGTAATTTCGGTAAGTTCACGTAAGGCGGCAAGAGCAATGAGTTCAAAGGTGTTGCTGGCTTGATAGCTTTGGTAAAGACGGACGATACTAGGACCGAGAATATAGTGTCCATCCGGTTTTTTAAAGAGTAATTGCGCGTATTCTAGAGATTCGAGGAGGCGCAAAATAGTACTTTTATATAGCCCTGTAAGCTCGGCAATCTTGGCTAGTGATAAGGCTGGCTGTTGTGGGTTAAACAAGTGCAGAATTCCTAAGGCTTTATCGACTGCGGCTACCCCGGAGTAAGAAAAGGGCACTCTGACTGCATGTGCTTTTAATGAAGGTTTTGGCATTTACTGACAGGGTCAACCTGTGTTTTAATAATAGAATTAAATTCTATCAGATAGAACACTTATGTCAACAGATCAAACGCAGGTAACGTCATTGCCCTATGCTGGTATTCGGGTTATTGAGTTCACGCATATGGTGATGGGGCCAACTTGTGGCATGGTGCTTGGTGACCTTGGAGCGGAGGTCATCAAAATTGAGCCAATGGATGGGGATAAAACAAGGGGCTTATTAGGATCTGGGGCAGGATTTTTTTCGATGTTTAATCGCAATAAGAAAAGCATAGCTGTAAATATCAATACACCCGCAGGTAGAAAAATCGTACAAGAGTTAATTGCAACAGCTGATATTCTTTGCGAGAACTTTAAGCCAGGCACGATGAAAAAATTACAACTTGACTACGATTCTTTAAAAGTGCAATTTCCGCGTTTAATTTACGTTAGCCATAAGGGCTTTTTGCCGGGTCCTTACGACCATCGCACGGCATTAGATGAAGTGGTTCAAATGATGGGTGGGTTGGCTTACATGACTGGGACTGTAGAAAAACCGTTGCGGGCGGGTGCTTCAGTAAATGACATGATGGGTGGAATATTTGGTGCAATGGGGGCCATGGCAGCTCTTCGGCAAAGGGATCTTACGGGACAGGGGCAAGAAATTCAAAGCGCCTTATTTGAAAACAATGTTTTATTAGTTGGTCAGCATATGATGCAATATGCTGTTACGGGAAAACCTGCAAAACCCATGCCTAGCCGAATATCTGCATGGGGCATATACGATGTATTTGAAGTTGCGCAAGCAGAGAAGATTTTTTTAGCGGTTGTCTCAGATACGCAGTGGAAAATATTTTGTGACATATTTAATTGGCCAGATTTATTTCAAAACACGAGTTACGCGACGAATAATCAACGTGTGCAGTCAAGAGCAACCCTCATACCTTTAATTAAAGCTCGTCTACAGTCCTACAGTGCGCAACGAATTAGTCAGTTATTTGCCGATCATGGTCTGCCATATGCAGCAATCACGCGGCCAGAACAATTATTTGATGATCCGCATTTGAATGCCACAGGCGGTCTTGCTAAGATAATTATTAGTGATGGACTAAAAGCAGGGCAAGAGGTAACAACACCATTATTACCCATTACGATGGATGGCAAACGTTTGCCGATTCGTTTTAATCCCCCGAAAACGGGAGAGCATTCAAATACTATTTTGGCAGAGCTCGGGTATAGTTTTGAGGAGATTCAAGAACTGCTTGCTAAACAAACAATTCGGGTAGAAAAACAAGGGGATAAAAATGAAATGTAAACAATTCTGCCCCCAAATGATTGCTAGTATTTTGGCAGTTATTTCTTTTTTCTAATTTGGACAAAATTTTCCAGAGCGGACCATTCGGTTGAATGTTCCATTTACTCCGGGTGGTGGCACAGATACTGTTTCAAGACAATTAATCGATAAAATTACCCAAGAATATAAATGGTCTTTTGTGATTGATAATAAACCGGGTGCGGGTGGTAATATTGGCTTGATTTAGTTGCAAAAGCGAAGCCTGACGGTTATTCGATAGCGATGGGTCAGACTTCAAATTTAGCAATTAATCCCGCACTATTCAATAAAATGCCGTTTGATGCGGATAAAGACTTTGTGCCAATTGCTTTAGTGGCTGAAGTTCCGATGATTTTAGTCGTTCGTGGCGAAGTTTAGAGGACCTTCTCAAGGCAGTTGAATTGGCAAAGTCTAATCGTATAAAAATGGCGCGTGCTGGAATTGGTACAGTCGGTCACCATGCAGGTGAGATGTTGGCTAAAAGAACTGGGCTTCAGTTCTTACATATTCCCTACAAGGGTGCAGCACCCGCTATCACTGATTTACTTGGTGGTCAAACAGATTGGATGTTTGCTACGCCACAAGCGGTCATTGGAATGCTATCTGCAGGAAAATTAAGGGCTTTAGCAGTTAGTTCAAGTAAACGAATTGGTGTCTTGGCGAAGGTTCCGACTATTGCTGAGTTAGGCTTGAAAGGATTTGAGGCAACCGATTGGAAGGTGCTTGTTGGCCCTGCAGGTAAGCCAATAGAAGCCGTTCGGCTAATCAATGAAGCTGCAACCAAGGCTTTACTCAAGCCAGATTTAATCCAAAAATTTGCTGAAATGGCAGTACGGTAATGAGTGGTAACCCAGAGCAGGTAACAAAATATATTAAACCCAGCAAATGGAATGGACTGTATTAATTCGTGAAGCGGGCATTCAACTTGATTAGCTAATTTTTTCCTAGTCGAAAAAATATTGCGCTCCAATATTGCGCTCCATTGTGAGAAACAAAAAATCAGATAACCTATAGCTTGCAACTATTATAATTTTTTTCAATGCATAATTAGTTAGTCCTGTTACTATTCGTATTCGATTTGACTAAATTTCTTTTATCTTGGCGTTTTATGTTTTTAGCTCTAGTGGGCGGCATTATTGCGTCCGGATTCTTGTTGTGGACGCCAGATATGGACCGAGACCTGTTAGAGAAAAAATATGGTCAAGCGCCTAGCGAAAATATTTTCATAGAAGGTATGGAGATACATTATCGAGATACCGGTAAAAAGGCAGCCCCAGCGTTAATTTTCATCCATGGCTTTGGCTCGAGTCTGCACACTTGGGATGACTGGGCGATTGAACTAGAAAAAGATTACCGGGTAATCCGATTTGATTTACCTGGGTTTGGTTTAACGGGTCCGGATCCACGATCGGACTATAGCGATAACCGCTCCAATGCGATTATCTTGGCTCTCATGGAGCGTCTGGAGGTGCCAAAGGCCACCGTGATTGGTAATTCGATTGGTGGGCGAATTGCTTGGTATTTTGCGGCTAATCACCCGCAAAAGGTCCATCAACTCGTATTAATATCGCCAGACGGTTTTGCGAGTTATGGCTTTGAGTATGACCAGGCACCACAAGTTCCGGTTGTGGCCGAGTTATTGCAATGGAGTTTACCCTTGTATGTCTTAAAGAAAAATCTTGAACCAGCCTTTGCCAATAAAAATAATTTAAGCCTGACTTTACTAGAGCGCTATTACGAGCTCATGCTTTTACCAGGAAATCGGCGAGCCATGATTGAGCGTTTGCGGCAGACAGTCCTCCAAGATCCAGCGCCATTCTTATCAAAAATAGAGGCTCCAACTCTATTGTTGTGGGGGGCGCAAGACGCGCTGATACCCGTTAAAAATGCGGATGATTACATGCGCTTGATTCCCAAAGTACAATTGCAAGCTTTACCTAATATTGGTCATATTCCTCAAGAAGAGGGTGCGGATCGAAACTTGCTTTATTTACAAGATTTTTTAAAAAATCCTAGCGAATAATTCAGCTGAGTATGAAGATCTTTTTAACTGGAGCGACTGGCTTTATTGGCGGCCATATTTTGCGTCGCTTAGTTCAAGATGGTCATACAGTTACTTGCGCGATACGTTCGTTAGGAGATGCCCTAGCAATCGAGGCACTAGGGGCAAAAGTTTGGTTAGGAGAGTTTCACGATCTGAATCGACTGCGTCCAGAATTAAGTTCATGCCAAGCTGTTATTCACTGCGCTGCCTATTTAAAATTAGGTAGCCCAAACATTTTTTTTGAACGCCATAATGTTGAGCTAACTAGGCAATTAATCATTGCGTCCCAGGTTGCTGGAGTCTCTCAGTTCATTTATTTGAGCGCGGCTTCGGTTGTTATGCAAGAGCCTCAAGCCATGTATGACTGCCAAGAAGATTTACCTGTGACTAATCTTGCGATATTGCCTTACTCGAGATCAAAGGCATTGGCGGAGCAAATTGTACTAAACGGTACGACCTTCAATATGAAGACGATTGTACTTCGCCCAGCTTTTGTATGGGGTTTAGGAGATGCGGTAGATACCCAAATAGGGCCAGCAGTTGCAAGTAAGCGTTTTGGTTGGTTTGAGGAGGGAGACTACCTATATGCCACTTGTTATATTGGCAATTTATGTTTGGGCATCTTATTAGCCTTAGATAGTCAAGTGACGCGGGAGGTTTTTTTTATTGCAGACGCCAAACCGGTCCATTTTCGAACATGGATGACGCAAAGGCTTCAGGCGAGTGGGTTTCATATCCCAAGCATGTCTTTTTCTCAACGCAATGCATGGTCTTTAGCTAAATTTACCGAAAACGGCTGGCGATACTTACCACTCCCAGGCAATCCTCCTTTAGTGCGAGAAATGGTCCGCATGATGGGTTACCCTTTTACGGTGTCTTGTCAAAAACTGAGATCAGTTTGTGGTTATGAAGCTACTTTTTCTCAAGAGCAAGGATTTGAGGAGTTGCAAAAATGATGCATGTAAGTCCCACTTCGGTAACTCTTTCAGGGAAGGTTTCCAGAAAATTCGTCTTGTAACGTGGAAAAAAATCGGACGGGTAGAGCTTAGAATGCGGCGCGTATCTTTAATACAACATTAATGATCAAAAAAACCAGGTAGGTTCCGACTAAATCTCCCGTGAACATGGTTAGCGCATTATCAATCACATCGAGTTTGGTAGAAACAAAATAGATCATGTGTGCCGCAACATCACAGGCAGAACTAGCTATTCCTAATATTAAAATATGTTTCGGTTGAAGATTTGATAGGTCCCTATTAATTTTTAAAAAATACAGGCTGCCAGTGACCACCAGCATGGCAGGAAAGGATGACAAGGAAGCTAAAAGGAGTGCTTCGAGAATCGAATCATTCAATTGGCTAGTAATATACCAACTCCCAGTTAGTAAGCCAAGGACACCAGCCCAGCCAAAGAGAAGTACACAAATAATCCTCAGGGCTGCGGGCATAAAAATCGCTGAAGAGACTGCTGATAATTGTGCAAAGTGAAACAAAGAATCATTCAGATACCAAGCCGCACACCAAGCGAGGGCAACACCAAAAATGATTAGTAAATTATTAGATGCGCTATTAAAAATTTTTTGCGATAATAACATTTTAAGATTATAAATTAATTTACTGTGAGAATTATGCAAAAAAATATTAAGCTCAGCAAAAATAAAGAAAATAGCCACGAAATTTATTTAAGATTTGTCAATTTGATTAGCGCATTACAAACTTCGACTCCGATTCATACCTTAGATGCTATAGAGAAAGAGTTGATTAATCACATCGAAATTCAAACCAGGAATGGCGAACAACTGTTGGTAACGCAACTTCTAGAATTAAATCAAATTGCCTCTCCTGCAACCTTGCATCAGCGTTTGACGCGTTTAAAAACCATGGGGCTCATTTCTTTCAAAGTTGGTACAGATGGTCGAAAGAAATTTGTCACGACCACCCAAAAGACCAAGCGTTACTTTACAGCCCTTGGTAAATGTATGATGAAAGCTGTCTACTCTGCTGCAACGACGAAGGCCTAATTCGATCCTAAGCTAGGTTGGCTCTTTAGCCCTAACTCCTAAGCCTTAACTCTTTGGCTTAAAGCTAGACCACTTGGATCATCAAGCAATATGTGAAATACCCACTGTGATTCTGTTATTGGAGTAGTTTGTATAACTTCGTTGATAAAAGTAGGTTGTAGCCTAAGACTTGCTTCCGTTTCTAGCTGTATCGTCCCAAAGTAGTACTAAAAAGCTTAATTATGCAAAGATTTTGCATGATATTTTTTAGGGATTTTAAAAATTGATTGCTTAGTTATGTTTTTTGGATATGATAGAAGCTATATTTATAAAAAAACGAGCATGCATTTCTCGCGGGTACTTTGCGAGTCTTGTATGACGGTATTTGCCTAAGGAGACAGTAGTTTAATGAGTAAAGATCCCCGAGTTGAGTCAGCTATTGCACATTGGGCGCCACGTTTTGTCTCGAATGGTATTTTACTGACTGATTTTCAAGAAGTGACCCAAGGAATTGATCGCTGGGAGGATTGGACTAGCGCCTGGAGTAAAAGAGCGCTCGTTCACGAAAATCTCGGAAAAGAGGCGCTAGAGCAGCAGTTTTTCTTGAGTGCTAGTGAGCATTTATC
>CAIQHU010000047.1 GCA_903871735.1 uncultured beta proteobacterium | reverse complement strand
TGGACAGTACACTACTCCACAAATCTATGTTGAGGTAGATGCATGGTTTACAAATACAGCTCCTGTAGATGCATATCGGGGTGCAGGCAGACCTGAGGCTGCTTATCTGCTTGAGCGTTTGGTTTCTAGGTGTGCTTGGGAACTAGGTATTTCCCAAGATGAAATCAGAAACCGTAATTTCATTAAGACTTTCCCATACCAAACCCCAGTCGCATTGCAGTATGATACTGGCGACTTCCCAGCAATTATGGCAAAAGCGAATGTTTTAGCTGATGTAGCTGGGTTCGAAGCGCGTCGCAAATCAAGCGAAGCTAAAGGCCTACTCCGAGGGATTGGCTACAGTAGCTATATAGAAGCCTGCGGACTTGCACCAAGTAATATCGCTGGCGCATTAGGTGCGCGTGCGGGTCTTTTTGAAGTGGGAGAAATTCGTGTCAATCCAACCGGTAGCGTTACGGTGTTTACTGGTTCACATAGCCATGGACAAGGGCATGAAACTACTTTCGCTCAAGTTGTAGCTGCACGTCTTGGTATCCCGATTGATCAAATAGACGTTGTCCATGGCGATACAGGTCGAGTACCTTTCGGAATGGGAACCTACGGTTCAAGATCAATTTCAGTTGGTGGTGCTGCGATTATGAAAGCACTCGATAAAATTGAAATTAAAGCAAAGAAAATTGCCGCCCACATGTTAGAAGCTAGTGATACTGATATCGATTTTGCTAATGGAGAATTTACGGTTAAAGGGACCGATAAAAAGATTGCATTCGGTGCGATTGCTTTAAGTGCTTACGTACCACACAACTATCCGCTTGAAACTCTAGAGCCAGGACTTAACGAGACAGCTTTCTACGATCCGACTAATTTCACTTTCCCATCAGGAACTTATATCTGCGAAGTGGAAGTTAATCCTGAATCAGGTATGGTGCATTTAGATCAATTCACGGCAGTTGATGACTTTGGCACAATTATCAATCCAATGATTGTTGAAGGCCAAGTTCACGGCGGTTTAGTGCAAGGAATCGGTCAAGCCTTGATGGAGAATTGTGTGTACGATGAAGATTCGGGTGATTTATTAACTGGATCCTTTATGGATTACACCATGCCGCGTGCGGATCTCTTCCCAGAATTTAAAATTGGTCATGTTTGCACACCTTGTACACACAACCCTCTTGGAACCAAGGGTTGTGGTGAAGCAGGGGCAATTGGCTCGCCACCAGCAGTAATCAATGCTGTACTAGATGCCCTGCGCCCACTTGGCGTGAAAGAACTGGATATGCCAGCAACATCTCATCGTGTTTGGGAAGCCATCATGGCAGCAAAACAATAATTGATAAGGGATAGATATGTACGCATTTGATTATAAAAAAGTATCAAGTATCGCCGAGGCTACCCAACATTTGAATAGTGATACTCGTTTATTGGCTGGCGGACAAACACTGCTTGCTGCCATGAAACTCCGTTTATCAAGCCCATCAGAGCTGATTGATTTACAAAATATTCCAAATCTAGCTGGCATTAAAAAAGAAGGTGGCAATTACATAATTGGCGCCATGACTCGTCATGCTGAAGTTGCTAGTCATGCGGAACTACGAAAGGATATTCCAGGACTCTCTTATCTTGCAAGCCATATTGGCGATAAGCAAGTGCGTCGAATGGGTACTATTGGTGGTTCAGTTGCTAATAATGATCCATCCGCATGCTATCCAAGTGCGGTATTAGCTCTGAATGCAACCATCATCACTGATCAACGTGAAATTGTCGCAGATGATTATTTCCAAGGAGTTTTCACCACAGCCCTCAATGCAAATGAAATTATCAAAGCGATTCGTTTTCCAATTCCTCAAAATAGCGCTTATGCGAAATTTGTTCAACCAGCATCCCGTTATGCGATGGTTGGTGTCTATGTAGCAAAGCATAATAGTGGCGTACGCGTTGCCATTACGGGATCGATCAATGGTGTCTATCGCCACTCAGGTCTTGAGGCAGCTCTGAATAAAGAATACTCTTCAGAAGCAGTAAAAGCTATTGCAATCGACGCGGATAACTTTAGTAGTGATTTACATGCAACAGCAGCTTACAAGGCAGCTATAGTTATCGTCCAAACTAAACAAGCTGTAATTGATTCAATGGCTTGATATTTTGAGTTCAAAACTATTTAATAGTGTTGATGAAGTAATTGTTGCTCTAAAAAATGAAGGTTACTTTGCCGATCGCGCCTTAGCAACTTCCGTTTTTTTAGCTCTCAAGTTAAAGCGTCCACTTCTTCTTGAAGGAGAGCCAGGCGTTGGGAAAACAGAGCTCTCAAAAGCATTAGCACGGGCCCTCGAACGGGTTCTTTTGCGCTTACAATGCTATGACGGACTTGAGCAACGTGAAGCAATGTATGAATGGAACTATACGGCACAATTACTGCATGTAAAAGTAGCCCAAGGCGATGATCAAGACTCCGTGCTAAAAGAGATTTACCAGCGCCGTTATTTAATCTCACGACCTTTACTTCAAGCAATTGAATGTTCAAAACCCGGAGCAGTTCTATTAATTGATGAAATCGATCGAGCTGATGAGCCATTCGAAGCCTATTTACTAGAGTATCTAGCAGAATATCAAATCACAATTCCGGAATTAGGGACTATTCAAGCGCAGACGACACCAATAACTATATTAACAAGCAATCGAACGCGCGAGCTGAATGATGCTATCAAACGTCGCTGCCTCTACCACTGGCTTGACTACCCGAGTCGAAAACGTGAATTAGAAATCCTACAAGTTATGTTACCAAATGCACCTGAAAAATTAACTGCGCAAATTGCTTTATTCATAAGTCGTCTCAGAGAGTCATCAGTCAGAGAACAATTCACGCGCGTACCTGGTATCGCAGAGAGTATCGAATGGGCAAAGGCACTGATTGCAATGGATACTCTTATTATTGATCCAGAAATTGTTCATGACACCGCGGGTATTTTGTTTAAACAACGCGACGATATCTCTTCGCTTAACGATCAACTTGTCAGCGATCTTCTAACGCCTGAAATAATCTAACTGCACTAGACATGCAAACTCAATTAGGTGATTCGCGAAGCGGTAAATTAAATGAAAACTTATTAGGCTTTGGCAGAGCTTTACGACGAGTTGGTATACCCGTTGATAGTTTAAAAATAGCTCTCTCTTTACAGGCTTTACAACTAATAGATATTAAGGAGCGTGAAGATTGTCGAGCTGCTTTATTTTCGGTCATCGTCGGTCGCTATCAAGATCGACAGGTATTCAATGACTTATTTGATTTATATTTTAAAGATCCCAATCTCGAAAATAAATTACTGGGGCTAATGCTCCCTCGTAATCAAGAAAAACCAACCCACAGAAAAAAAAATAACCGCGCTAGGGAGTCTCTTCAGTTATTCAACACAAAACAACTCAACGGTCCTAAAAACGCGCAAAAAATCGAATTAGATGCAAGTATGACCTTCAGTGATTCGGATCGGCTGAAAAATGCAGATTTTAATACCCTCAGTCATATAGAGTATCAATTAGTGGAAAATCTGGCTCGTCAGATACCTCTATATTTTCCGAAAATATTATCAAGAAGATATCAAGTAAGTAATGTAGGTAATAAATTAGCTTTTCAAAAAATCCTTCAACAAGCATCAAGGTTAGAAGGAGATCCAATTCAGATCTTTCGGCAATTACGAAAAAAAAAACCCTTGCCGCTATTGATCTTAGTTGATATTTCTGGCTCGATGGAGCGTTATGCGCGCTTGCTTTTATCTTTTTTGCACGCCTCAACCAAAACACATCCCCAAACTGAGGTCTTTAGTTTTGGAACTAGTCTGACCCATCTGAGTAGCTCATTTAAGATTCGCGATACAGATAAAATGTTAATAGCAATCAATCGGGATATTCATGACTTTGCTAGTGGTACGAAGTTAGGAACTTGCCTAAAACAACTTAACCAAGAATACCAACATTTATGTGTTGGTAAAAGAACAGTTGTACTGATGATTACTGATGCTCTAGATACTGGTCCAATTGATGTTCTTCAAGCCGAATTACAGAAACTTAAGCGTAGTACGCGAAGTATTTTATGGCTTAATCCTCTCATGCGCTATGAGGCTTTTGAACCAATCGCTAGCGGGCCCACTGCTGTATCAAAAGTCTGCAACAAAATGCTGGCGATTCACAATCTGACATGTCTTGAACAACTTTCAGAACACTTAAAAAATCTGCTTAATTAAATTTTCCATCCATGCCCAGCTTTTACATTTATTCCAAGCGTTACTTTAAGTAACGCTTAGCCCAATCTAATCACAAAACCAATCACATAACTCTCATTTTTTGAATTTTGCTGGCCCGGGGCGGAATCGACCAGGGCATCAGGATACTTTTCTCTAACTCCTATTAACTAGCGAAACGCCTAAGGCTGTAATAAGACCTCCAACTACCATTGAAATTAATAAGGGTTCACCAAGCAATAAAACGGAAAATAAAACCCCAAATGCTGGAACCAAATTGCTAAAAATTGCTGTACGTGAGGGACCTACCGCTTGAATACCTTCGTAAAACCAAATAAACGCGATAACAGTTCCAAAAGCGCCCAAATAGAAAACTGATGTCCAAACACGCCAGTCAAGAAGTACCCAATCAATATCTTTGAACTCTCCAAGGGCACCAATACTTAAAAAGAAAAAACCCCACAAAGTGCTGTAAGTAGTGGCAACAATTGGGGAAAGCGTTTCTATGACCTCGCGTGAAATTAACGTATAAGCAGCCCAACTAAAAACAGCACCAATCATCATTAATTCACCTAACCCAATTGACTGATTGATATCGGTAATACCACTGACCAAATCGCCGCGTGTAATCACAACAATGGCGCCAATAAGCGCGACCAGTATGCCAATCCAGCGACGAACTCCAAGCCTTTCTCTAAAGAAGAAACTCGCCAAAATAGCAGTCACAATTGGGGTCAGACTTACAAATAAAGATGTCCGCCCCGCTGGTACTCGGGCTAACGCTCCAAAAAAACAAATATTGTTAATAAAAACACCTGTAAAACCTAAAATAGCAGTGAGAAATATTTGCTTGCGATTTAAGCGTGGCAAGCTTCCTTCTATTTTTATCACAACAATAACTAGCAATATTGAGGCAATCAAAATTCTCCCAAATGCCGCTGTCATTATTGGCAAGGACTGAGCCAAAATTCTTCCCGCGATAAAGGCTCCACCCCAAAATACGGCAACCATTATCAACTTTAATACCAGCAAGGGTGTCATCGCTGAGAGATTGGCTGTTTTCATTTTCAAGGAATCCCTTAGGGTAGCTATTATCAGGCCTAATTAAAATAGCCCCAAAAATTGGTTATTGTGAATTTTGCTTGTCCAAGGCAGAATCGACCAGGACTAAGGATATCTTATCCTGTTTCTAGACTGCCGCTGGTAGCTCCATTACGAAAATAGCACCACCCTCTTTGGATGTTTTATACCATAGCTTACCGTTATGCCTTGTGACAATGTGCTTACACAACCACAGACCCAAGTCCATTGCACCCTCTGGTTTATTGCACTAAGCTCGCCTGAGTTAGCAATTTCTCGTGTAGCTGAGCGAGTAGCACAGGGTGCGCATAACATCCCAGAAGATGTCATTCGCAGACGCTATATCGCCGGACTTGCAAATTTATCTAATTATCAAAAAGCTGTAAAATCATGGGTATTGTTGAATGGCGATAAAACACCGCCAG
>CAIQHU010000046.1 GCA_903871735.1 uncultured beta proteobacterium | reverse complement strand
GGTTGGATGCGGATACAGGCACTGCCTCGGATCCGACAATCAAAGCTACTATCACTGCTACGATGGTTACACCTAAGACGGGGTTTCAAAATCCTGAAGCGCAAGCCTATCTTGGCAAATTAATGGTTGTTGGAATTGGTCTTCCAAAGTGGTTGCTGCCTATTTCTTAATGGCATTTTAGTTCTTTTGTCGCTTGGTTTTTTAGGGGTTAAATCTGGGTGTATTAATCCTTTTAGGGGGATGTTTTGTTTTCATCGGCTTGATGCAAGGTAATTTTAGGGCGCTCAAAAGTAACAATTTTATTTTTGGACAACGCTTGTCGCCTTTGTGTGTCTTCTATGATTCTGCGAATATCAAATTGGAATTGGGCAGCTAGTTGCTCGCGGATGGTTCGGACTTCCTCGAGAATTGGATCGGGGGTCATTAATAATTCTCCATTAATTCTTCTGGCGTGCATATTACCGGACATAAAAATCCGTTTTGTTCGCAGATTTTTTGCACTTTCTTTGATATCATTGCATTGGCAATATGCGTACAATTCCATGTCAAAAGGTATTCTATACCATGAACTGCGGCAATGGCAATGTGTGCTGCATCCCGGGCCGCTTTTTCTGGAATAATTCCCTTGTCAAGAAATGCTGATGCGAGTTGCAAAACAGATTCCGTGACATTCAGTAGCGAAAAAGGCAGAAGTAATTCTAGTCGCTTTTGTGCCGCCTTTTTATCTCCTTCCCCAGCCTCATCCGTTACGAATTGCGATGTGTAGATTTCAAATGAATCACGCCGTATAAGCCACCACTCCCTTGTAATCTGTTGATGGGCGGAAACAATTAAATTTTTACTAGGCCGAGATGTAAGGTAACTTGGAATTGTAGTTTCAAGATAGAGTCGTGGCTTCATATTTTGGTACCTAACTATTTCAAATGAAATGCCCCAACAATTGTTGGAGCGGTTAAGTAGTTTGACTCTTTGATACTACTCATCACTTTACAATTTAATTTCTATCAATGTAATTTTTATTATAAGCTAGCGGCTTTTTGCATACCATGTATTAAATAAGGATTAGGCTGTGTTGCGTGTTATGCGGGTTCCCCAAGAATGCTTTGCCCTGGCATTACAAGGTTGGAATATTTGCTTGTGGGTGGGAACGCTTTTAAAATGTTCCCTAAGATTGTTATGTAAGAAATTATAATCAACTGCATTGTAAAATTAGTGGATCGGCAAGATATTCTAATGGCTGAAATAGGATCTAACAGGCCCCGTGAACTACATTGGTACCATGCAGGCCCCATGCTTTTTGGCGATCTGGGTACCAGTAGGCTATATGTTTTAGGCTTAGCTTTCTTCTTTTCTCGCCATGCTTCCTTCATTCATATTTTTTGTGTCAACATTATTCTGATGTTAGTCGGTGCCTGCTATTTGATCATCTGTAGAAAATATCCTGATGGCGGTGGCGTTTATTCTTCTGCCAAGCATAGCAGCAGGGCACTTGCGGTGATTGGTGGATTGATGCTTTGTGCGGATTACACGGTTACAGCTTC
>CAIQHU010000045.1 GCA_903871735.1 uncultured beta proteobacterium | reverse complement strand
TACCTCAACTAATTCTTTTCTGACGGGGGAGTTAGGGCATCAATCCGAGGATATATTGGTAGCGAGTGGTTCTCTGATCCTTGGCGCGGAACCGAACAGCGGTTTTATTTTTGATAACGAAAAATGGTCGCATGTAGTCCATGTGCCAGAATTTCAGATAGCCAGCTTACCCGTCCTCAATGCGGATTATCTCGAGTATGTGGAACACCAACTGCAGGTTGGTGATATGCATAAAAAACCAGCATATTGGAAAAAGGATAGTGGGCATTGGTATGAGCGGCATTTTGAGCAGTGGCAAGAGATTGATTTAGCAAGACCTGTTCGTCATATATCCCAGCTAGCTGCTCAGGACTATTGCCATTGGGCAAGGCGCCGGTTGCCTACTGAGTATGAATTATTTAGTTTAATGAAGCAACCATCGACGCAGTGGCAACTAGCAGGATTGTGGGAATGGACCAGCAGTATTTTTGTACCATTTGCGGGTTTTTCGACGGATCCGTATGTGGAGTATTCAAAGCCGTGGTTTGATGGTAATTACCGTGTTTTAAAGGGTTTTAGTGCGTTTACTCCGCCTCGGTTACGCCGGACTGGGTTTCGTAACTTCTTCGGCCCGGACCGTTTTGATATGTTTTGTGGTTTTAGGACATGCGCTCTTTAAATTACAAAAAACAATATAATCAAAATTCTTTATTCAACTATACAAAGTCCCTATATGTCCTATAACGGTCGTTTAACTTCGCTATCGCATGGCGGTGGTTGTGGATGTAAAATTGCGCCGGGTGTACTCAGTGAAATTTTAAAATCAACTCCTTTTCGCCAATTACCTACTGCGCTGCTTGCCGGATCTGAGAACAATGAAGATGCGGCTGTTTATCAAATCAATGAAACGCAGGCCATTGTTGCTACGACCGATTTTTTCATGCCGATTGTGGATGATCCTTATGAATTTGGTCGGATTGCAGCTACAAATGCGATTTCAGATATTTATGCGATGGGAGCTCAGCCTCTATTTGCTTTAGCTTTATTGGGTATGCCGATTAATGTTTTACCGATGGACGTAGTCCAAAAAATTACAGCTGGAGGCGAGGCTGTATGTGCCGCAGCGGGCATACCAATTGCTGGCGGCCATTCGATTGATACAGTGGAGCCAATTTATGGATTAGTTGTGATTGGCCTCATTGATCCGAAGCAATTAAAACGAAATAATGGTGCACAGTCTGGCGACAGTATTATTTTAAGTAAGCCGCTTGGCGTTGGAATTTTAAGTGCGGCTTTGAAAAAAGAGCAATTATCTGAAAATGGTTATCGGAAAATGATTGAGTACACGACTCAACTCAATAAACCTGGGCTCGCCTTATCAAAACTGCCTGGTGTGCATGCTCTGACTGATGTTACTGGGTTTGGGCTGGCGGGACATTTACTCGAGTTTTGTCGTGGGGCGCAATTAAAAGCGCAGATCAAGATGGCCTTAGTGCCTGTTATTGAAGAAGCCGCCAGTTTAGTGCAACAGGATATTTATACTGGAGCGTCAGAACGTAATTGGTTGGGTTATGGTCATGAGATTGTTTTAGGATCTGGCATTACAAATTGGCAAAAAAATCTATTAACTGATCCTCAAACGAGTGGTGGCTTACTCGTTGCTTGCTCGCCTGAAGTTGAGCAAGAAGTTTTGGATTTATTTATTCAGGATGGATTTACGCAGGCTAAAAAAGTTGGCATATTTGAGCCTGGCTCGGGTGTAACAGTTCTATAACAGCATTCAAAAATAAAAAATGTTGAACTGACCAAGCAGATAGCTATATTGACAATTTTGCAATGAGCGCTGCTATTGCAAAGTGTTCTTCATCAGGTTTAAATAGGTTTTGGCGATCTTGAACTTGTTGAGTTAACTGCTGATAAAAGGATTGATCACTTTCAGCCCGCAGGATTAGTTTTGCTAATTGTTGATGATCTTGGACTGGAAAATAGCCATCATAATCCGATCCGAGAAGGCCGATATTGCCGGCAATTTTTGAGGCAATTATCGGTATACCAATACTTGCTGCTTCCGAAACAACATGCGCTCCGCCCTCCATGAGGCTTGAGATTACCATTAGATGACTTCGAGTTAACCAGCGCATCGTTTGCGCATGCGTTAATTTTCCAAGCCATTGATATCTTTTTTCTGAAGAAACCGCATCTTGGGCTTGAATAGCCATGTCTTGATCCATTGCTTGTCCGATATGCACGACGCGTAACCGGCTTTGAGCAGGAATAGATGGTAGGGCTCGCACAATACAAAAAGGGTCTTTTTCAGGGCGAAGATGGCCAATAATTGAAACCAGAAATGAATTTTTTGGTGGACATTGTCTATTCAAGGCAGGCATAGACTGATATATTACAGATGCTTTGGCGCGATATTTCAGAGGAATTAACTCCAGCGCTTGGGCTTGCAGAGTGACGATTTGATCAGCCATTGCCATGGAGATAAGAACCTCAGGATGGGATTCTAAATCCCGATAAAGATCGGTTCCAGTGAGGATGAGAATAACTGGCCTATTGGGAAATGCGGTTTTAAAAGCTTGTATTGCCTGGTGACTTCGAAGAGCGTGTAGAGCAATGAGGACATCACAAGCTTGATGACTCCAGTTTTCTTGGATATCAATTCGATGTCCTAATTTATTCAGAAAATTTGCCCAGCGAAGCGCTGTAAAGCGATTTCCGTGCAGGCTTCCTGGTGGGGCAGGAGTTACGATACAAATCTTAAAGCGCGAAAGCATCAATCCAGCGACCTCAGTTTAGTTACTTATGACAATTTTAGAACGAATTGTCATTAAAGACTATTTAGTCACTGGAAACAGCTTCTTTGAGCTCAGGTTTTATTAAATTGCGCGATAACAGTTTTTTCATAGGCCAACATTTTTTGAACACTTGGTCGTTGTTCAATGCGCTGCATATGGGCCATGCAGTTTGTAAAATGACTGAGGTCCGGCTTAAATTGAGTTCCTCGACGAAAGCTCCAGTAAAAATAGGTATCAGCACTTGTGAAATGATCAAAAAACCACTCTCGATTGGCTAACATACCATCAGCAATTTCGAGCATTTCAAATAATGAATGAGAGCCAAGAGCTTGCACACTAGCAGCTGATTCAGGTAAGTCACAATATCGCTCAGGCCTGGCTTGTTGGGTAAGTTTTGGGTGAATACCCGCTGCACACCAAGACATAATAGAAACAGCTTTGACAAATTCTAGAGGATCTTTAGGAAGGAGGTTAGCCTGGGGGAATTGATTCGCAATCCATATTTGAATAGCGGTATTTTCAGTTAAAGGATAACCATCGATGATGAGTGCTGGTACTTTTCCTTTGGGATTAATTTTTAAGTAACTCGGCTCATGATGTTCATGTTTTGATAGGTTCACTGGCAAGGTGTCAAATGTGGCGCCAGCCTCAGTGAGTGCAACATAAGGCACAATGGAACAGGCCATGGGAGAAAATGTCAGGGTTAGTTTCATGATTGAATTCGTTTATTTAGTTGGAGTTTTAAAGATTAATGCGTTTATATCAAACGGTGTGGGTACTTTACATGAAGTTGTCTGCTTTAGGGTAAATACGCACAAATTATATTTAAAAATTACTATTAAGTCTGTTTTCGTTCAAATAATCCTGTGTAAAATGAATAACGTTCAAGGAATAAAGGTAGAAAAATTATGCCCACTAAAAGTCCAAATAAATTTGCTCACATCGTTTATAGAACATATCAATTTGAAAAGATGATTCATTGGTATCAAACTGTTCTTGGCGCTAAGGTTCAGCATAAAGACCCAGTCATTGCTTTTGTTACGTACGATGAAGAACACCATCGTGTAGCTTTTTTTAATATGTCAATTTTTGATCCTGAGGGTAGCAAGACCAGAGTTGATCGCGTCGGAACGGATCATGTCGCTTATACCTATACCAGTTTGCGAGATTTGTTAGAGAATTATGATTACCTCAAAGGCCTAGGAATATTACCTTATTGGTGCTTACATCACGGTGTAACGATCTCTCTTTACTACGGTGATCCGGACGGTAATCGTTCGGAATTTCAAGTAGATGTTTACGCCACGAATGAGGACGCGAATGCCTTTATGAATGGTCCGGGCTTTGCCCAAAATCCAATCGGTGTTGAATTTGATCCAGATGAGTTAGTTAGGCGTTTAAGGAGTGGCGAGCCGGAAAGTAATTTTTTAGTCAGAAAAGAGCATTTGCCGATTGCTCCGCTAAGAAATCCAGTTTTAGAAATATAACAAACTTGAACGAAGTATTTTTTGGCGCATTGAACTTCAAGCAGCAGGGAAAATGACCTCTTTTTAGGAAGGCGATAGATTATTATTCCGAACCTTCTCGAATGCAAGAAGTGATTCAAAAAATTGATGACCTGATTGATGAAGGCCAATCATAATTGCGAATTGATTGTTAAATCTGCCGGGATGAAAGAAGATTGAGGTAAATCTAAATCCTCAATTATCTAAAGAATATGAAGCACCTGTATTGTAAGATCAAACTTATAAGATGTAGATAATTAGTGATCCAATTTCTTTGTATCGATGACTTATTTGAAAGAGGGCTCCTTTCAAATACATGCTAAGCTAGTCCACGACGCCCATGAATATTCCTTTGCAAACACCGCGTAAAACTCTGATGTATCCAATCCAAGGATGGCTTGGACTGCGGATCTTTTTATGTTTTGCCTTTGTTTATTTATTGTCTTATGGTATTCGGGGTATTAATGCGATCATAGCGCCCAATTTGATCGCTGATATGGGAATTAGTAATACGGTTCTAGGAGTTATGTCGGCGGCTTTTTTTATTGGTTTTTTTATAATGCAATTGCCTCTTGGGCATTGGTTAGATCAATATGGATCTAGAAAGTCTGAAAGCTTTTTGTTACTGATTGCTGTTCTAGGTAGCGTGCTCTTTGTAACCGCTCAAGAGGTATCTTTTTTGACTCTTGGGAGATGGTTTATTGGAATCGGGGTATCCGCTTGCCTAATGAGTGCTTTTGCCTTTTATGGGCGGTGGTTTAAACCAGAACAACAAGGACCCTTAGCTTCTGCGATGTTAATGTGTGGCACGGCAGGAGCTATGCTGATGACGATCCCAGTCCAAGTGGCTTTGCCTGCTTTAGGTTGGCGGGGCATATTTTGGATCATGGTGGTCTTGTTAGTCACTTCAGTATTTGTCATTTATTTTGGAATTCCAAAAGCATCGGACCCGACCCCAGTCGTTTCTAAAAATCAGCAAAAAAAATCCTTTGATTGGTTACATGGGTATTTACCTATTATTCAAAGTGGTAACTTTAAACAAGTATTTCCGATGGGAATATTCAATATCGGCGGATTTTACGCAATTCAAACACTCTGGTTAGGGAACTGGTTCAGAGATTACATTGGCTTATCTGAGCCTGAGGTTGCTAATTATTTATTCCTATTCAATTTAATGCTTTTGCTAGGTTACGCTGCGAATATGTTTATTCCGAGAATCCTGCATCAGATGGGTTTATCTACTTTTAAATATGTTGCTATCTTTTCTGGCTTAGCATTATTGATGCAGGCGCTCGCATTCTATGTGCCGAAAGAATATTCGGCAATTTATTTATTTTTATTTGCTTTGTTATCGACGGTTTTTATTCTGGGACAGTCTATATTTAATCAATTTTTTCCAAGATCGATTAGTGGTAAGGCAAGTACATCGATCAATATTTTGATTTTTGGAGGAGCTTTTATGATTCAGTGGGGAATTGGATTTTTAATTGATTGGTTGATACTGCAAGGCAGTACAAAATCAGAAGCTATCAATAGTTCTTTCAAAGTACTGATTATCTTGCAGGGATTATCATTTTTGTGGATGCTAGTAGCACCCTATGTGATTAAAAAAAGTAGTTTCTTACCAATTGCTCAGCGCTAGTGAAGCGCACTTTGAGAGCATTAACAAACCTTGCTCTATCATTTGATAGCGAGTACTATTTATCAAAGTTATATGAATTTTAGAAGTTCAGTAAATTAATTGTAGGAATTTAATAAGAATAATAGGAATATATGTCAGCATATTTAGTTGCCCTAATTACCGTCACCAATCAAGAGAATTTTCTTGCATATGCAACCTTATCCGCTGCAGCTGCAGAGCAATATGGTGCAAAATTTGTTATTCGCGGAAGCGACATCGAGGTTGTTGAAGGTGAGATGCCACATTCACGCGTAGTAATTTTGGAGTTTAAAGATAAAGAGTTGGCGAAAGCTTTCTTTGATTCACCAGAATATGCCCAGGCTAAAGAAGTCAGGCAGGAAGCTTGTGATTTCCACGCCTTTATTGTCGAGGGCGTTGAAACAGTGCGGTTTAGTTAGGCGTTTCTTAAATATTTCAGAAGCAATCTTTGTTAAATCATTTATTCTGGCTAAATTCCTTGCTGTTGGATTAATTTTGCTCAGCGTTAGCGTCCATAGCGAGAATTGTCCTTAAAGCATTGCCAAGTCCAGTTTAAAGCACCCTTAGATATTCCATTTGGTGCCATAAAGCCCCACCATCTCTCACATTCATTGGTTCAAAGCCTAGCTCTTTAACAGGTAGAATTCCGGAGTCAGTACATGGCTTTTTGTGGCTCCTAGAGTAAGACCAGAAGTTAGTTCACCAATTCTAGCGACATGAATGTAATATGCACATCAAATATTTATATTACTATTAGACTATTTTCTGTATTTTTCACGATGAATCTAGCGTATCTCAAGTTTTAGTTCTAATCGATGATTGTTATAATTCACGATAAAGCATTTAGTGCAGATTAATAAGGAATTCAATATGGAAGAGCTAGGACGCCTAGAAGATTTGCCTTTAGAGTATCGTCAAGAGCTTTTGAAGCAAAATTTAGTTCCTTTATGGCCGAGTTTACGCGGTGTTCTGCCTCCCAAAATTCCTACACGTCAGACTAAGCCGATATTTTGGGAGTACGCATCGATTCGGCCATTACTGTTGGAAGCAGGGGATTTAGCGCCTATTGAGAAAGCAGAACGTCGGGTACTTGTATTAGCTAATCCTGGTCATGGGATCGAAAAAATGCAAGCAAGTTCGGCGATCTATTTAGGAATGCAGTTGCTGTTGCCAGGAGAGTATGCGGCTTCCCACCGGCATACACCAAACGCTGTGCGGATGATTGTCGAGGGTGAGGGCGCTTACACAACGGTTGATGGTGATAAATTACAGATGCATCGTGGTGATTTGATTTTGACGCCAACTGGTTTGTGGCACGAGCATGGCCATGAAGGTCAAGAACCAGTTATTTGGTTAGATGTTTTAGATCTGCCGATTGTTTATTACATGGAGACGTCTTATCACGAAGAGGGTAAGAGCCAAAACGTTAGTAATGGTCAATTAAGCAAATTATATGTTCATGGTGGCGTCTTACCCACAAGTCTTAATCCCAAAAGTAATAGTCAGTATCCGATGTTGCGTTATGCTTGGGCGGACGTACGCGCTAGTCTAGAAGTGATGGCAAAACAGGATCCTCCGGTTGAGGCTTTGCAAGTTACTTATGTCAACCCCCTGACTGGCCAAGACGCCGAAAATATTCTCGGGTTTTATGCGCTGATGTTACGGCCTGATCAGACTCTGACTTTACCGGCTAGATCGCCAGCATCGGTCTACCACGTAATTGAGGGGGAAATATCTGTGCATATTGCAGCAGAGCAATTTAAACTTTCAATCGCAGATACTTGCTGCGCTCCTGGATATACTCCGGTTACCTTAAAGAATCACTCGTCGACCGAGCCTGCATATATTTTTATGGTTGATGAAGCACCACTGCATAGAAAACTTGGAGTGTATGAAATCAGATAGTCTGCGTTGACTTTTTTATAGCCTAAAGCTATGTAAGAACTATTTTGAGTTTTTGAATTGTTTACTGCGTCATTCAGATTATTAGTCAATCGATATTTTGGTAGTTTTTACAATTGTCGCAAATTTTTTAGATTGGCTGTCTGCTTCCTTTTGGACCTCTGCTGGAGAGCCAAACCATGGCTCAAAACCAAAAGTGCGCATATTTTTTTGAATATCTGGATCCAATAAAGCCAGTCGCATTTCTTGATTGAATTTATCCAGCACTGCTTTTGGCGTTCCTTTAGCCGCGTAAATGGCTACCCAGGTCTTGAGTTCGAAGTTTTTTGGGCCACTGGCCTCACTCACTGTTGGCACATCGTTATAGCCATCGAGTCTTTTTGGAGCAGCGATTGCTAAAAATTTGACTTTTTTTCCTCGGAATAAGGGGCCTGCAGATGCAGCGGTGCCGAATGCCCAGTCAATGTCTCCACTAGCAACGGCGTTATAGACTGGCGGAGTTTCTTTAAACGGAATATGTAGCATCGGATATCCGATCTCTGATTCAAGTAGAGCAGCTCCGAGGTGGGCGGCGCTTCCCACGCCCCAAGACCCGAATGATAATCGACCATTTTTCTCTTTAGCGGCAGCAATGAGGTCGGCGACACTTGTCCATGGGGAGTTTATTGGAACGACGATAAAGAAGTTTGTCCAAAAAATCGGTGCCGCAGGTTCAAATTCTTTATTAAAGTCAAACGGCATTTTCTTAAATAGATGTTGCTGCAGGGCTACATGGGTATTGTCAACTTGTAAGAAGGTATACCCATCCGTTGGCGCTTTACGAACCACATCAGCTGCAATCCAGCCATTACCTCCTGGTCTGTTATCTACGATGACAGTTTGATGAATCGATTTACTTATTTTTTCGCTGAGATTACGAAGTAGGGCGTCAGGCCCGCTGCCCGCAGAAAAAGAAGTAACAATTTTGATGGATTTGTCAGGATACGCTTGCGCGAAAGCATTTATACAAATAAAAAAACTAAGAAAAAGTGCGATAAATTTTTTCATGATTGAAATAGGAGAAGGAAAAGATGAAAACATTATTATTGACCAGTAATATGCTTTAGAGGCAATTGAGGATTGGTGGGAAGATCATCACCTTGCCAAGTAATACGATGATTAGGTCGAATGATTATCAATTGTTTTTGGTATAGTGGTGAAATACCGGATTCAATCGGTATTTTTATTTTAAAGGAATACTCATTTGTTGTCCTAGTTGCAAGAAAAATATCTCAATAAATAGTCTTAATCCACTTTGATATTACTATTCATTACCACCGGTACCCAGCGGTTAATTTCATCGAGTAAAAAGGCTTGTTGTTGACTCGCAGGAATATTGAGTAATCTACCTCCATCTTGTTCGATCTGGGCATTAAATTCACTATCTTTATTAATTTGTGCCATGGCTGCGCGGAGTTTATTAACAATTGCAGGAGATGTTCCTGTTGGAGCAAAAATACCGAACCAACTCTCACCATTAAATTTAGTCAGGTTAGTCTCATTAATTGTTGGTAGGTTGGGAAGAGCTTGAGTTCTCTTTTCACTAGAGACAGCGATACCTTTGATGCGTCCTGTTTGAACATAGCTTTTACTGGAGGAGACATTATCAAATATCATATCTAATCGACCAGCCATCATTTCTTGATAGGCAGGAGGAGAACCCTTAAATGGGACATGAATTAATTCCAATCCTAAATTACGCAACAAAATATTTCCCCAAACATGTTGAAGCGTTCCAACGCCAGCTGAACCGTAGGAGTATTGTCCTGGCTTTTCTTTCATCACTTTAACCATTTCAGCAAGGTTATTTGCAGGAAAGTCAGGTCGCAGTGTCAAGACAAAAGGGTAGGATGAAACATAGCCTAGAGGAACAAAATCTTTTGCAGGATCATAGGGTAAGTTTTTCATGAGTGCTTTGTTCATGACCATATTAAACAATCCACCCACGAGAAGCGTATATCCATCAGGCGATGCTTTAGCGACAAAGTCAGTGCCGATCAATGATCCTGCACCAGCTTTATTTTCAACAAAAGTCGATTGCTTTAAGATTTCAGTCAGTTTTTGGGCAACTTTTCTTCCTAAAATATCAGTTCCTCCACCTGCTCCTATAGGAACGATTAATTTGACAGGCCCTTTTGGATAATCCACATCTTGGGCGAAGGGGCTAGACATAGAGAAAAGACTAATGGCCAAAGTAATCAGTTGTAGGTGACGATAAAAATTGGGAGGCATAAGTTTTCCTAGAGAAGATGATTTGTTTATTTAAACTAGTTTACCCTTAAAAGGCATGGCTGTTGCATCGTTTGAATAACGTTTACTATGATCTTCAAGAAATGTATCTGTGTGTGAAATGAGCTTGCAATGCCAGACTATTTGGATGATAGGAACGATTGCGCCACAGATTTGCATAACAAACCCGGATGTTTTGAAGTTATGAGATGGTTTATAAAATTTGGGTCATTAGGGTTTTCCCGAGACTATGTAAGGAAGTAATTTTCAAAATATCGATTGCCATCGATTGCAGTGATTGGTGGCTTTAAAGTATTTGAGTCCAATTAATCGAGTAGGAATCTATAGTATATTGATAGTAATAATATAAAAAGGAGACAAAATGACCAAGCTAAATAGTGAACGGCGAAGTCTACTCAAAGTAGCCTCTGCAATTGCTGTCTCTGGGGTAGCGACGAGTTTTGGTTGTGCGCAAAAAGGCAATTATTCTAGCGCGATTGGGGAATCATTTGTAGACCGAGATGAGTTTGTTATTCGTGGGGCGAATATATTATCGATGGATGCCTCGATTGGTGATTTTGTGCGCGGTGACGTTCATGTTCGAAATGGTGTCATTGTGGCCATTGCCAAAGAAATTAATGCGCCCGGAGTTAAAGTCATGGATGCGAACGGTATGATTTGTATGCCAGGTTTTGTAGAGACGCATTGGCATTTATGGACAAGTTTATTGCGTCCGATGATGAGTACAGACGATAATAAGCGCGGATATTTTCCGGTCACTAGTGCTTTGGGGCGTCATTTTACGCCAGCTTATCACTATGCCAGTGTTCGACTTGGTATGGCTGAGGCAATTAGCGCCGGCGCTACGACGGTTCATAACTGGGCGCATAACATTGCCACTGCTGATCATGCTGATGCCGAGTTGCGTGCGATGCGTGATATGGGACTTCGTGGGCGTTTTTCATATGGTGCAGCCCAAGGAGCCCCTAATAATTTACCCATGGATTTTTCTGGATTAGCCAAAATCAAGAGCCAGTGGATGCCTAATGATGGCATGTTGACATTGGGTTTTTGCTCACGCAATATTGGTGATGCTACGAACCCACTGCGTGGGAATATTTCGGTTGAAACTGCTCGCAAGGAGTGGGCGCAGGCTCGGGCTCTTGGGTTACCGATTACGATGCATACTTCTGGTGCTAGTCCGATCATGTTACTTGAAAAGAATGGCTTGTTGGGCTCAGATGTGCAACTCGTTCATCCCTTGCTTACGACTGCAGAGGAACGAAAAATATTACATAACCGAGGCGTTAGTTATAGTATGTCTCCGGTTGGTGAGTCACAGCGTCCTGCAAGTGCTGGGGTGATTCAGCTAGCTGAGTTATTAGAGGCTGGTGTTAAAGTGAGTATGTCGATTGATTTGACAGGTACTTACAATGTAGACTTTTTCCAATGTATGCGATTTTTGTACCATTTACATCGTCACCGTGTCGGTAATCGCATCCCACTCACGGCAAAACGACTAGTACAATTAGCCACACTAGACGGTGCTGTTGACTTGGGTATTGCCAATCGAACCGGTTCACTCACGCCGGGTAAGCGAGCCGACATGATTTTAGTGCGCACGGGTGATATTAATATGGCGCCAATGGCTGACCCTTATGAGGCTCTAGTGAATTTAGCCCAGCCCCGCAATGTCGATACGGTCATTGCTGATGGGCGAGTTTTACAGCGTGGCGGGCAATTTACTAGGCTAGATTATCAAGAAGTACTGCGCGAGGCTATTGATGCGGGTAAGGCACTACAAGCTCGTGGAGCGGGTTGATAACTTGGAGTGAAGAACGATTGCATCATAAGTTAAAGGCTCGGGGTCTTAGCTTAGGCTATTTGACAGATGGTGTGAAATAATCGATTGATTGTTTTAGTAGTTTATTGATGCAGTTTATAGGTGAAGCAGGTATTATGATTATTATAAATTTTCTTAAAAATTATTAATAAAACTAGGAGATAGCATTGATGAGATCTCGACCTTTTAGTTTATGTAAACGTACTTTATTCCCTTGTTCAGGGTTTGTTAACTTATCATCTCGCTGCACTTTACTTAAAGGGTTTGGCGATGCAACATGTTAAAAATGCCACGAAATTGGAATCCAACTGGGTTGAGGCTGAACAAACTTTTTTATTATGATATTGCGAACGCTAATATCTAGCACCAATGTCTGTTTTTTTAACGCGGATTCCTTCGACACAAGTAGTATATGGCAGCGACTACCCATATGTTGCAATGGATGTAAATGTAATAGTATTCAGTCAATTAGGTTTAGATGCACAAGTAGTACTACAAATTTAACAAGTTTATGCTAATCGTTGATTAGTACATCATTAATTAGAATGGAGATCCAATGAAACAATCTATCCAGAAAATAACCTTTTGGTCTGCAGTAAGTGCTTTATCTTTATTAGTCTCGTGTTCTGCGACTGCACCGATCATTGTGCCGGCAAATACCCCAGAGACACTGCGGGTAAATGTGTTTCGTGGTGGTAGTAATATTCCGATTTATATGGCGCTTGAAAAGGGTTACTTTAGCCGTCGAGGAATTACGGTCAACTTACAATTCACGCCCAATTCATCTCAGCAGCGTTCTGGTTTAGCTGCTGGTAAATTTGATATAGCCCATGCCGCGGTAGATAACGCTGTGGCGATGATTGAGGTTGCTAAAGTAGATGTTGTGATTGTTTCTGGTGGTGATGGTGGTATGAACGAATTACTAGTGCGTCAGGATATTAACAAGCCAGCTGATATTCGTGGTCGGACTTATGTGGTGGATGCTCCGAATACAGCATACGCTTTAATTGGACGCAAGATGTTTAAAAATGCTGGTTTGATTGATGGCCGCGACTATAAATTAGATCCTATCGGTGGTTCTGAAATCCGTAGTAAGGGCTTAGATACGCCAGCAGGAGCAGCAACCATGCTCAATCCCCCATGGAATTTTGTGGCACGCGACCGAGGCGCAAAAAGTCTTGGACGAACCATTGACCTGTATGGCCCTTATCAGGCATCCGGTGCTTTTGTGTTGCGATCATGGGCGAAGTCTAATGAGCAAGTCTTAGAGCGTTATTTAGCAGCTTTTATTGAGGGTTGCAGAGCCGCTCAAGATCCTGCTCAAAAAAAGCAAGTTTTAGCAGTCCTCAAGCGTGAATTAAAATTAGACGACCGTTTAACAGAGTTGACCTATCAGGAGTTGATGTTGAAGGGTAGTGGCTTATCAAGAGACTGTGCAATTGATATGCCAGGATTTAAAAATGTTCTCGCTTTACGCGCGGAAATCGAAGGGCAATGGGGTGGTAATCCTCCGGCACCAGAAAAGTTTTTAGATATGTCTTATTTTGAAAAAGCAAAAAGACACACAATGCCTTAAGCATAAGTTGTTGGTTAATCTTACTTAGCTGATGATGAAGACGCTTTTTTACAAGATGGTTTTTTTAGAAAGAAAATGGATTCTCAAGTGAGTGATATTCAGGCAATTGAGCAAGTAGTTCGTCGTTGGGGTCTTTATAGAGATACGCGGCAGTGGGAGGGCTTACGAAGTTGTTATGCCCCAAATGCGACCGTTAAAACAACTTGGCTAGTAGGCAGTGCAGAGGAGTTTGTTACAGCGTCCATGAAGGCCAGTGAAAATCCCAATGCTGCAACGTCTTTGCATTCGATTGGCGCTAGTTGTATTGAGGTATCTGGTGACAAAGCCTTAGCAGAGACACGCATAGTCTTGATGGTGCGGGCTTTTGTTACAGATATCGAAGTGGATGTCACCGTTTGGTGTAGATTTTTTGATCGATTTATTAAATACCAAGGGGCTTGGTGTATTGCAAGACGAGACCCGATTCATGAAAAAGACCGCATGGACGCTGTAGATCCCTCAGTTATATTGCAATTAGATGGTAATCGATTAGCAAAATTACCAAAAGCTTATCGGCATATCACTTATGTCCAGTCCTTAAATGGCGCAGTGATCACCGCAGACCTTGTCCAGCATAACTCTCCTGAGCAAAAACTGTTGTATCAGCAGGCCCAAGAATGGTTACACCATTAGAGATGCTACCCTTAACAAATGCCAGTCGTGTAAGCATATCGTAAGGACTTTTTGACATTCCAATGGCCTTTATTGGAGTGTTCGTTTTTATAAACATTTAAGGAGAAATAATGGCAACTCCCGCAATTGAGCGCTTAGCGCATGTTGGATTACATGTTCGTGATTTGCAGAAGTCTGTAGCTTTTTATCGGGATATAGTCGGTTTACAAATTAGTGATGATGATAAGCTGGCTGGAATCGTATTTATGTCATCCCATCCAGAAGAAGAGCATCATGAATTACTATTAACAGCTGGTCGTTCAGTCCCCTTGAATGCGCAGCTCCTGCAGCAAATTTCTTTTCGTTGTAGTACCTTAAAGGATGTGATTGAATATTGGCGTAGATTTGTAGCCAATAATATAAACATTCTTTATACCGTTACACATGGTAATGCCATTAGTTGTTACTTTAAGGACCCAGACGAAAATATTTGTGAAGTGTACTGGCCAACCGGACTAAAAGCGCGACAAGGATTCTTAATTGGGCTTGATTTTAATCAAAGTGAAGAAGCTTTAATACGTCAGGTGACTGACTTAGTGAATGAGCACGGTGAAAAAGGGGTTATTGATTTTAAATTATTAGCCGAGCAACATATTTAGGGAAGTAATCTGATGTTATGCCTTTGAGTGTTTACGTAAATGAATGCGGTTTTCTTCACTTGCTTTTTGATATGGAATGATTCTTATTTAATCGGTATTACTTCAATTTAGAGGTTGTATGAATGTCTAACATTGCTAGTTATATTCTACAAAATGCTCAAGCACACCCAGGTGCAATTGCAGTAATTGATCATTCTTTAGGGCGCTATCAAAAATCTCGATCTACGCTTCTCGATCAATATGGTTATTCATTAAAGGCAGTGAGTTATCAAACTTTTACAAATCGATTCAGTCGATTAGCAGCTGGTATTCGAGCTCTAGACGGGATTTGTCCAAAAGATCGAATCGTCATTTGTATGGAAAACCGTCCAGAGTATTTAGACATGTTGTTAGCATGTTGGTGTGCTGGACTTTGTGTGGTTCCTGTTAATGCGAAGTTACATGTCAAAGAAATACTCCACATTGTTTCTGACAGTGCAGCACGAGTTGTACTCCTAGATGAGGCTTATGCAAAAGATTTGGGGCAGTTATTTATTGAAGCTCATTTACATGTTCACGTTTTGATTGCTGGATCACAAGACTATGCCAACTTATATGATGCGCAGCCTATGGCATGTGTTGATGTTCAGGCAGATGATTTGGCTTGGATTTTTTACACATCGGGTACTACTGGCCGTCCGAAAGGCGCGATGCTTACTCACCATAATTTGCTGATGATGTCCTTGATCTATTGCACAGATATTGAGCAGGTTAGGCCTGGCGATGTTCAGTTTCATGCTGCTCCGCTTTCTCACGGAGCGGGTCTTTATAGTATTCCTCATTTATTAGGTGGTGGGACTCAGGTAATCTTTGATGGCTTTGATCCGCAGCAAATGTTAGATGCTTTAGATTGTTTTCAGAATATTACATTTTTTGCTGCTCCTACGATGGTGATGCGTCTGGTTAATTTTGTTCAGCCTGGGCAACAATTTTCAGGATTACGCACTATTATTTATGGTGGCGCACCGATGTATGTGAATGACTTGTTGCGTGCATTAGATTGTTTTGGCCCAAAACTATATCAACTTTATGGTCAAGGCGAAAGTCCAATGACGATCACTGGATTATCAAAAATTGATCATCAGGGTGATTGTGGTCCGACGCATCTTGCCCGACTTGCAACTTGTGGACCTGCTAGAACTGCCGTACAGGTAAGAGTAGTGGATGAAGATGGACTTGATTTGCCTATGGGGCAAATTGGCGAAATCATTACACGAAATCAAACTGTGATGCAGGGTTATTGGAATAACTCTGAAGCAACAACGCAAGCAATACGGGATGGCTGGCTTTGGACTGGTGATGTGGGTTATTTAGAGGAGTCGGGTTATTTATGCTTGCGAGATCGATCGAAGGATTTAATTATTAGTGGTGGCTCGAATATTTATCCGCGTGAAATTGAGGAGGTATTATTAGGTCATGCAAGCGTACTCGAATGTTCTGTTATTGGTCAATTGCATCCAGAATGGGGTGAAGAGGTAGTTGCATTCATTGTTCTAAAGCCTGGATTTGATCTGCATATTGACGAGTTAGATCAAATATGTCTAGATAATATTGCCCGTTTCAAACGCCCCAAGGTTTATCGATTGATCGATTCCTTACCTAAAAACAATTACGGTAAAGTTTTAAAAACTGTTCTTCGAAAAACTCTACTACAGGATAAAAATCATGCGTGAAGTATATATTGCGGGAGTAGGGTCGACTCCATTTGGTACGCATTCAGATACAAGCATTGAAAATTTAGCGGTCACTGCAGTAGTACAAGCGTTATTAGAGTCAACAGTCGAAAGAGAAGAGGTTGGGGCGCTATATTTAGGAAACTTTATCAGCGGCCCGCTCAATGGTAAAGAAATTCTGGCAGGACTGGTTGCGGATCGAATTGGCCTTCCACCAATACCTTGTACGAAAGTTGAGGGTGCTTGTGCGTCAGGTGGAATTGCTTTTAGACATGCATATCTTGCTGTTGCTAGTGGTCAAACGGATGTTGCTATTGCGGTCGGGGTTGAAACGATGACGCATGCCTCGACGAAACAAACGACTGTAGCGTTAAATTGTGCAATGGATAACGAGAATGATGGCCCTAGCGGGTTAACTTTTCCTGGACTTTTTGGTCTTGCATGGCGCAGCCATGAGGAACGATATGGGACAAGCCGTTCGCATGTTTCTGCGGTAGTGCGCAAAAATAAAAGTAATGGCTTAAAAAATCCTCTGGCTCAGATGGGAGCGATACTCAGTGAGCAAGAAATTGCGGCGAGTCTTCCTATTTGTGATCCGATTTTGTTATTTGATTGCTGTCCAACCTCAGATGGTGCAGCGGCAGTAGTCTTAGTTTCGAAGGAGGTTAGTAAGCGAATTTCCCAACATTTGAAGCATCCACTCGTTGAGGTTTTAGCGTCGGTACAAACCCGGGGCTCACCCAATATAGGTGGCCACCAGGACCTTGTTTCATTTAATGCCAATGTTACTGCAGCTGCCCAAGCTTATGAAAAAGCCTGCGTTAATCCTCAAAATATTGACTTAGTAGAGTTACATGACTGTTTTTCAATTGCTGAAATTATTGATAGTGAAGATTTAGGTTTAGTACCTAGAGGCCAAGGCGGATATTGGGCACTAGAGGGTAGGACTGCTTTAGATGGCGATATTGCTATTAATCCGAGTGGCGGGTTACTCGCAAAGGGGCATCCCGTAGGAGCAACTGGTATTGGTCAAATTTATGAAGTGACACTGCAATTACGACATCAGCATTCAAATCAAGTTCAGCAGGCCCGCCTTGGCATGACACATAACCTAGGTGGTGCGGGCGTAGCCTGTACGGTAACTATTTTAAGAGGCAATATGTGATGCTCATCTATCAGTGTGCGAAATGTCAGCAGCAATATGCCAAAGTTGTATCTGTATGCGCAAAGTGTCTTTGTCTCAAATTGAAAGAAACTGAGGTAGCGGATGAAGGCAAGTTAGTAACTTGGACAACAATACGAAGGGCACCCGCTGGATTTTTAGTCAATGCGCCTTACGATGTCGTTGTTGTAGATTTAATATGTGGGTTGCGTGTTACTGGAAGACTTGACCAGGAAAGTATTCCACCTAGGATGTATGCACGCGTTAAGAGAATTGCAACAGAGGAAGGAAGTCCCATTTTTTCCGTGATGACGTAATTTTTTATGTCGAATCCTTGCCAAGTACTTTTTTATCTCTATGGAGTAGCCTCATTTTTTTTGGAATGGATTTTTTATTCGAGTAAATTATTTATATGGGGCGATCTTTGCAGCATTTAATTGATAAGCACTAACGCCCATATCGTTATTCAATCTAGACTCAGTCAGAATACCTTCGACCCAGACTGGATCCATACTTCTGACCTTTAAGCCGCCAGCCGGCGGTATTACAAGGATGATTTGATTGGCTGGAGGTGGAGGAGTATGAATACAGGCGCCAAAGTAGGGTACGATCAGAAATTCGCGCGTTTTGGATCGATCCGCATCTAAGGGCACGACATAACCAGCGATGCGAATTGGTTTACCAATATATTTTTTAGAAATAGGGGCTTCATCCCATTGTTTTCTTAATTTCGAATAGAGTGAATCTGTTTTGGGATCACTATCCTCCATGGATTCAAATTGTTTCATTTTCGAGAAATCTTTTTCTATTTGTTTAGCCCAATCTGGTGGCATGAGTTCTTCCCAAAATATTTCTTTATAGGTTTTAGCTAGGGAGTTTTGCGCCAAAAAACCAGACAGAAAAATAGAAAGACCTAAAACAATTAATTTTTTCATATACTTGGTGGATTTAATCCCTCGTGTAATGCAAGGCGATAAGCTTTGATAGCTGGGAGAGTTGAACATAAAAGAGCGATGGCAAGGATTGAAAGGATGGCTAATATATCATTTTGAGACGGTAAACCACTTTGGATCAGAATACCCCATTCTTTCATAAACCAATCAGAAAAAATTAGGAGTGTAGCTTGCAGGAGGGCCCAGCCAAAAATTATTCCAGAAAGGCTAATCATGAAAGTTTCCCAAATAATCAAGAAGAAAATTTTACTTGGCCTTGCACCAATCGCTCTGAGCGTAGCGATTTCTCGGCCACGTGCTTCGAGGGAGACCATCAATGCGGTTATGATACCAAAGATACTAGTTAGAACAACGCCCAGTGAAACAAGAATTAAGGCGTTTTCAGCAATCTCCATCGTTTGCCACAATTCATCAAGAGCCACGCCAGGCATGATTGCCATCAGCGAAAAGGATTTTAGAGCGTCTATTTGGCGGCGGACAGAAAAAACAGCAGAACGCTGCTGAAGACCAATTAAGAAGGCTGTGTATTGCGCTGAGTCTAATTGCGCGAATTGTAGATTTTTGGATCCGTCGTGTAAGTTGTTAAAGCTTTGAATAGAAATAAAAACACTATTATCAATAGGCGTACCTGTGGCAGCTAGGATGCCGGTAATAACAAAGGGGCTATCAGCATGATCTTGAGCCGGTCCTTTGCCAGTTCCGTGGGACAGTGTAATGCGGTCCGCAATACGATGCTTATATTGTTTAGCGACATTCGCCCCAAGGACCAGCTCATAGTCTTTTTGATCACTAAATGCTTGACCTGAAGTAAAGGTCAGGGATCGATTTTGAGCTTTGATGGAATCAAAGAAATAGGCGATAGTTCCAACCACTGGGTAACTACGGTAAGTATCTCCGAGTTGGATAGGAACTAGCCATTTAACCTGATTGATCTTTTGTATCTCAGAAATTGATTTTCCTGAAATTAAACTCGTAGGTCGACCAATATGAAAGACGCTATAAAGAATTAATTCAGTTGGACTACCTTTCGAGCCAACGATTAAGTCAACGCCGCTGATGGCATTAGTAAAGCTTGTTTTGGTATCATCTCGTACTTTCAGTACTGCTAATAAAAGTGCGACTGAAATAGCTGTTGAAAAAATAATAATCAACAGCGCACCTTTGCGAGAGATAGCACTTTGCAGGGCGAGCCAAATCCAATAACGCATCAACGCTCCAGACCATTGGGTAAATTGATTCTTTGGTCAAAGTGAGGCGCTAATCGTTCATCGTGGCTCACTAATAAAAGGGTAATATTTTGTGATTGCCCAAGTTCTAAAAAGAGTTTGAGAAATTGCGCTTGGTTTTCCCAATCTAGTGCAGAGCTTGGTTCATCGGCTATGACAATTTTAGGGTTACCGATAAAAGCGCGTGCAGCAGCGACCCGTTGTTGTTGACCGACTGATAATTGATAAACTGGTTGACGTAAAAGCTGGATGGGAAGTGAGAGGCGATCCATCAAATATACAGTAGCGTCTTGTGTTGATTCGAATTGTTCCAGAGCGGATTTTTTACGGCTGTGAAATAGGTTGAGAGGCAGGATAATATTGTCAAGGGTGCTCAAGTAGGGAATTAGATTGAATTGCTGGAAAATAAAACCCATTTCTTGCCCACGAATTTTGTCCTTTTGGGATCTGGACAATTGATGAAAAGCGTGGTTATTAAACCAAATTTCTCCTTGCCCAGTATCTAACACTCCAGCTAATAAATTGAGTAAGGTACTTTTACCGCTGCCACTAGCACCGGCGATATAGGTTTTTTGATGACGTTCAATTTGCAGGTTGAATTGATTGAACAGAGGTTTACATCTTGGCCATGCAAAAGTTAAATTCTTCACCTCGATAATATTTTTTAGCGTATTCAAAGGGAATTCTTAAAAACGTAGGATTGGAGAGTTTCGTTTTACGACGATAGAGCGCTGCCCTGCTTGATTCACATAGAATACTTGTATTTCTTGAACTCTTTTGTATTCTTTTAAAAATAACAGGTGTAATTCTTGGAGTGCTTCAGGTTTTTCGCAGATAAAACTGAAGGTATAAAGGAGATCACTATGTTGACTGTTAGTTTGGCGTTCAAAACTAGTTTTGCTTTCAGTACAGTTGGCATTTTTACTTACTGTAAACCATAAATGAAGCGATGCTAAGTTTTTTTCTAAGGTCGATAGCGCTAATTTTTCTGCCGAGGTCTTCGGTGCGTGCTCAAAGCCAAGAAGTGCTTCAAGAGGGAGTTCTAATGTACCATTGAGAGTATTTTTTTCAAGAGTGAGTTCTAGACTACCTTTGCCGTGTTGATGGCTATGTGATTGTTTCTTTGGTGAACTAGTGGACTGCGAGAAAGATATCGCAGGAATTATTCCAGTAAGCACGAATAGTAATACCCAAGGTGCAAAGAAAACCCCTGAGTGAGATTTCAACAGATTGACGAACAGGTTTTTCATTTAGATGGGCATAGCATAAGAATGGTGCGAAAGATGACCCGATTATAAAGAGCTAGCGTATTTATTCCAAGCCATTTTATTCTGGTGATGGGTAGTTAAGACGCTCGGTCAGTTTCAGGAAAAAATAGAAGATGTGAAGATCAGTAGCTTTTTTATTTAGGAAGGGGGAGTGCGGTTTTATAACGAACTTGTTTGAGTGCAAAACTCGAACGTATCTTTTCGATGCCTGGAATTGGTGTGAGTTGTTCTAGGATGAATTTTTCTAAAGCGCCGATATCGGATATTGCTACTCGAATCAGATAATCACTATCGCCAGTCATGAGATAGCACTCCATGACTTCGTCATGCTCAGAAATACATTTTTCAAATTCTGCTAAGGCAGCTTTAGACTGTTCTTTCAGGCTAATGGAGATAAAAACATTGAGGTCAAGTCCCAACAACTTGGGATCTGCCAGCGCCACATAATTTCTAATGATACCGCGATCTCTGAGGGATTTGACGCGCATTAAACAGGGTGATGGGGACAGATGAACACGTTTAGCTAGCTCGACATTACTCATCGAGCTGTCTTTTTGAAGTTCGTTAAGGATTCTGATATCTGTCTTATCAAGCGGCATAAAATTCCTTAAAGTTTAATTTATTTAACATTTTATATGGTTTTATTGAATTTTAGACCAATAATTAGCATCATATTTTGTCAAAAAATCTTTATGATGGAACAGAGTTGTTTTGCTATTTCAATGACCATCAACCCTTAAATTTATAAACCACGAATAAAAATGAATGCCCCAATTAACTCAAAGCCATCTGATATCCAAGATCTTGATCCTGACCCCATAGAAACTGCGGAATGGACAGAGGCTTTTTTAGGATTTTTAGCATCTGGTGATTTTGAACGCGCAAAATTTATATTGCATCAGCTAACGACGATTGCCAATAAGCATCAAATTAATTGGGTACCAGATTTAGTAACACCGTATGTCAACTCAATACCGGTTAATCAACAACCACATTTTCCTGGTGATTTAGCTATTGAAGAAAAACTTGCGTCGCTGATGCGTTGGAATGCTTTGGCGATGGTTGCAAAAGCCAATGGTGAGTATGGTGAATTAGGCGGCCATATTGCCAGTTATGCCAGTGCAGCAGATTTATTTGAGGTCGGATTTAATCATTTTTTTCGCGGTAGGCAAACTGATGGAGACAAAACGGTATTCGAAGACCTAGTTTTTTTCCAAGCGCATAGTGCGCCGGGGATCTATGCTCGCGCTTTTTTAGAAGGTCGACTGGATACGCGTGATTTAAGCCACTATCGACAAGAAATTACGGCAAAAAGTAACGGCAGTCAGGGCTTGTCCAGTTATCCACATCCCTTTTTAATGCCAGATTTTTGGCAGTTCCCAACAGGTTCTATGGGTATTGGGCCGATTAGTTCCATCTATCACGCGCGTTTTATGCGTTATTTAACAGATCGTCAGCTTTTAGACTGTTCTCATAGAAAAGTATGGGGAGTCTTTGGAGATGGCGAAATGGACGAACCAGAGAGTATGAGTGCTTTGACATTGGCATCTCGAGAAAAGTTAGATAATTTAATTTGGGTTGTGAACTGTAATTTACAGCGTTTAGATGGCCCAGTTCGCGGTAACGGTCAGATTATTAATGAACTCGAAAAATTATTTCGTGGCTCTGGTTGGAATGTCATTAAGCTTTTGTGGGGTAGTGATTGGGATGGCTTATTTGCGCGGGATACAACTGGCGCCCTAGACCGAGCATTTGCTCAAACAGTAGATGGTCAGATGCAAACTTTTGCTGCCAAAGACGGGCGTTTTAATCGAGAAAATTTCTTTGGACAAAGCCCAGAGTTGGCCAACTTGGTGCAAGGCTTGACCGATGAACAGATTGATCAGCTCAAGAGAGGCGGCCATGATATTGTCAAAATTTATGCGGCTTATGAACAAGCAATCCGCCATCCAGGTCAGCCGACAGTTATTTTGGCACATACGAAGAAGGGCTATGGTATGGGCCAAACGGGTCAGGGAAAAATGACTACACATAGTCAAAAAAAGTTAGATAGCGCCGCTTTAATTGCCTATCGTAATCGGTTTAATTTGCCTTTAACCGATGAACAAGCCATCAATTTGGAGTTCTTTAAGCTACCTGAAAACAGCCCAGAGTTTCAGTATTTAACTGAAAGACGGGTCAAACTAGGAGGTGCTTTACCTAAACGTTTTACGGATAGTCAATCCATTCGAGTCCCTGAATTATCTGGCTATGCAAAATTTGCTATTAGTCCAGATGGTCGTGAGATGTCAACGACGATGGCATTTGTTCGGATGTTAGGAAATCTGCTAAAGGATCCAATTTTAGGCCCTCGGGTAGTTCCCATTGTGGCTGATGAAGCAAGGACTTTTGGGATGGCTAACCTTTTTAAACAAGTTGGAATCTATTCTAGTGTTGGTCAACACTATGAGCCGGAGGACATTGATTCTGTTTTAAGTTATCGAGAGGCTTTAGATGGACAGATTTTAGAGGAGGGTATTAGTGAGGCAGGCGCTATTGCCAGTTGGACTGCGGCTGCCACGAGCTATAGTGTGCATGGCCTGGCCATGATCCCTTTTTATATCTATTACTCGATGTTTGGTTTTCAACGCGTTGGTGATGCCATTTGGGCTGCAGCAGATCAAATGGCCAGAGGATTTTTATTAGGAGCCACGTCGGGTAGAACGACTTTAAGTGGTGAAGGCTTGCAGCATCAAGATGGCAGTAGTCATTTAGTCGCTGCTACTATACCCAACTGCAAAGCGTATGATCCAGCATTTGTCGTAGAATTAGCTATCATTATTGATGATGGTATGCGGCAGATGTTAGAAGAGCAAAAAGATTATTTTTATTACATTACTCTTGTGAATGAAAATTATGCGCAACCAAATGTCCCTCTGGGATGTGCACAGGATGTTATTCGTGGTTGTTATTTACTCCAAAAAGCAGTAGTGCATGCCACCAATCGACAAGTTACTTTATTGGGCTCTGGTGCGATTTTAAATGAAGTAATCCGAGCGGCTGATTTGCTATTCGAGCAGGGTATTCATGCCACTGTATATAGTGTGACTAGCTGGAGTGAATTAGCAAGAGATGGCAAATTAGTCGAAAAAAATCAAATGACGCAAAAGATTGATTCAAAGACAGGTGCAGATATGGCATTTATTACCCAACAACTTCTCCAAAGTGCGGGTTTGATTATTGCGGCAACCGACTATGTGCATGCTGTGCCAGAGAGTATCCGAGCATACATACCAGAAGGGCGAAAGTATATTACGCTGGGCACTGACGGTTTTGGACGAAGTGACACCCGGGCAGTGTTGAGAGATTATTTTGGAGTAGACGCAAAAAGTATTGTGCAAGCGGTCTTAGCGAATATCCATGCATGATCAATAACATTGCAAAGATTGAGTAAAAAATCGGGTCATTTAGAATCCGATTTGTAGTTCACGTCTCGGAGTAGTAAAAAATTCAAAATATACGATAATTGGAGTTAACGTGCTTTTTTACCTCTTTTCTAAATTTGACTTTTAATGACCTCTTTGAATTCATCCCCCAAAAAACATGTGCAATTTAACGGTACGGAGCGTTATGTTGCTACAGACGACTTAAAATTAGCTGTCAACGCTGCTCTTACGCTACAGCGTCCATTACTGATCAAGGGTGAGCCAGGCACTGGTAAAACGATGTTGGCGCAGGAGGTTGCAGTTGCTCTTGAGCGTCCTCTTTTACAATGGCATATCAAATCGACGACGAAGGCTCATCAAGGCCTGTATGAATACGATGCAGTCTCTCGATTGCGGGATTCGCAACTTGGTGACGAAAAAGTCAAAGATATTCGTAACTATATTATGCAGGGTGTTTTGTGGCAGGCATTTACAGCTCCTGAGCCGGTAGTTTTGCTCATTGATGAAATCGATAAAGCTGATATTGAGTTTCCGAATGATTTATTACGTGAACTAGATCAAATGCAATTTCATGTCTATGAAACGCGTGAAACAATTAGTGCAGTGCATCGACCTCTAGTTATTGTCACTTCGAATAATGAAAAAGATCTACCGGATGCTTTTTTAAGGCGGTGTTTTTTCCATTACATTCGTTTTCCAGATCGCACAACACTAAGTAGTATTGTGCATGTCCATTTTCCAGAATTACATGCGGATGTTTTACGAGCGGCGCTAGATACTTTTTTTTCCTTGCGTGACGCGCCTGGTCTGAAGAAAAAACCATCCACATCCGAGTTTCTCGATTGGTTACGCTTGCTGATAGCTGAACAAATGAGTTCAGCGGAGATTGATGCTCAAACGGCTTCGTCAATTCCGATGTTAGCCGGTGCTTTACTAAAAAATGAGCAAGACTTACAACTGGTAGAGCGTTTGATGATGGCCTCAAGGGCTGGTATTCGTGGCTCTTCAGGGTCGACTCGCGGTTGACTATTTCAGATGCATTCGTCCTTGATTACTGGACTTGTTGGGTCAAGGTGCTTAAACATGAATAAGTTTGTATGGCACAGATATTACTGCCAGTTACCGATACAAGGTACGGAATCCAAAAATCATGTTAGCTGATTTTTTTTACCATCTGCGCCATCATAAACTCTCCGTGTCTGTTAAAGAGTATTTAACATTACTCGAGGCGCTTTCTACCCCTTTGATGCCACCTTCACTCGAGGATTTTTACTACTTAGCGCGGGTGACACTGATCAAAGATGAAACCTTGTTTGATCGCTTTGATCGTGCCTTTGCTAGTTACTATAAAAAACTAGAACAAATGCTCCCTCCAAGTAAAGAAATACCTCTAGACTGGCTTATGCAAGAATTAAAGAAAAATTTGACCGCAGAGCAAAAAGCTGGGCTTGAAAAACATGGACTCGAAAAACTCTTAGAGATGTTCAAGGAACGACTTGAAGAACAACATGAACGTCATGAGGGGGGAAGTAAGTGGATTGGTACTGGTGGGACATCACCATTTGGTAATAGTGGCTTTAATCCTGCAGGAATTCGTGTAGGAAAAGACTCTGCAGGTAACCGAACCGCTTTAAAGGTTTGGGATGAGCGTCAATTTCAGGATTATGACGATACGATTGAGTTGGGTACTCGAAATATTAAAGTTGCTCTCAAGCGTTTGCGGCGTTTTGCCAGAGAGGGTTCCCAATTAGAGCTTGATTTGGATGAAACAATTATTTCTACTGCTCGAAATGCGGGATATTTGGATATCAAGATGGTTCCTGAACGCCATAATAATATAAAAGTATTAATGCTTTTAGATGTCGGCGGCAGTATGGATGATCACATTACGCGGGTTGAAGAATTATTCTCAGCGGCTAGATCAGAATTTAAAAATCTGGAGGTATTTTATTTTCATAACTGTCCTTATGAATATCTCTGGAAATCAAATCGACGTCGGCAAATTGAGCGTTTTGAAACCCAAGATGTTTTACGCAAGTTTAATGCGGATTGGCGCTTGATTTTGGTGGGTGATGCCACGATGGGCCCATCCGAAATTTTACAGCCAGGGGGTTCGGTCGAGCATCATAATAAAGAACCTGGAGCACAGTGGCTCCAGAGAATTATCACAAGTTGGCCTAAGGCTGTCTGGCTAAATCCCGAGCCACAGAGTGCATGGCAGTATCGCTACTCCATCTCTCTCATTCAAAATATTGTGCAAGGTAAAATGTTTCCAGTAACTGTCTCCGGAGTTGAACAGGCCATGCGCCTGCTCTCAAAATAAAACCACCTTATTGGAAAAATAATCGTTTGATCTTGATATTTTCTATTCCTATCCGTAATGAATAACCATCTAGAGCGAATAGGCTTATGTTGATCGATGACTTTTGGCTCAATGCATCGGAATACTTAGCTATCATGGCTAATCAGCGGCGGGATATCCCCGTTGGGATACTTGTTGAAAAAATCAGAGAAGTCCTTGATTAAATGGAATTAGGCCACCTAATAAAGCGATAAAAGGTATTGTTACATGTAGGAAAAAATTGAAAGTAAATCAGCTAAATTCTGCTTTATTAGGAATATAATTGTATTTAACATCGTGATTATTATGTCTAAGCTTTATTTTTCAACGAGCATTACTATGAATAAATTGGGCGCATTCTCTTGTTATAGAGCTTTAAGCTGAATGGGCTTTAATTTTTAAAATAGTAGTGCCTTATCCAGAGTCCTTTATTTTGGTTCTTTACCGGCTTTTTTTTATTTCAATCTGTACATGTTGGTTTGCTTCTGTTTCAGCAAAAACCAACCAAATATATTCATTGGATGAGTTAATCCTAGTTGCCTTAAAGTCTAGTCCGCAAGTTTTATCTGCCCGTGACCAGTATGACTCTATTAAAGGTCAAACGATCATTGCTCGCGCTTTTCCGAATCCAGAATTTGAAATCAATTCGGGCCAACAGCGTTCGAATAGTGGTTCCCAAGCGATTGGTAATGTATCATCCTGGGCCGTTACTCAGCCTCTAGATATGCCTTATAGTCGCTCGCCCAGAATTCAGGCTGCTGAGGCTAATCTCCGAGTTGCAAAAGCCACACAGACCGCGTTTGAAATCGAAATGATCGCCAAGGTATATCAACGTTTTTATGAGTTAATGCGTCGGGAAGCTGAGGCAATTGCATCCGAAGAAGACTTAAGCTTAGCAAGACAAATACGTGATCGCATGCAGATTCGCTACGATACTGGTGAGACAGCTCGGTTTGAGTTACTCCGGTCTCAGACTGAGTTTTTAAATGCACAAGTCATTTCTGAATCAAATAAATTACGCGTTGAGCAGGCTCGTGGTCAATTACGACAAGTTGTTGGTCATGCGATACCCGTGGATTATCGAGTAATTCCTGAAAATATTAACGATGATTTTTCGCTATCATTACCAGCATTACTTAATGAAATTCAAACGCAAAGTCCCGAATTGCAAAAAGTGAAAGCGGAGATTGAAGCAGCTGAGTTCAAGCTGAGTCAAGAGAAAAATTCGCGCTTGCCCAAATTTTCCTTTAAAGCTCAACAGCTCAACGATCCGAGTTTTACGGATCGTTTGTATGGTTTGGTCGTTCAGATTCCAATTTGGGACAGAAAAGAGGGAAATATCGCTGAGGCATTGGCGAATACATCAAAAGCCAAAAATCAATACGAGGCTCAAATTCAAAGCTTAGAGCAACAAATAGAAACTGCCTATAAGTTGTATCAAATAGCCCGTTATCAAGTAAAAATTCTAGATCAAGAAGTGTTAGAACTCGCTTCCAGTTCAAGGCGAATTGCCGAAGTGTCATATCGCTATGGCGAGCGTGGCATGCTCGAATACCTAGATGCTCAAAGGACTTTTCGTGCGGCTCGGAATGATTTAATTAAAGCGCGATTTGATTTGGTTTTAGCCATGACAGAAATTCACCGATTAAGGGCAAGTCCAGATTGGATCATTAAATTAGATAGCCTTCGCTGATTTGAATGATTTACCCAGTCAGAAAGATTAGCGATTTTAATATTTCTGTTAAAGCTCAAAATTCAATGATCAAAGAAGTAGTAGATCTAAACCTGCACAATTAGCAACATAATTACAAATGGATATATGAAAAATATGACAGCTTTTTTTAAAATATACAACAAGTTACCCCAATTAGTAAAAAGATTATTACTACTAGTACCATTGCTTTTAGCTATCCTAGTAACCGTAATGTATTTCAAGATATTCGATAAAACTCCAATCATTAAAAATGTTCAAGATCCGAATATTGTTTTTGTAAATGACGATTTACGAGCCATCATTCAAGATGGCAAGGTAGAGTTAATACCTTTTGTAGAAGTTTTGCGTGCATCGGGCCGCATCGATTTTAATGAACTACACTTGTCACGAATTGGCGCAAATGTAACGGGTAGAGTTTCCGAAATATATGCCAATCTTGGTCAACAGGTAAAGCAAGGGGATGTTTTAGCAAAGATCACCTCCACAGAGTTAACCCAATCCCAATTAATATACCTAAAAGCTAAAAGTGCTAATCAGTTAGCAGAACAGGCTGCCAATCGTGCCACTATTTTATATAAAGAAGATGTGATTGCCCTTGCTGAATTACAAAGGCGGGAGTCTGAATCGAGAAGTGCTAAAGCAGAGTATAGAGCAGCGAACGACCAATTACGGGTTCAGGGAATGGATCAGGCAAGTATTGATCGCTTAGCTAAAACTGGATTAATCGAATCGATCAATAATGTTGTTACTTCGATTACGGGTGAAATTGTCGAGCGTAAGATTAATAAAGGTCAGGTTGTACAGCCCGCAGACGCATTATTTTCTGTCGCAGACTTGAATACTTTATGGGCAATTTCGGAGGTTCCAGAGAATAATTCGTATTTAATCCGTAAGGGCCAAAAGGCATCCTTAATCATTCCGTCCCTTAGAAATCAAGAGGTCGATGGAGTGGTGGCTCATGTCAGTTCTATCGTCAACACGCAAACCAGGACGGTTGTTGTCAGAATGGAGTTACCAAATAGAAACGGCCAGATGAAGCCTGGGATGTTAGCGACTATGTTAATTGAAAGCCAACCGATGGAAAAGCTGGTAGTCCCAGCCAGTGCGGTTTTTAGAGAAGATAACCAAGATCACGTTTTTATTCGTCAAGATGACAATCGCTATCGGATGATTCCAGTGAAGTTGGGTGCTGAAGGTCAGGGGTATCGACCAGTTATTGCTGGGTTACATGATGGACAAGAAATTGCTATTGATGGGGCATATCACTTAAATACTGAGCGTAAGCGTCAGCTTAGTGGCGGTTAATGGCATGATTGAAAAAATTGTTCGCTTATCCTTACAGCAGCGCTTATTAGTATTTGTACTTGCTAGTACTTTATTTGTAGTAGGCTTATTTGCAACAAAACGTTTATCTGTTGATGCCTTTCCTGAGGTAACGAATATTCAGGTACAGATAGCTGCAGAGGCCCCTAGTAGATCTCCTGAAGAGGTTGAGCGCTTTGTAACTATTCCGATTGAGTTAGGTATGGCTGGCTTGCCAGGACTAACGGAAATGCGCTCCCTAAATCGTAACGGGATAGCAATTATTACTTTGGTATTTAATGATAAAACAGACATCTATTTCGCTAGGCAGTTAGTTACAGAACGATTAATTGAAGTTGCCTCAAAAATGCCCTTAGGCGTTACACCGGTTCTAGCTCCGCCCTCAACTGGCTTGGGTGAGGTGTTTCAATACACCCTAGATCACCCTTCGGACCGGAATAGGGCATTAACTATTGATGAATTAACAGAACGGCGAGCAGTTCAAGACTGGATTGTTCGCCCCATGTTACGATCCGTGCCAGGAGTTGCCGAAATCAATACGCAAGGCGGGTACTCAAGAGAGTATCAAGTTTTAGTCAATCCTGAACGACTTCGGCATTACCAAATTAGCTTACAAGATGTATATCAAGCATTAGCAAGAAATAATGCTAATTCTGGGGGCGGACAATTACCCAGCTATGCCGAACGTTATTTAATTCGTGGGCTTGGTTTAATCACAAAGCCAGACGACATTAGTAAAATTATTCTCAAAGAAGTAAAAGGAATTCCGGTTTTTATTAAAAATGTTGCAGAGGTAACGGTTGGCAGTGAAATAAGACAAGGCGTGGCTATTAAGAACGGCGACACAGAGAGTGTGGCGGGCATTATTCAAATGATTCGGGGTGGTAACGCGCGTGAAATCGTCAACCGCATTAAGATCAAAGTTGCCCATATTAATGAAAATAAATTATTACCAGATGGTTTACAGATTGTGCCATTTTATGACCGAACTGATTTGGTGAATGCGGCAATGTCGAATGTCGCAAAAGTATTAATTGAAGGAGTAATTCTTGTAATTATTTTATTGTTCTTTTTTTTAGGAGATGTCCGATCTTCCCTGATCGTGGTCGCTACGCTCGTTCTGACACCTTTATTAACATTTTTAGTCATGAACCGTTACGGTATCTCGGCGAATTTGATGTCTTTGGGTGGACTAGCTATTGCTATTGGAATTATGGTGGATGGTTCTGTGGTGGTGGTAGAGAATACCTTTTCAAAATTGGGTGAGCGACTCAAGTCGGGCGAATCAAAAAATCGAATTATTCTAGAAGCTGCCTCAGAGGTTGGCAAGCCTGTTCTTTTTGGAGTTGGAATTATTATTCTAGTATTCATGCCATTATTGTCATTAGAGGGCATGGAGGGAAAAATGTTTGCTCCCATGGCAATTACAATCGCAATTGCTTTATCAATTTCATTGATACTTTCATTTACCTTATCGCCAGTACTGTGTTCCTATATTCTGAAAGGCGGCAGTGAGGCAGACACAAAAATTATCAAATTTTTACGTCGTTACTATGACTACTGCTTAAGCTGGTCTTTAGCTAATCCGCAAGCAGTTGTGAGGCGGTCTATATATGCTTTAGGGGCCAGCATCGTTGTCTTTATATTTTTAGGAAAGGCGTTTATTCCAGTGATGCAAGAGGGCTCAATAACCCCTTTAATTACGCGCGCCCCCAATATTTCTTTAGATGAATCGATTAAATTAGAATTTGAGGCGACTAAAAGGATCATGACCATTCCAGGGGTTGAGATGGTCGTTTCCCGTCTTGGTAAAGGGGAATCACCCGCCGATCCCGGACAGCCAAACGAATCTGATCCGATCGTGACATTAAAGCCTCTTGGAGAAAGGGAACTGAGTCAGGAGGCTATCGCCCAACTCATCCGTGAAAAGCTAAAAACCCTTCCAGGAATTGAATTAGCTATCTCTCAGCCAATTGCTGCAAGAGTCGATGAAATGGTCTCCGGTGTTCGCTCACAAGTTGCGGTAAAAATATTTGGTGAAGATTTAGCTACTTTACAGAAATTAGGTTCACAAATAGGTCAAACTTTAGTCAAAATGAAAGGTAGTAATGATCTTCGGATTGAGCAGGCATCTGGCCAAAATTATTTAAATATTAAAATTGATCGAGACGCCATAGCGCGCTATGGTATTAATGTTTCAGACATTAATGAGGTCATCGAGACAGCTGTTGGTGGCAAGCAGGCCAGCACAGTCTATGAGGGTGAGAGACGCTTCCCTCTGGTTCTTCGATATCCCTCTATCTATCGCGATAAGATTGATGCCATAGAAACTATTATTTTATATTCTCAAGATGGTGCCCAAGTTGCCTTGCGCGATTTGGCTGATATTTCTTTGGTTGAGGGGCCTGCCCAAATCTCTAGGGAGTCAGGTAGGCGTCGTTTAGTAGTTGGGGTGAATGTGGAAGGGCGTGATTTAGGAGGTTTCGTTAAAGAAGCCCAGAGTTTAATCGATCAGCAGATCGAATTACCGGAGGGGTATAGCCTTGAATGGGGTGGACAATTCGAAAATATGCAGCGTGCCATGGCGCGCTTGACGATTATTGTTCCCCTAACTATATTGGCAATATTTTTCTTACTATTTATGCTCTTTAAATCCTTACGACTAGCAAGTCTTATAATTTTAGTGCTTCCTTTTTCCTCGATTGGTGGCGTATTTGGATTATTACTAGCTGGCGAATATTTATCTGTTCCGGCGACTGTAGGATTTATTAATTTATGGGGCATTGCAGTTTTAAATGGGGTTGTTTTGATTTCATTTATTAAGCAATTACGTGAGGATGGTTATAGTATGGAAGATGCCTTATCGCACGGTTGTGGGCACCGTTTTAGACCTGTTATGATGACTGCCTCTGTAGCGATGTTAGCCCTTGTACCAATGTTGTTCTCCGGAGGCCCAGGTTCAGAAGTAACCCGTCCTTTGGCAATTGTTGTAATCGCGGGATTGATTACATCGACGGCATTAACACTCTTAGTGTTGCCAGTTTTATATAGATCATTTGAAGATAAAGAGGTAGAAGCATGATTGAATTAAAGGCAATAATTCGGCCAAATAAGTTATCCGCTTTAAGACTTATGTTAATGGAAACCCCAGATTTTCCTGGTATGACTGTAACGCGCGTAGAGGGGTGTAGTGCGCCATCAAAGACGATGAAGGCCAACATCAGAGAAGAACTGACAGATTATTCTGCAAAGATTCGGATAGAAATTGTGTGTAACGACGAAATTGCTGAAATACTCATGGAAAAAATAGTAACCGTTTGTAAAACAGGTCAGGTTGGCGATGGAGTTGTTTGGTATACCAGTGTTCCTAAGGCCTACTTTATTTCTAAATCAACTTGATTGAGAAATAAGCGGTTGCTCTAATCAATGATCACCTAAAAAGTAATTCTTCTGGTTTTGGTCGCTGATCCTGCGATGCAAGGACCATATCAATCACCTGGGTAATGCCCTTTAGACTGATGCCAGGAGCTCCCTTTTTTTGAATATTCTTGAGGGTGTTTTGGGCGCTCATCTCAGTAGCATTCAAATGTTGAATGGCAATTTCTATAGCAGGTAAGGTATTTAACGGATCGATTAGCCATTCCCAGGATTCCTGCCAGGCCTTTTGAAAGTCCAGTGCCGTGCTACGATTTTGATTGATCCATGAATCCATGGCAGCAACCACCGGCCCTGGATATTCTGGAAAGGCTTGCACGGTTGAAGTAAGCTTGATATAGCCAAGTTGTATTAATTCTTGATCAAAGGGTGGATTGAGAAGGCAGGCCGTTACTTGACCTGACTTCATATAATCAAGACGCTCCTTAGTGCCACCGACCTCAATTAATTCATAATCCTCTAGAGTAAGCCCTGCAGATAGCAAAAGTTTTTTTAATAAGATTGAATATCCTGTATTAGCCCCATCGACTGCTATGCGTTGATTTCTTAATTGCGCAAGATTTTGAATCCCATGATCGACAATTAACCCCACATCAGGTGGGTGCGACTGCGCAGCAATGATCCGCATTGGATGACCATTAGCCGTAGCTCTTACAATATGATCTGGCAGTTGTAACCCAATATCATATTGCCCTTGTTGGAGGCCAATCATTTGGGCATTTGATGTTGCTGACTGGGTAAACTCACAAGTAAAACCAGCATTCTTAAAGAAGCCTTTTTCATTGGCGACATACAAGGCCCACAAGGGAAATCCCCCTGATATATAGGCAATACGAATAGTGGTTTTTAATGACATCAGGCCTGTATCCTAAAAAAGTGCAGTATTGCAAGTAATTCGGTTATGATATTTTGACATAAGCATGTCGCTACATGTTAATTATGAGAAGGATATAATGTCTGATTCAGCAAAAATAACTTATCTTGAACCAAATGCGATGCAAGCATCGCGCGCTTTTTCACCGGCGGTCATTACGCAAGGCGGACGAACTATATGGCTAGCTGGTCAGACAACTACAACTGATTTAGATGGACGTGATATTTCGGGGGATTTTTCTGCCCAAGCACATGCTTGTTTTTCTCTCATCGATCAGACCTTGAGAAGATTAGATGGAACTTTGGACAATCTAGTTACCATGACCGTATTTATTAATGATCCCCGCTTTGGCGATCAATTTGTAAAAATCCGTTCCGAGAAATTTAGTCCGGGTAAATATCCTGCTAGCGCATTAATTACAGTTTCGCACTTTGCAAGGCCTGGAATTGTGATCGAAATACAAGCTGTTGCCGTCATTTGACTAGAAAGGTTTATCGTATGTTTTTTTCTCTTAAAGCAGTATTTTGCGCGCTGTTAGTAGTGTTAATGAATGTTGGCTTTGCCTTTCCGACGAAGCCCATCAAAATAGTTGTAACGATAGGCCCTGGATCATCGGCTGATATATTGGCTCGTATTGTATCTGACGAGTGGTCTAAAAAATTAAACCAACCAGTAATCGTAGAGAATAAGCCAGGAGCTGGCGGAAATGTGGCGGCTGATTTTGTAGCTAAATCAGTTGCTGATGGTCACACATTATTATTAGCCACCATTAGCACGCACGCCATTAATGCTGCGATGTATCCGAGTATGTCCTTTGATCCGATTAAAGATTTTGCGCCAATTATGTTGATGGGGGCAAATCCGAATGTACTCGTAGTGCACCCGTCTAACCCTGCCCAATCTCTTAGAGAATTACTCGATCAGGCAGCTAAAAAACCAGGTGAGTTATCTTATTCCTCGGGTGGAAGTGGCACTTCACAGCATTTGAGTGGTGAAGTGATGTCTAGTTTGGGGCAGGTAAAACTCCTCCATGTGCCCTATAAAAGCACACCGGAGAGTGTCAGTGCGGTTTTATCAGGGCAGGTCACTATGGCATTTGCTAGTGTGCCTGTAGCAATTGCACAGGTGAAAGCTGGAAAATTAAGGGCGCTTGGTGTAACTTCTGAAAAGTCACTTGCTTGGTGGACTGATGTACCTAGTCTAGCAAGTCAGGGCCTGCCTGGATTTAATGTTTCTGCTTGGTTTGGAATGGCGGCTCCTGCTGGGACACCTGACTTAGTAATTCAAAAAATCAACTCGGACATCCTTAGTATCCTCGCTCTTCCTGCGGTGCGTGAAAAGCTACAAGCTCAGGGCATGGATGTCCTAAGTAGCACACCGGTCCAGTTTGGCCAATTTATTGAGTCTGAATCAGCCCGGTGGTTGAAAATTGTGAAGGCATCTGGTGCGAAGATCAATTAGATGAAATAATGTGTTATCGGTTGCACAGTACTTTAGCTCGCAAAGCCTTAATGAACTTTGGGTAGAGCTCAAGAACATTGGTCATAGAGGAATGATTTAAAGGCAAATTGAATTGCACTTTGAATATGCGAAGTTGGTAAACATCAATTACACTTTTTTGAAATTACCTGTTTATTTATTATCTTCACAATTTGATGATATTCCTAATCGATACCTATTGAACTTAACTAAATTCTACTTGTGTGTTTATTGGTCTTGATATGGGAATATCGAGCTAATTTAATAGGTAATACGACTTTGATTTGAAAGGATGCCTGATGTCAACGAATGATTCTCTGCCAACCCGTGATGCTCTAGCTGTAGTGCATGGGCTCACCAATTTATCAGCTCATGCCCAGCGTGGTGCTAGTGTAATGCAGTCTGGTAAAGGAGTGTGGGTTCAAGATATCCATGGACGTGACTATATTGAGGCGATGTCTGGTTTGTGGTGTATTGCTTTGGGTTATGGAAACGAGCGACTAGCTGACGTGGCCCATCGGCAAATGATGGAGTTAGCTTACTACCCCTTAACTAATCACAAAAGTCACCCACGCGTGATTGAATTAGCAGAAAAATTACTATCCATGGCACCTGTCCCTATGTCTAGAATTTGGTTTGCTAGCACTGGCTCAGAGGCGATTGACTGTGCGGCGCGTCTAAGTTGGTATTTTTGGAATGCCCTTGGACAGCCTGAAAAAAAGAAATTCATATCGCATCAGCTGGCTTATCATGGCAATACGATTGCCTCAGCAAGCCTTTCAGGAGTTCGTTATGCGCATGAAAAGTTTAATTTACCTCTACCAGGATTTTTACATGTTTCAACCCCGCATTTTTCTCGGCATGCCCACCCCGGTGAAACAGAGGATAACTATAGTGATCGGTTAATCGCCGATATAGAAAAACTAATCCATGAAGAGGGAGCACACACAATCGCTGCTTTTTTTGTGGAGCCCGTGATGGCAGCAGGTGGTATCGTCATTCCACCTGCGCGCTATTATGAACAGCTTCAAATTCTTCTTAAGAAGCATGATATTTTGTTAGTTTGTGATGAGGTAGTAACTGCATTTGGACGGACTGGTAAGATGTTTGGATCGACCACTATGCAACTTCAACCCGATTTATTAGTTTGTGCTAAGGCCTTGTCTAGTGCTTATATACCCATTTCGGCACTCATGATTTGCTCACGGGTTTATGAAGCTATAGAGCGGCAAAGTGGTGAATTAGGCCTTTTTGGATTGACGATGACGTACTCTGGTCATCCTGTTGCCTCTGCTGTTGCTCTAGAGACGTTGAAAATTTACGAAGAACTTCATATTGTTGATCATGTCCAACAAGTTGGACCTAGTCTGGTTAGTGGACTCATGAATCTTCGAAGTCACTCTTTAGTCAAAGAAGTACGTGGTATTGGCTTATTAGCTGGGGTTGAACTTGCGCCTAATTATGGTGCTAAATGCGCTCGTATTGCTGAAGAAGAGGGGTTAATTGTTCGGGCTATTGGCGATACGATTGCTTTTTGTCCACCACTGATTATTTCTGAGTTAGAAGTTCAAGAGCTCTTGAAACGTTTTACAAATGCCTTGAATCGCCTCTAGTGCAATCTGTTTGAATAAAGCTCATGTTATTCGTAATGACAAGCTAGTCCGATAACGAACAAAATTAATTAAAATAAGAATGTTATCATTCGACGTTAATTATTCAATATGTCCTAAGATGCTCAGAATTTCATGCAATAGGTCGCATTGAGTAAAGCCGAAGGTATGCTGTAGCATCCTTTTATTTGGAGAGTGTTGTGGATATCAATAAAGACTTAGTGGGTAATTTGGTGATTGCCAATCATATTTTGTATGACCAAGGAGTGGTAGATGGCTTCGGACATATTAGTGTTCGTAATGACACTTTGCCGGAGTCCTTTTATTTGTCTTGCAATAGAGCTCCTGCACTAGTTTGTGAAACAGATATTGTTTGTTACGATTTTGCTGGTAATGCGCTGAGTTTAAATCCTGGTCGACCCTATGTAGAAAGATTTATTCATAGTGAAATTTATCGTTCACGGCCTGATGTTATGTCCATTGTTCACCATCACTCTGCTAGTGTCATTCCATTTGGAGTAACGAATATTCCCTTAAAGCCGGTCTATCATATGGCTGGATTTTTAGGTCAAGGTTCTGTTTTTTTTGAAATTAGAGACATGGATGAAGAGTCCGATATGCTAATTAGGGATGTATATTTAGGTGAGGCTCTGGCAAAGTCTTTAGGAAAAAATTCCTGTGTGCTGATGCGTGGACATGGTGCTACTGTGGTTGGTAACTCCATAGAGCAAGTTGTTTACAGATCTATTTATGCAGAAATGAATGCCAAATTACAAGTGCAAGCCATGCATATGGGGGAAGTAACTTACCTGAACATTAGTGAAGCAGAAAAAGCATCTGCTGCAAATGATAGTCAAATTCAAAGATCATGGAATTTATGGTTAGATAGAGTCAAAGGTTAAATATTAAACCTTGAAGGGGTATTCAAAAAGAGGGTGCCAAGTTGATATTTATAGTTCATCAATCTATATTAAAGACGATCTCGTATCTATAGTTTTACTAATATCTTACTATTTAAGCTTACGCCACTTTTCTTGAAAGGGTAGTTACTTTTAAAGTACCGGTATGCTGGCTAATATAAATACGCCATCTTATTTGCAGTTTCATGTAGAATTTAGAGCATCTTCTCCAAAAACATTTGCCCAATGAACTCTCTACAAAACATATTAAAAATATTCACTAGCTCAATTCTTTTCTTTTTCATTGGTAGCCATTTATCTGCCCAACAGATTCCAACAGACTACCCCAATAAACCCGTCCGTATCGTTGCGCCTTCAGCGCCGGGAGGTGGCTTTGATTTAGTTGCTCGGGTGCTGGGTAGTAAATTATCTGAGCAAATGGGGCAACAATTTGTTGTAGAGAATCGATCTGGCGGTGGTACCTTAGCAGGTACGCAAGTTATTGCAAAAGCACCAGCAGACGGCTATCACTTGATCGTAGGTGGCCTTTCAAATATGGCATTAAATGTTGGACTTCATAAAAATCTGGGTTATGACCCGCTAACGGACTTTATTCCATTACGTTTGGTAGTTTCTCATTCCTATACTTTGGTAGGCAGAAAGGATTTACCTTTTAATACGATGAAGGATATGCTTAGTTATGCCAAAGCGAATCCTGGGAAATTGAATTTTGGTGCGAGCGGCCCAGGAACGGGACAATTCATCTTGGCATCTTTAATTAAGGGTATGGGTAATGTAGATATCCAATTAGTTCCCTACAAAGGCGCCCAGCCAGTCTATATTGATCTATTGGGAGGGCGCTTAGATCTATTTTTTGATAACACGACTACTGCCCGAACTTATTTAGAAAGTAATCAACTCAAAGGATTTGCTGTATCTAGCAGGCAGCGTGCACCGGATGCTCCCTCGATTCCGACAGTCATTGAAACGGGTACCTTAGATTTGGAGATGGAAACTTGGTTTGGTTTGTTTACCCCTGTTAAAACTCCGCAAGTAATTGTTGAAAAACTGCGAAGTGAAATTGATATTGCCATACAATCCGCAGATATACGGAAAAAATTACAACAGGGTAGTGGACGCATTATTCAAATGAATCATGTAGAGACAGAAGCCATGCTTAAATCTGAAGTAGCCAAGTGGCCAAAGGTCTTAAAAAGTGCTGGGATTGTGCCAGAGTAATTGACGCTGTGGTGTATTTGATAGCCTCAACCTTTTAATCTTCTTGATCTATGCCACTGTATTCTCCTTCAGAGGGCCACTGAACTGAAGCTTGATGACCTGACAATCTAGATTTTCAAAAGCCTTTTCAGCTAGTAAAATATGAACTTAACTTTTTAGGAATTGAAGAAATGAGCCAAGCGTCATCCATTATTAATAATCGAAAAGCAGAATTCCCCATTGATGCGCAATTTCTTGAGCGGTGGTCGCCACGTGCTTTTACTGGAGAACTGATCTCTGAACCCGAGATCATG
>CAIQHU010000044.1 GCA_903871735.1 uncultured beta proteobacterium | reverse complement strand
TTTGATCCGAATATGAAAGAGGTGACCTTTCAAGGGGCGCTCGATCCGAATACGCCTGTTGCCCAGGGTTGGTTACGTGCCTCGCATCGTGCACTTGATCCAGAGAAAACATTACCCTATAGGCCATATCATCCGCATCAAAAGAAAGAGTTGCTCACCCCAAATGAAGTATATGAATTAGATATTGAAATCCTTCCAACCTCGATTGTGATTCCAGCTGGGTATCGAATTGCGTTGACCGTACGCGGGAAAGATTATGTTTACCCTGGAGCAACGGGAGCCAAGCTTTCTAATATGCGATATCCATTTACTGGTGTAGGGCCATTTACACACAACCATCCTAAAGATCGTCCGTTAGAAATTTTTGATGGACAAGTGACGGTACATACTGGCCCTAAATATCCTTCGCACATTTTATTGCCAGTTATACCAAAGAGATAGTCAGCCGATTCAACTTTCTAAGAGGGGCTGTTTTTCCTAAAAAGGATTTGGGATGTAAATCCCAAATCCTTTTGATTTTTGAGATAAGTCAGAGCCTATTTCATGGTGAAGTGATAAGATGAGGATCAATTAATTGGCAATCCGAGTATGTTTTTTGGATTGCATGTACCTTTATCATGAAAATATCCACAAAGAATTTTTTCTCAGCACTATATTTTGTAGTTTTATTGGGGACTTTAGCAGCTTGCGCGGTTGGGCCTGACTATCAAGCTAGAGAAGCATTGCAACTGAAGCAAATCACCGAAAAGAAGGTTCCTCTAGAGCTCAAATCTGAGTCTGAGATTGTGGGAGGTGCAACGCAAGTATTTGTAGAAGGAAAAGATACGCCAGCGCAGTGGTGGCATTTATTTGGGTCAAAAGACTTAAATCAATTAGTAGACACCTCACTAAAAAATAATCCGACCTTAGGTGTGGCAGAGGCTACCCTTCGGAGTGCTATAGAAACGGCAAATGTGCAATTTGGTAGTTTATTCCCAGCAATTAGTGCTGGAACGAGCGTTACTCCTCAGTCTGTACCCCCTTCGGTTTACGGCGGCACTACAGGCACTAATAATATTTATACCTTATATAACGCAAACATTAATGTCACCTATCGACTCGATCTCTTTGGTAGAACACGAAGAGCTATTGAGAGCGCGAAGGCATTAGCTGATTACCAACAGTTTCAGCTAGAGACTACATACTTGAGCTTAACTTCGAATATAGTCACAACAGCTATTAAAGAAGCAGCCCAACGCGAACAGTTACTGGCAACTGCAGATATTTTAAGAGCTCAACAAGAGTTTTCTAAAGTGATCACAGGGCAGTTTGAAATTGGTACAGTCTCGCGGATTGATGTGAGCTCACAAAATACGCTCGTTGCAAATACCCAAAGTCAATTATTGACTTACGAGAAAAATTTAGCCATCACCAGAAACATGTTAGTTGCTTACACTGGTGGCTTTCCAGGTGAAACAACACCGCCTAAATTTAGTTTATCAAGCTTAACCTTGCCAACTGAAATTCCAGCAGTGCTCCCCTCAAAACTAGTACGTCAACGTCCCGATATCCGTGCTGCAGAAGCGCAACTCATGGCAGCAAATGCGCAGGTTGGGGTGGCAACAGCCAACTTATTACCTCAAATCAATCTAACAGGCGTCTTAGGGACTCAGGCCTTAGCATCTCAGGCGCTTTTTGGGCCCGGTGCGGGTTTATGGTCCTTAGGTGCTGGCTTAGTACAGCCCATTATGCAAGGTGGTACGTTAACTGCGCAGCGCCGAGTTGTAGAGGCTCAATATGAACAAGCTGTACTGAACTATCAGGCGGTTGTGGTTGGTGCATTTCAGGAAGTATCAAACGCCTTGCACGCTCTAGATATAGCAGCTCAGACTTTAAAATCAGCGGCTACAGCAGAGAAAAATGCAGCCTTGGGTTTAGACTTAGTACGTCAGCAGTATCAATTAGGAACGGTAAATTATTTGGCATTATTAAATGCTCAGACGCAATATCAGCAGGCTAGAATCAATTTAATACAATCACAGGCCGAGCGCTTCTCGAACACAGCCGCGTTGTACGCTGCCCTTGGTGGTGGTTGGTGGAATCGAGATGGCCCGGCTTATCAATCAACCCTGCATAAATAGGATTGTTAAATACTCTCATTGAGATTTTTGAATTGAATAAAAAATGAATACTCCAAAACAAGTAAAAGGTATGCGAAAAATATTGAGAGATATGCCTCCGATTCGACGTCGAATGATCATCATGCTTTTATCTGTCTTGATTTTGATGGGACTGATTGTGGCATTTAATATTTTTAAGTCAGTCATGATCAAAAAATATATGAGTGGGGCTAGTGCTCCGCCGCAGACTGTCAGTACGATCAAGGTGGTTGAGGATGATTGGCAACCTCAGTTGAGCGCAGTTGGCAATGTGCGCGCATTTCGGGGGGTCGAGTTAAGTACGGAAGTGAGTGGAATTGTTCGGGCAGTTCCAGTCACTTCAGGGATGGATGTGCGAGCTGGGGATGTTCTCGTAGAACTAACTCAGGCCGCTGATATTGCTCTCTTGGACGCACTCAAAGCGCAGGCAGATTTAGCTAAGATTATTAATGACCGCGATCGTATGCAGCTAGAGATCCGGGCAATTAGCCAGAATGTCTTTGATGCGAGTTCAGCAGACTTAAAAGCCAAACAAGCGCAAGTTCGACAGCAAACTTCATTGGTTTCGAAAAAGAACTTAAAAGCACCTTTTAGTGGTAGGGTCGGGATTGTAACAATTAACCCTGGGCAATATGTTAATCCGGGCGATAAGTTATTTACTATACAAACAATTGATCCTATATTTATTGACTTTACCTTGCCACAAAACACGGTGGGAAAGATTGAAAAAGGCCAGGATATTTTATTAAAGGCAGATGCTTTTGGGGAGCGGGTTTTTAAGGGCAAGGTTTCTGCCATTAGTCCGAAGGTTGAATTAAATACGCGTAATATTCAAGTTGAAGCGATTGTTAGTAATTTGGATAAGAAATTATTACCAGGTATGTTTGCAAATGTTGTCTTAGAGCTTGGATCTGCGGTGAAGTATATGACGATTCCACAAACAGCAATTACCTACAACCCCTATGGCTCAATTGTTTTTGTAGTGAATCAGACTGATCGTTTAGACAAGGATGGTAAGCCCATTATAGAAGCAGAACAGACCTTTGTCACGACGGGTGCTACGCGTGGAGATCAGGTGGCTATCTTGCAAGGCTTAAAGCTTGGCAGTGAGATAGTGACTAGTGGGCAGTTAAAGTTAAAAAATGGTACGCCATTAATCATTAACAATACTGTTTTGCCTGCTAACAACGCCAATCCTAAACCATTGGAAAAATAATGTTTTTTCTCTATTTTTTACGTGTTTTCTTTGATGGGGCTTTAGTATGAAATGGTCTGATATTTTTATACAAAAGCCAGTACTTTCGATTGTGGTGAGTTTATTAATTCTATTACTAGGATTTAAGGCAGTTAAATCATTACCAGTTAACCAATACCCAAAGACTGAGAATGCCTTAGTAACGATTACAACAGCTTATTTTGGAGCTGATCCAGCGACAGTTGCTGGCTTTATTACTCAGCCGTTAGAGGGCGCTATTGCCCAGGCGCAGGGGATTGACTATTTATCCTCGACGAGTGTGAGCGGACTCTCAACCATCACAGCGACCTTAAGACTCAATTACAACGCCAATGCAGCCTTAACGCAAATTAGTACGCAGATTAGTTCAGTAAAAAATCAACTACCACCTCAAGCCCAAGCCTCCGTATTAACAGTCCAAGTTGGCCAATCAACTGCTGCGATGTATATGGGATTTTCGAGTGATGTAATGCCAAACAATAGCATTACCGATTACTTGTTACGAGTAGTTAAGCCCAAATTAGACTCAGTCATTGGTGTTCAAAACGCTGAAATTTTAGGTGGACGAAAATTTGCGTTAAGGGCCTGGTTAGATCAATCGAAGATGGCTGGTTTAGGCGTTGGTGCTGCTGATGTGTATAAAGCCATATCGGCGAATAATTTTTTATCGACGGTTGGCTCTACTAAGGGAGATATGATCAGCGTAGATTTAGTGGCTGGCACTGATTTACATACCCTAGATGAGTTTCGGCAATTAATTATTAAGAGTAATGGCAGTGATATTGTTCGGTTAGAGCAAGTTGCCACTGTTAGTTTGGGATCGGAGGACTATTCGACGAATGTCGCATTTAGTGGCAAGCAATCCGTTTTTATCGGTATTAAGGTGGCTCCAGAGGCCAATTTATTGGACGTTGCCAAACGTGTACGCGACGCTATGCCAGAAATCCAAAGACAATTTCCCGTTGGCTTAAAAGGCGAAATCGTCTATGACTCGACTAAATTTATCACGACTTCAATTACGGAAGTCATACAAACACTAGTTGAAGCTTTACTCATTGTGACGGTAGTTATCTTTTTATTTTTAGGCAATTTTAGAGCCGTTTTAATTCCTATTATCGCCATGCCGCTATCGCTGATTGGAACTTTTTTTGTCATGCAGTTATTAGGCTATTCGATTAATTTATTAACGCTATTAGCTTTGGTTTTAGCAATTGGGTTAGTTGTAGATGATGCAATTATTGTCGTGGAGAACGTTGATCGGCATATGAAGGAGGGTAAATCTCCTTTTGAATCGTCGATTCTTGCTGCTCGAGAATTAGGGATGCCTATCTTGGCGATGACGGTTGTATTAATTGCTGTATATATTCCGATTGGATTTCAAGGAGGCTTAACAGGTGCTCTATTTTCTGAGTTCGCATTTACTTTAGCTGGTGCTGTAGCTGTCTCCGGTATCGTTGCTTTGACTTTGTCGCCGATGATGTGCGCGAGATTTTTAAAGCATGATGAGAGTCCTGGAAAATTTGCACTAAAAATTGAATCTGTTTTTAACCGTATAGAGAGTCAATATCAAAAATCACTAACGAGTGTTTTAAGTACTTGGCAAGTCATGATTGTGATGGGCGCCTTGTTGCTTGTTGCGGTAGTTTATTTATTTATGACTTCAAAGGCGGAATTAGCTCCAATTGAAGATCAGGGTATTGTTTTAATGCAGGCATCTGGGCCGCCGAATGCAACGGTTAATCAAATGCAAACCTATGCAGATCAGATTCACGAAATGTCTAGTAAAGAGCCGGAATATCAACAGATGTTTCAAATCACAAGTCCTACGAGTAGTTTTGGAGGAGTAATTCTGAAAGATTGGGACGAGCGTAAGAAGAACGCAACAAAATTTCAACAAGAAATGCAAGCTAAATGGAATACCATTGCTGGTGTGCGAGTTGCCGCTTTTCAATTCCCAGCACTGCCTGGTGCGCAAGGATTGCCTGTTCAAGTAGTGATTAAGACGACAGAATCTTATGAAAATTTAAATGATGTATCGCAATCCGTATTAGATCAATTACGACGCAGCGGTATGTTTTTCTTTATTGATACGGACTTGAAAATCAATAAGCCGCAAGATGTACTAGAAATTAATCGTGAAAAATTAGCTGCTCTTGGCATGACTGCGCAGGATTTGGGGGTGGAGTTATCGGCGGCTATGGGTGGTGGGTTTGTGAATTATTTCTCTGTGGCGGGCAGGTCATACCGAGTAATTCCACAAGTATTACAAACAGATCGTCTCAATTCTGATCAAATTTTGAATCAAACAATCCGAACGCCAAAGGGAGAATTAGTTCAGGTTCGTAATTTTGCGCAGATCGAGCGGCGCGTTGTGCCGAGTGCTATTAATCATTTTCAGCAATTAAATTCTGCGACGATATCCGGAGTAAGTACCCCGTTTGTTTCAGAGGCAGAAGTATTAGGATTCATTGCGAAAACTTTGAAAGAAGTAGCTCCCAATGGATATTCGATTGACTATGCTGGACCATCGAGACAATTCGTGAGTGAGTCTGGTGGATTTGTACAAACGATGATTTTTGCAATTATTATTATCTTCTTAATTTTAGCTGCACAGTTTGAGAGTTTTAGAGATCCCTTGGTTATTCTAGTTTCGGTACCCATGGCTATCTTTGGAGCTTTAATCTTTATTAATCTGGGCTTAACGTCTATTAACGTTTATACCCAGGTAGGTATTGTGACCTTAATGGGGTTGATTAGTAAACATGGTATTTTGATAGTCGAGTTTGCCAATCACTTACAGGCGCAGGGTCGGACTAAGTTAGAGGCTATTATTGAAGCAAGTAGTGTTCGCTTAAGGCCGATTTTAATGACGACTGCTGCGATGGTTTTTGGTGTTGTACCTTTGGTGATTGCTACTGGCGCAGGGGCAGCGGGGAGAAGTTCGATGGGGATTGTAATTTTTACAGGTTTATCGATTGGTACTTTATTTACTTTATTTGTAGTACCTGCAATGTACTATTTCATCGGTGCTGATCATCAAGCTTCAAGTCACCATAAAAAAGAAATTGAATCAAGGAACTAATCGCAATTGAATACAAGCCATCATCTATTTGTCGAGCCATATTGAGTTTATGCAAAATCACTCCGAGGTAGGTAAGCGTTATTTAACCTTATTGATGTATCGTATTTGGTCAACTCTGAGTTACCAGATGATGATGGTAGCTATTGGGTGGCATTTATTTGATCTCACTGATAGTGTGATTTCTTTGGGCCTAATGGGCCTTGCCGAGCTTATTCCATTCTTCCTATTATCGTTATATGCAGGCCATGCTGTCGATCACTACTCGCGTCGAATGATTGCTATTCTTGCCTGTATTTTGCATGTATTTATTGGTTTTTTATTAATGGCGGTTGCATTTGGATATTTTGACTCCCCTGTCATGTTAATTTATGTAGGAGTGGCATTACTTGGCGTGGGGAGGGCCCTGTTAAGGCCATCTTTTCAATCCTTATTTGGGGATATTGTTCCTAGAGAACAAACGCCAAAATACTCAGCCTATTCGTCTGCGGCTTTTCAAGGATGCATTATGACTGGACCGGCAATTGGCGGCTTGCTAATCGCTTATGTAGGTTTGCCATGGACTTATTTAATTTCTGGTTTGGCAGCATTACTGGGGTGGTACTTTGTTGCTATTTTAAAAATTCAAACGCGTCAGGTGCAAGAGCAAGAGCAAAGTTTTATTGGCAGTTTGTTCGAGGGCTTACATTATGTCCGTAATCACTCATTATTGATGCCAGTAATGATGATTGATATGTTGGCGGTACTTTTTGGAGGTGCCGTTTCGATGTTACCAGCATTCGTCAAAGACGTTTTAGGCGCTGGCCCAGAAACCTTGGGTATTTTGCGTGCCGCGCCAGCAATAGGCGCTGTTTTAGTTGGTATATATTTGGCGCGTCAACCAATCTTACAACATTCTGGGCGGTATATGTTTTTAGGGGTAACAGGATTTGGGTTGGCGATCATTGCTTTTAGTATGACAACGAATGTTTGGTTTAGCGCATTATTTTTATTTATTTCAGGTGCCTGTGATTCGGTTTCCGTAGTGATTCGAAACGCCGTATTACAGCTGAGTTCTCCTGATAATATGCGTGGACGAATTAGTTCCATTAATGGAATTTTTGTTGGATCATCTAATGAATTAGGTGCATTAGAATCAGGTTTGGCGGCAAGTGTAATGGGTCTTGTGCCCTCTATAGCATTTGGAGGCGCAGTCACGGTTCTAGTTGCGATCGGCTTTTATATCCAGTCGGCGAGCTTACGTAACTTGAAATTACAAGAATTATTTAATAACCTAAAAAATGAAAAATAAAATATGTCAGAGCTGATACACACGTATTTAACGAATCCGAGTACTCCTGGTTTTACCTTACCTAAAAACGCCTGTGATACCCATTGCCATTTGTTCGGTCCGGGCGATATTTTCCCTTACTCAGAGTCACGAAACTTTACTCCAGTTGACGCGCCTAAAGAAAAGTTATTTGCACTGCATGAACAATTAGGAATTGAACGCTGCGTCATTGTACAGTCTGCCTTACATGGGTTTGATAATGCAGTTGTGGTGGACGCTATGCAAGAAAAAAAAGGGACTTATCTGGGTGTTGCATTGAGTTCGGCAAAGACCGACGCAACAACGCTGGAGAAAATGTATCTGCAAGGTTTTCGTGGGATCCGATTTAATTTTATGTCGCATTTAAAAAATAGCGACACGATGGAGGATATATTAGCGTTGACGACTCGAATGGCTCCATTGGGAATGCATTTACAAGTCCATTTTGAAAGTAAGCTGATCCACGAACTGGGCCCGCAATTCAAGCGCTCTGCTGTGCCAGTGATGATTGATCACATGGCTAGGGTCGATGCCTCTTTGGGCGAGAATCACACCGATTTCCGGGCTCTGATGAAACTTCTAGAAGATCCTCAATTTCATGTAAAGGTCAGTGGGGTAGATCGCATTGCTAAGCAATGGCCTTATACCGATGGGGTTCGGTTAGCAAAAATCTTAGTAGATACTTATCCTTCACAATGTGTATGGGGAACGGATTGGCCACACCCCAATCATCATCACATTCCAGATGATGGTTTACTCGTTGACTGTATTGCTCAAATAGCAGATTCACCCGAAAAAATCAGGCATATAATGGTCCAAAATCCCGAACTGTTTTACGGATTTATTACTAATTAGAGTTTTTCACAAAGATTAATTATGAATACTGGTAGATTAGCTGGAAAGATAGCATTGATTACTGGTGCAGGTTCAGTTGGGCCTGGCTGGGGTAATGGTCGCGCCTCTGCGATTCGTTTTGCAGAAGAAGGTGCCCTTGTCTATGTGGCAGATTTTGATGCTGATCGACTCGAGGAAACACTCAAGTTTGCGGGACCACTGCGCGAGCGGATGGAGCCGGGTTACGTTGATGTAATGAAGTCAGAGTCGATTGAAAAGATGGTACAAGCTTGTATAGCCAAATTTGGTCGCATCGATATCTTAATGAACAATGTGGGGGGGTCAGCTAAGGGTGGGCCCATTGAGATGTCCGAAGAGGTTTGGGATTCTCAGGTGGACTATAACTTAAAAAGTATTTTCTTAACCTGTAAATTTGTTTTACCTAGCATGATCTCTCAGGGTTCTGGTTCGATTATTAATATGGCCTCGACTTCCGGTCAGCGATGGACCGGTTCAGCGCAGATTGGCTATGCATCGACGAAGGCTGGCGTGATTCAATTCTCTAAAGTATTAGCAGTGCAGTATGCCAAGCAAAGCATTCGGGTAAATACGATTGTGCCTGGGCAATTACATACTCCCATGGTGGAAACCCGATTAGCTAAACAGCGCGCAGGAGGAGATGTCGCTTTAATTCTTGAGCAGCGTCAGTCGCGGATTCCCCTACCTTTTATGGGTGATGGTAGAGATACTGCCAATGCAGCACTGTTTTTAGCCTCTGATGAAGCCAGGTTTATTACTGGCACAGAAATAGTGGTGGATGGTGGTATGTCTGCACGCTGTGATTAATGGGAGATTTTTTGATGAATATAAAAAGAGGATAGCTATGCAGCCACTCATGAGGTTAATGATTTGTAGTTTAAGTCTTGCTCTATTGCTAGGGCAAAGTGTGCAGGCGCAGAATCATGTAATTCGGATGTTGGTTGCATTTCCACCTGGCGGACCGGTAGATTTTGTTGCTAGAACTATTGCAGAGCCACTTGGCAAAGAGTTAAGTGCACAAATTTTGGTTGAGAATAAGCCTGGTGGTAACGGTTCTATTGCCGCTGATTTAATGATTGGCAGTCCTGCCGATGGGAAGATTTTATGGTTTACGAGTGCTGGGGCTGTAGCCATTAATCCTGGCCTTTATGATAAGCTTTCTTATAATCCAATCAGAGACCTTGCACCGATTTCTTTAGTTGTGAATAACGTTGAAGCATTGGTTGTAAATCCTAGTAGTCCAGCAAATAATGCTGCAGAGTTTGTTGCTTTATCGAAGAAAAAAGAACTCAAAATGGCTTCTTCCGGAATTGGTAGTGTGCCTCATTTAGCGATGGAGCAATTAGCTGATTCGACCAAGGGTAAGTTGTTACATGTACCGTACAAGGGCGCAGCGCCCGCTATTACAGATGTGATGGGTGGTCATGTGGACGGGTTCTTTGGGGATATACCAGGCCTTATCTCAAATATTAAAGCTGGCAAATTAAAAGCTGTTGGTATAGCAGCTGCGAAGCGAAGTACTGTTTTGCCGGATGTCAAAACATTTGCAGAAATGGGTGTGCCAGGAGTTGACTCCAATAATTGGTATGCTTTATTTGCCAAAGCTGGAACACCAAAGGCTGAGATTGATCGCATCAATCAAGCCTTGAGGATTGCATTAAATCAGGAGTTTACTAAAACCAAGTTATTACAATCTGGCACTGAGCCAGTTGGATCATCTAGCGAAGAGTTAGGTTTGGTTTTGAAAAATGATTTGGCTAAATGGACTAAGTTAATTAAAGAAAAAAATATTACTGCAGAATAATTCGTACAAAAAATAATGGAGAATTAAATGGTCAGACGTATTGGATTGATTACACCAGGCACGCGTCCTGAACTTGCTCAAATCGAGGAAAAAATTACTGCTGAGCGAGGCAGGATCTCTGAGTTGTATCAAGTTTTATTAAATAGTCCAGCTATTGCCCATGGATGGGAAACCTTGCTGACAGCTATTCGGAACAAGAACTCATTACCGGCTAGTCTACGTGAGATGATTATCTTACGCGTGGCAGTTCTGAACCGAGCTGACTATGAGTTTGCAGCCCATCATCCGCACGCCATCAAGGCTGGCTTAACAGAGCAACAAATTGCCTCTTTAAAAAATACGCCTATTGATCCGAGCTTTTCTGAGCTTGAGCACTTAGTCATGCAATTAACTGACGTGATGACAAGGGATATCCAAGTGCCAGATGCCTTGTATAGCCAAGTGAAAGCACATTTTAATGATCAAGAAATATTAGAAGTGGTTACCACAGTCGCGGCTTACAATATGGTTTCTAGATTATTAAACGCCTTACATGTAGGACATTAAGTCTGATCGGAGATAGTGTTGTTTCCGTAATATACCAAGACCCCTACTGACGATTGAGATAAATATGAAAGTAATGGCTTCAGTGGCCTTCAAGGTCCCTTATTTAGAGATGCTACCTGAATTTGAACGAGTTACAGGTTATCGTATTGAGACGCTTTGGTTGCCAACAGTAGAGATCATGAGTCGCTTAAAAGGTGGAGAGATTGTTGACTTAGTGGCACTCTCAGCTTCTGGGATTGATGAATTAATCAATCTTGGAAAATTAAAAATGGATAGTCGAACAGAGTACTTGCGGTCTGGAATTGGAGTTGGGATACAAAAGGGTGCTACTAGGCCAGACTTGAGTACTGTGGATGCGTTTAAGCACACTTTACTATCAGCCAAATCGATTGCTTATTCGACTGGCCCAAGTGGGGTGTATTTGGCCTTGTTACTAGAAAAGTTGGGTATTGCCCAAACCCTGCAACCCAAGATCAAGATTATTCAGGGAGAGCTAGTTGGTGCAGTCATTGAGCGAGGCGATGCTGAAATTGGATTTCAGCAGATTCCTGAGAT
>CAIQHU010000043.1 GCA_903871735.1 uncultured beta proteobacterium | reverse complement strand
ATAAAAAATTTGCAAGCGAGTCTATTAATCTCCGATTTCCTTCTTCAGGCCACGGAGAATACAAATCGCCAGACCTAAGACCTGCTTCAACATGGCCGATAGGAATTTTCAATAAATATGATGCTAGTGCGCCTGCTAATGCGCTTGAAGTGTCTCCTTGCACTACCACAAAACTTGGCTTGCAGTTATTCAGAGAAACTGAAAGCTCACTAATTGCCAAAGTTAGGAATGAATCAAGAGTCGTATTTGATTGCATTAGTTTTAAATCTATATCGGGTGAAATACATAGGTCATCTAAGGTGTCCCTAAGTAATTCCTGTTGCTGTCCAGTAGAAATTACTAAAGTCTTTATTCCACGAGATTTGGCTTCATGTATAACTGGCCATAACTTTATTACTTCGGGTCTTGTTCCAAATATGAAACAGAGCAAGATATTACTAAGTGGATTCACATAATTAGTTTATGCTAGTTCTAGGTTTTTAGCATAAAATCATACATCTAATAAATTATTTTATGTGGCCTGTGCTAGACTATTAACTTAACAGGTTATTTCTTTAGAAAAAATGGTATATATGGGCTGGGAATTGACGGAAGTTCGGTGGGCTGCGACTAGGGATTTGAAAATAGATCCATGGGTGACATGGAATAAAACTTTTAAATTGCCGAGGTGGTTTTGGCAGAGAATCTGGGAGTATCCATTTGTTTTCAGTAAGGTAAATGTAAACGAAAGCGTTCTTGATATCGGAGGAACGTATCCATTTATTTTGTTTGCTAATCTACCAAATGCAAGATCAGTAGATTCGAGAGATCTGAATTCGGTAGGTCATTACCTTCATGACAATCTTTGGCCTGCAGAGAAGTTAATAATTTCGGATGCAAGAAAAATCTTAATTCCAGACAAAAGTTATGATAACGTAATTTCAATTTCTGCTCTTGAAGAAATGCCTGAACCAGAAAAAGTATTAAACGAGATGATGAGAATTGCCTCTAAAAAGATTATATTAACATGTGATGTTGGTGGGTACGGTATGCAGGAGCAAGATTTTATAAATTTGTTTGCAAACTGGCACATTAAACCTTTTAGATCTCGAAAATCATTAATTTCAGTAAATCCCATTTTATTGAAATTTGGCCAAAGGCCAATTTGGAAAAATAGGGCGATACGTGTCGTTGGAATAGTTTTTGACTATAGATAAGTTGTTTGGATTATGTTCCGTATCAGATTGATTTTCTCATGTCTTAGAAGCTTTATTCACCCGGTCTCTAATTGCAATTGCTAGCCCGTTACCTTCAGGTTGTACTACTACAATCTTTCGTATTCCAAGCGTATCGGCTCGTCTAAGTGCTGAGTATAGGTCATAAGCAAACTGTTCGATGTTATCTGGTGTCGCCAATCGAATAGCGCCTCTCGGGGTAGGGACATGGGCAAACGCAATAAAACCTTCCCCTGGTGCAGCATTTTGACCAACAACAACTTGTGCTTTCGGAGAGTAATGTGAATTAAGTAGGCCAGGTACTCTGACCTTCATCTGATTTAGGTCTAGCGTGTTTATGTGCCCCGTAATTTTTTCAATCATTTCGAATGTAATTGCTCCAGGTCTCAATACATTTGGGTAAGCTCTTGTGCAATCAATAATGGTTGATTCAACACCAACCGTACTCTGTCCACCACCTAAGATTAAATCCTGAGTTTGGAGTAAATTTCCCAGCTCTTCCTTGACCGCTTCAATATTTGTAGGGGACACTGCTCCGAATTTGTTTGCGCTCGGAGCTGCGATACCAAGCCCGCCTAGTTTTTCAAACTCATTTATAAGCGCTAATGCCAAAATTTGATTGGGCACTCTGAGTCCAACGGTATTTTGACCACCCGTTATAAAATCCTTTGCTAGTGGACTTCTTCTTAGAACTAATGTCATTGGTCCGGGCCAAAACTCACTGGCAAGTTTTATTGCAAATTCTGGAATATGTACTGCCCAGTTATCCAATTGACGAATTGATGAAATATGGACTATCAGCGGGTGGTCAGTTGGCCTGCCTTTAACGGAATAAACTCTGCTCACTGCCTTTTCATTTACCGCATCAGCGCCTAATCCATAAACAGTTTCGGTTGGAAACGCCACAAGATTCCCATCCTTTAAAGCTCTAGCGGCCCTTTTGATTTCTTTTTGTGTGGGCTTACTGATTAATTGCATGCCTAAATCATCCCATTTATCTAGTTTTGATCTGTTACTTTTCACCGATACCCTTCTCCTTCAGGTCCCCATCGTCTAGTGGCCTAGGACGTCGCCCTTTCACGGCGTTAACACGGGTTCAAATCCCGTTGGGGACGCGTCAAAGTTGAGTTAACTCTCTGCTTTGAAGGTAAGGCCCAGTAGCGCAGTTGGTTAGCGCGCCGCCCTGTCACGGCGGAGGTCGCGGGTTCAAGTCCCGTCTGGGTCGCAAGTGCTTAACTGCACTTTGATTGGCTGAGT
>CAIQHU010000042.1 GCA_903871735.1 uncultured beta proteobacterium | reverse complement strand
GGATAATTTCTACCCAACTCGACTGGGTCAATATCTATCTGAATAATCGGTGTACCAGATCGAGGCATAGTCCAACCTGCTGTCGTGTGATCGCTTGTATTACTTCCTAAATAAATGATTAAATCAGCTTCATCAACTATATGATTTGTACAACTTCGACCGTAAGTACCTACCATCCCTCGAAATAATGGATGCGTCTCTAGGATCATTGATTTGGCATCTAGTGTGGTGGTTACTGGAGCACCAATTCTTTCGCCAAGGGCACACATAGCTGATCCAGCCTGAGATATAGTTACGCCACGGTCTCCAATAATCACCGGTCTTTTGCTTTTAGCAATTGCATCAGCCGCCTGTTGAACTACGCGTGCGTCAGGAGCTGGCCTAAAGGCTGGGTAAATTGTGTGCACCGAATCAACATCAATTGCCTGGTTAATTTCTAAGGGAGTAATGGCGTCTCCAGTAAACCCTGCAACATCCAGATGAACTGGTCGGGGTGTCCCACTAGTCGCCTCCCGAAAAGCCTGCCGAATTAAATGGGGCATTTGTTCAATGACATCCATCTGCCCATGAAATTTAGTAACTGGCGCATATAACGGCGTATGATCCACTTCTTGATACGAGTTACGATACTGCATCGCCGACACATGACGCCCAGTCATGGCTATTACTGGGGAATGCCCCAAATAAGGATCTTGCAGAGAAGCCGCCAAATTAGCAGCGCCCACAGACTGCGCAAAACATAACCCAGGCTTACCAGAAATCCGTGCATACCCATCCGCCATGTAACCCACCCCTTTTTCTGAGTGGCCAAGTACACGCATAATTTTTGTATCTTCCATTTCAGCTAAAGCTCGACGAAGGACAGCGTCCATGAAAAAAATATGGGTTACGCCATATGCCTCTAATAATCGTGCAAAGTACTTTGCACCTGTCATTTTTTCTGACACGGATATCTCCTTAATATGATTTTATTATTCTAATTGCTTCTTCCAACTCACATCATAAAACAAAGTATTTACTACTTATAGTAAATACTTCTTCATCTCAATTTTAACAAATATCTTCAGACCTCTCGATATCCCGCCTGCTTCTTGAATATGCCCTATTCTCCGGGTGCCAAGATTATTAAACATATAATCATAGATCTACGCTACCGCCCAAATAAGTTCAAATATCTAAGTTTTACTAATCCGTATTTAGAAAGTCTACCTATGAAAAAGCATATCTTGCTACTCGCCCTCTTTTTTTTACCCTATTACCTATTTGCCCAAGGTACTTACCCAAATAAAACAGTTACTATAGTTGTGACCTATGCTCCAGGTGGACTTGGAGATATGCTAGCCAGACAAATTGCAGAACAATTAACTACTCGGACAAAACACAGTTTTATCGTAGAAAACAAACCAGGTGCCACAGGCGCATTGGGTAGCCGTTATGTCACCAAATCAAAGCCAGATGGCTATACACTCTTACTTGGACAAACCGGTGAAATGGTCATCAATACGTTTGTGACCAAAGATCTCGGCTATGACCCAAGCAAGGATTTAAAGCCGATTGCCATCATTGGTGAAGTTCCACTTACTTTAGTAGTACCAGCCAATTCACCATATACTAATTTGTCAGAACTAATCAAGGGTGCAAAAGCAAATCCCGGGAAAATGACTTATGCCTCTTCCGGCACGGCAACTCCAGGACATCTTGCCGCTGCTGCACTTAGCCAAGCAGCTGGGATTGACATGGCTCACGCCCCATACAAAGGAGCAGGGCCTGCAATGACCGATGTCCTTGGAGGACATGTTGATATGTTCTTCCCCAGCACACCCTCCATACTACAATTTGTAGAATCTAAAAAAATACGCGCCTTAGCAGTCTCATCAATCAAACGAACCACAGCTTTACCAGATATAAAAACAGTCGCTGAAGAGGGCATAAAAGACTTTAGTTTTACATTATGGGGCGGTGTATATGCTCCAACAGGAACTCCTGAAGAAATCCTCAATTACTTAAATACAAACATCAATATCATCTTAGAGGATCCTAGCTTTAAGAAGAATCTTGAAAAAGATGGGATTTTAGTCAGGCGTAATAGCCGAATTGAGTTTGGTGACTTCATGAAAAGTGAGTTTACTAAGTATGCAAAAATTGTTAAAGCAATTGATCTGAAAGTAGAATAAAAATGAATATCGTTACAATTCCCGGAGATGGCATAGGACCAGAAACAATGGCTGTCACAACCGCCATCTTAAATGCTGTTTCGTTTCAACATGATCTAAAACTGAAACTGCTGCCAGAAATAGCTGGTCATACTAGCTTACAAAAATATGGCTCAACTATCTCTCCTAGTCTGCTTGAGAAAGTCAAAGCGGCTGATGGACTTATTCTCGGACCAATGGCAACCTATGATTTTAAGGATGAGTCAAAGGGAGAAATTAATCCTTCCAAATTTTTTAGAATCAATTTAGACCTGTACGCCAATATCCGACCGGCAAGAACTTTTCCTCAAGTACCAACCCGAATGAATCCTTTTGATCTAGTGGTGGTCCGTGAAAATACTGAAGGTTTTTATGCAGACCGAAATGTTGAATCGGGTAATAGTGAAATACTCGTAACAAAAGATGTCGTCATTTCACTCCGACGTATAACGCGCTTATGTTGTGAACGAATTGCTAAAGCAGCTTTTGAAATCGCAATGACTAGAAAAAAACACGTGACGATTGTTCATAAAGCCAATGTTTTACAAATAGGTGACGGCATGTTTATTCAAATTTGTCATGAAATCTCTAAAAACTATCCTGAAGTAAAAGTGGATGATTTTATTGTGGATGCGATGATGGCTCACGTCGTTCGTCGGCCAGAATTTTTTGATACGATTGTAACTACCAATATGTTTGGTGATATTTTGTCTGATCTTACCTCCGAATTATCGGGCAGTATAGGTCTTGGGGGTTCCCTCAATGCTGGAGATCAATACGCCATGGGCCAGGCAGCGCACGGCTGTGCACCGGATATCGCTGGTCAAGATTTGGCTAATCCCTTTTCTTTAGTCGCCTCGGCAGCGATGCTCCTAGCGTGGTATGGTCAACAGCAAAAAAAACCAAATTTTATTGTGGCAAGCCACTCGATTAATCAAGCAATGGCTGATGCAATTGATGCCAAAGAGATGACTAAAGATGTTGGAGGTACGTTTGGTACCAAAGCTACTGGCGAAGCTCTAATCAGCCGTTTACTGAAGCAGTAAATTTCTATATATTTTCCTTAATGCTTTTTAACTCATATCCAGAGAACCTTGTGATGAATTATCTATACTTAAAAATACAAAACCTTCCCCAAGTAGTGTTCCCATTTTTGCTATTATTTTTTTGGAGCTGTGCTAGCTATGCCCAAAACTATCCATTACAAACTGTTCGTGTAATTAGTCCATTCCCGCCCGGTGGTGCAGCAGATATTGTTGTGCGCTTAATCTCCCAAAAAATGACCGAAACTTCGAAAGTTAATTTCATTGTTGATAACAAGCCAGGGGCGGGTGGTGCGATTGGATCACAATTTGTCATGTCCACTGAACCAGACGGTTATACACTCCTACTCACTTCGAGTAGCGCTATGGCCATTAATCCACATCAACAAACGAAACCAACTTATGATCCCTTCACAAACTTCACCGCTATTTCTTTGATTGGGTACTCCCCCAATGTGCTAGTGGTTTCCCCAGAATTTCCTGCGAAAAACATCCAAGAACTCATTGCATTACTCCAGTCTAAGCCGGGTAACTTTAATTTTGCCTCGAACGGGGCAGGAACTTTAAGCCACTTAACTGGAGATCTTTTTAAGCAAACTGCCAATGTAGAATTTTTACTCGTACCCTATAAGGGGGCAGCCCCGGCCGTTGTCGATGTTGCCAGTGGTCAAGTCAATGCATTATTTGCCGCCTATGCCAGCGTTGCTCCAATGATCAAGGCTGGCAAGTTAAAACCCCTTGGTGTAACAAGCCTAAAAAGAATTCCAATTGCTCCAAATATCCCAACTCTTCATGAAACTGGTCTCAATGGTTTTGAATCTACCCAATGGTGGGGGTTGTATGGCCCCGCTAATCTTCCCCAAGAGATTACTCTTAAACTCAATGCAGATATCAATAAAATACTGAAGCTTCCAGAAATGCAAAAAAGATTTGCTGATGAGTCAATCCTCTTACTTGGCGGCAAACCTGAAGATCTTACCAACTATATGCGCAATGACTATAACAAATGGGGAAAAGTCATCAATATGGGTCTATCGAAGAATTAAGTGATGACTCCTAATCAAATCATCTCTCATAGCCAAGTTCCTGTCACGGCTGAATTAGCAAAATTCATCGTTCAATTACAGTGGTCACAGGTACCGCAACATATTCAAGAATTGATGCCAATTCTTTTAATCGATATTTTTCGTGCTGCAGCCGTTGGATTTAAGAGACCTTGGACTGAGTCAATTAAGCACTTATACGCAAATCATCGATCCTCCATGAATTCTCATTTGTGGTTTTCAAAAGAAGTGGTCAATATCAATCAAGCTACATTTATTAATGGCGTTGCTAGCGGTGGTCTAGACTGGGATGATTCACATGTGGCTGCAATTATTCATCCAGGAGTTTGTATTTGGCCAGCAGCTATCGCAATGGCCGAAACAACTCAAGCTAGCGGTGAAGAACTCGTACTCGCTGTTCTAACTGGCTACGAAACAGCTATTCGGATTGGGATGAGTATTCAACCAGAACATTCTCTGAGAGGTTTTCAAGGAACGCCTACTTGTGGAGTTTTTGGTGCTGCTGCGGCGTGTGCCAAACTACTGCAATTAACAATCCCTCAAACCCAAAATGCGCTCGGAATTGCCGCAACGTTTGCTTGCGGACTATCGCAATTTTTCGTTTCAGGATCTGATATTAAACGTTTTCACGCCGGTAAGGCGGGTGCCAATGGTATTGAGGCAGCACTATTGGCGCAAGCAGGTCTAACTGGCCCACCAGACGCGATAGAGGGCGTCCAAGGATTTGCTAGGGCTTTTTCAGATCGTTTTGATCCAAAGCAAGTTATTGATCGACTTGGAACCTATTTTCCTACCGCCTGGATCTCCCTAAAGCCACATGCAAGTAGCGTTAGAATGCAAGCAGCAATAGAGGCTGCCGCTTTCTTATCAACGAAGATTTCGAATACTGCGCAAATTAAATCGATTGAAATTGGAGTACACGGCGCAATGCTTGGAAAATTAACTAGCAATACGCCTGTTGACTTTCAACAAGCACAGCTAAGTACACCCTTTGCAGTAGCTATGGCCTTAACAATCGCGCCACAGCGCAAAGACCCTATTGCCTTATCAATCGATGATTACGAACAATCCTTGTCCAATCAAGCAATTATTAATCTTGCAAAACTCTGTCAGTGCATGATTGACACCGAGGTCGAAGCCAAAACAACTACTGAGGCTGTGCCGGCGCGGGTAGTTTGTATCCTTCACAATGGCGAGCGCCTAGAACATTTCATTGAATTTCCTAAAGGCTGTCCACAAAACCCCATTACTCAACTAGAGGTTGCTCAACGATTTACAAGTGTAGCTCGACCCCTTTTTGGTTCAGCCGCATGTGATGACTGGTTAAATCACGCAATGCATGCCAAAGATTTAAAATCTGTACAGCCATTACTAACCCTTCAACCCTTAGTTGAATAAAGCCACTTTGAATTATTCTCAAACCACGATGTTTTTGTCAGAATTTGCAGCAAAAATATCTGCTGAAGATATCCCAAAATCAATTACTGAATTAAGTACGGATCTCTTTTTAGATTATTTGCGGGTAGCGTCGGTTGGCCAGCGTATGCCTTGGAGTAGCTGGGCGCAACAATATGCTCTTCAAACAGCTGCTTTAGGCCCGGCTCCCATCCTCTTTTCAAAACAATCCTATGATGTTGTTAGCGCCGCCTTCATCAACGCTATTTACGCTGGAAGTATCGATGCAGACGATGTTCATGTTGGCGCTATGCTACACCCCGGTTGTATTATCTTTTCAAGTGCTCTAGCAATTGGTCATAGTCGAAAACTTAGTGGTCATGTGTTACTACCTGCGATCATTGCCGGCTATGAAACAATGATTCGATTAGGACTGTGTATCCAGCCCGGTCATTTCAAACGTGGCTTTCAAAGTACTTCAACTATTGGCGTTCTAGGTTCTGCGGTTACTGCCGCAACTCTCTTATTTAATGACGACCCTCCGGGGAAAAAAGCCCTAAAAATTGCCCAAACTTTAGGAGTGGCCGCATCATTTGCCGGTGGTCTTGTGCAGTTTTTTCATTCAGGCTCAACGGTCAAAAGACTACATGCAGCACAAGCTGCAAGTTCGGGTGTAAAAGCTGCACTATTAGTCCAATCAGGATTTTCTGGGCCAACAGATATTTTTGAAGGTCAAGATGGCTTTGCGAGAGCCTACTCAGATTCAATGAATTTACAAGCTCTTGAAGGTCTTGGAAAGGACTATCAAATTATTGAGGTGGCGATTAAGCCACATGCCACAAGCGCACGCGTTCTTTCTGCTATCGAAGCAGCAAATACTCTGTGTTTAGAGCATGCTATTCAAAGTGGTCAAATAATAGCGATTACTTTGGGTATACCAAAAGTAATCCAAGGTCGTCTAACATCCAATTCACCAAAAGATATTCAATCTGCTCAAATGAGCGCTCCATTTTGTGTAGCGTTAAGTATTTTTAAATCAACCCCGTCCTCACAACTAGTTATTAATGTGGATGATGTAGAGCAAGGCTTACACCATCCAGAAGTGATGCGACTTTGTGAACTCGTGCAATGTCAATTAGATCCAGATGTAGAAAAAACCAGCTCAAATGAGTCAGTCAGTGCGAAGCTAACTATACAACTCAAAAATGGCCAAACTCTTTTTACGCAAGTAAATGCCCCAAAAGGAAGCCCGTCTAGACCGTATAGTACTCTTGACCATCAGCTTGGGGCAATGACAGAGCTTGGGCGAAGGTACTCCAAATCGACTACCCAAGAAATGATTAGCCTAGTGAAAAATTTCTCCACATTAACTGATATTCAAACTTTAACCAGCTTACTACAATAAAAAACTACTATAGAATGGCCGCCCGTTTTACTGGGCTTGGATTTTGGCATCCGGTAATAGTTTTGCATACATCTTTAATTCATTGTGTATTTGCGTAGAAAAATCTTTTGGGCTACTTCCGATAATTTCATTACTACCATCATCGACTAATCTTTTTACAGTACCCAGGGCCCTAAGCGCCTTTATGACTTCGTTGTCAAGGCGCGCAATAATCACTGGACAGTCCATGCCGGAGCCGATAATCCTTGAAATTGTGCAATGTTAAAGCCTTTAAATCCTGCTTCTTGCATCGTTGACAATTACACTAAAGTCTTACTGCGATTACTCGCTGAAACAACTTTGTTTTCATAATAATCATGCCCCGTTCGTATATTTTTGTAATTGCTTTATCGTCTCTAAACTAATCTCAATGCCTAATTGACGTTGCTGGACCATTCTATCTAATTCAATGGAGCCAGGTACTATAACCGGCTTACTTGGATCAATTGGCGGACTATCCGTGAGGATACTCGCAAAGTCATTCATGCGCTGCGCAAGCCACTCCGGAGAACCTAATACCTTCGTATCAATGAGGATAAAAAAGTGCCCTACATTTTGCGGCTCATCGGGCGCGTCTTGCCACGACTTAATATGAGTTAAATAGGCTGCATTGGATAATAATCCAGCAAATAAATCGACTAATAATGCAATACCGTATCCCTTGTGCCCACCAATTGGTAATAAGAATCCATCTAAAGCAGCTTTCGGATCAGTCGTAGGCACGCCCATAGCGTCTGTACCCCAAGTGTTGGGGATGGACTCCCCTCTTTTGAGTGCATTACGAATCTTGGCTCGCGCTACAACACTCATGGCCATATCTAATAGAAATGGTCGCCCACCAGGATTTGGCACACCAAAACCAAGAGGACTATTACCCAACCGTGCATCAGTTCCACCCCATGGCGCAATAGTTGTTGTCGCATTACTACCGATGATCGTTGCAAAACCTTGCTCAGCAGCTAACAATGCGTAGGGTGAAATAGGTCCAAAATGGTTACTCCCCCGCGCTAATGCAATACCAATTCCACAGTCCTTAGCAACAGCCATAGCCGCCTCCAGGGTTCGCATCCCTACTAAAGGGCCAACGCCATTGTCGCCATTCACTCGAACCATGGCCGAAGCGATGCGTTCAACAACAATTTGAGGCTGTGGATTTATTCCACCAATTCGTAATCGATCACCATAAGATTCAATCCGACTCAAACCATGCGTTGATAAACCAAATAGGTCTGCAAGTACTAAGATTTGTACGACATCTTTGGCATCATTGGGCTTTAAACCTAATTGAATAAAAGCATCTATTCCTAACTGCGTGAGGTCTTTTTCTGAAATAATTTGATTTTGAAGAGTCATAAAGTTTACTTAAATAAAAAATCATTTTAGATTAAATATCGATCAGGCCCTGAAAATCCAATTCCATGGCTCAGATCAAGTAATTGATAGAAATAAAGAGAAAAATGGTAATATTTATACATAGCTCACAGCAGATTCAGCCATTCATGCACAATAAAACTGTTTTTCAACCAGGCCAAAAACTCCAACACCTCAAAACTGGAGGGCTTTATCAGATTATTTGCCAAGCAAATATCGAGGCAACCCTTGAACAGGTATACGTTTATCAGGCTCTTTCTAATCAGAGTCATTGGGTTCGGCCTGCTTCTGAAATGCTCGACGGTCGATTTATTGCAATTGAATAATGCCTAATTTAACAAAAGGAGATTCGTGATGGGACTAAAGTTTATGGAACATATTTTGATTTTGACCCATGACCCTGAGGGTACTAGAGATTGGTTTTGCCAAAACTTGGGTTTTCGGGATGGCTACCATCCCGAATTCGGATTTCCGGTTTACTGGCTTTATATCGGTGACCAAGATGTAATTCATGTAGGTAAGGCTAAATACTCCGAACATCAAATTGCTTATCTGAGTACACCAGACGATTCCAAACCCATCGATAACAGTGCGGGTGCACTTGGCTCAGCTCGCATTGATCATGTTTGTTTTAACTGCGAAAAAATTGAAGAGTTCATAGAACGCTTTCAAAAAAATGGCATTGAATTTAGTGAACGTAAAGCACATAATTCGCATTTGTATCAATTATTTTTAAGAGAGCCGATTAATGGGATTAAAGTAGAGCTCAATTTTGCTGCTGAAGAGGCCCTTCGTGCTGGCCGAGTAGCAACTTGGACTGATAGCGGTCAAACAGTTACTAACTAAATAAGGATCTGATCCATTGAAGACCCTCTTCGTCTTCAGACCCAGAGCAAGCCACAGTCCGTCAGTTCATTCTTTAAGGCTTTGCCCAGGTAACCTGTCGATTAAAGTGATTCAATACTGACTTGTTCAAAAAAGGTTTGGCGCTCCCGCCTAAAAACACTTAATAATCTCTAGCCTCGTTGGGATACTTGACACTCTTCATAACCCCAACCGAATAAGTCGTATAGTTTTTAGTTACCGTGGTAATGACCCCACACATTTCAATCCTTTGGATACAAACCTCTTAATTTCGGTAATAGCCCCAAAACCATTTTTATTACCCGTTCCATGGATAACTTGTTCCAGCACTAAATGCCCATTGACAAATCGTCTGGTTTTTCCAGTAACCGACAAATGATACCTAACTCTTCAAATAATTTCGCTAAATAATTACCCGTCAAAGCTTGGTTATACACTAAATAATCCAATTGTAATAAGGGGACATTAAAACTCTCCACCTTTGAAATTTGCGGACTATTTAATGTTTTTAGAATAGTCACGCCAGTGCCAACTTGCCCAATTAAAAGGCCTTATCAGTCACTAAAGTCCCTGTGTGATTTTACTCAGGAGTCAAAGATACGAGCGCAATCAAAAGGTCTGCAACTGGTTGATCTACAAATAACTTGGTAAATTGTGGAGATGTTCCTAAGCAAATTTTTACCTGATGACCTGCACTCTTGGTATATTGTGCTACTGCTAATAAAGTCCTAATTGACCGCGTCAGTACTCATTACTTGAAACTTAACAGCCTGCAAATCAAACACCCCAAGAAAAATTCCAATAAGATCATCTGACATTGCTTACGAACCATCAAAAACTCCTACTCTGTTTGACTGACTACTTCTTGAAAAGTTCTCCGAATTTTCAAGGGATTTGATACATAAAAAAATGTTTCTCTTGTACCACCAGAGCCAATAATCGTAAAAGTTCCGTAGCCTAAAATACGGCCCAAAATTGTTTGATCAACATTAATTGATTCTATTTTTGATAAATTCATCTCCACACTTCTGCGAGAGATAATTCCCTCCTTGACTACTACCCGTTTATTCGTAAGGACATATTCATTCGATTTAAATAAGTAAGCAATGGGATGTGCAAAAAAATAAAGCCAATGATTTCTGGCTTCATAAATCACTAATTCTTGACTAATTAAGTTTTTGTTAACGTAAGAGCCCATATTTGTCGAGTCCCATACAAAATCTATTTAAATGATCATTACTTGACGCATGAGAACAGATATACCTTACTCAATAATTACCCAAAATGTTTTGCTAATTCAGGATCAAACTTACCATCAATTAATACAAATAAAATCTTACAGGGTTTACCAGACCGGTTTGCCCATGCATGACTTGTTCCACGTTCGACTAAAAAATCCCCTTGCCGCATGAGACGCTCTTCTTGATCCAAGACCAAATAAATCTCCCCCTCTAAAATCAAGGCATAATCAACCGACTCTGTACGGTGCATTAAAGGATGACCACCCTGTTTAAAGGTTGAGGCCTTATCCGTCCCCATCGCGCCAAAGGCAGCTTTTGCGCCTTCCGAGCCCAATTGTTTTGTCCAGTCGCCTTCAGGGCCAAATTCAATAATCCGCACCACGGAACCACTTTTAGGTGGCTCTAGCACCATTGGCCCAGTCGTTGGATCAGGACCATTATTCACTGCCGCAGGGGTCTCATGCGTAATCCACAAATTGGTGCAATAAAATCCAACGCGTTTGGGGTTCGTATGAACCGCTGGTGCAGCACAATCTTCGGTTACTATCGATTGACCATGTTCATCATGACCAGTAACAATACGGCGAACATACCCTTTAGCTTGTTCCATTAAAATTTTCCTTCTCTGTCGTTATAGTTCATTATATGGATTAGTGCGAACTCACCCAAAATTGGCCAAATTCCTATCTACTCTCTATTAATAATGCGATTTAAAACTTATCGCATCTCGATAATGAATATCCTCTAAATCAATAAATGATCGCATAGTCTTCTTATCAACGGTATATTGCATCTTGCGATTGGTCTCATTGCAAGCCCGAATATCAAGGATTTCTAAATGCTCCTTAACTTCCCATTCATGTGCACCAGCGATGCCGGGCGGGGCATAAATCATGGAGCCAGGCCCCACCTCAAACTCCTCCCCAGAAACATTTCGCACAGTCGCACTGCCAGCAATCACGTAATAACATGCCTCAATCGGATGCCAATGTAACTGTTCATACGTACCCGGCGCATAAGTAGCTCTACCAAGACGGACTCGATCTGTTTCATTTACCTCAGGCCAACCAATCAATCGTTGATAGGTTTGTCCATCAGTGACGCCTCGTCGACCAGGATAATCCGCTTGATTGAGGACTTGTAAGGTTGCTTTTAATTCCATGTTTTCTCCTTCTTTAGTTGACTAGAGCATGACACTTCCTGCATTGACATTTAAGTTAACACCGGTAATCCCTTTAGCCTGTGGTGAAGCTAAAAATAAAACAGCAGCCGCACTATCGCCAGGCTCAATCCGGTGATTCAATGGATTGGCGGCTGCTAATTTTTGTAAATCGTTTTCACTCCGAATTTGCATGACACGTTCCGTCGCTGTTGTACCTGGTGATACAGCATTAACAGTAATACCAAAGCCACCCAGTTCTTTTGCTAAATGTTTTGTATAGCCAAGAACTCCTGCCTTTGCTGCGCCATATGGTAAGTATGACTTGGCATGCGGGTTGGGTGATACGCCTGCAATTGATCCTAGCAAAATGATTCGTCCTGATGGCCGGATTTTCATCCAGGGAACTACCGCTTGGGTACATAAAAAAACCGATTTGAGATTAACATTGAGGACTTCATCCCATTCTATTTCAGTAATTTCTTCCACCGGTAATAAACGCTTAAAACCACCTACCGCATGCACTAAAATATCGATATGCGCATATGTCTGGCCAATCTCGTTGATAGTCTCTCGAATCGAAACAGCCTTTGTAACATCTACAGCGTGGGCACTTGCATGACCTCCCGTAGCTTTAATCTTTTCGACTAAACCATCTAAATCAATTTGATTTCTGGCGAGCGCACAAACATGTGCCCCCTCACGCGCAAATTGGAGGGCAATTTCTTTACCGATACCCTGACTAGCCCCTGTTACAACCACAATCACACCAGAAAATTGCATTAGCTTAGGACTGCCTTTTAGCAATCAAGCCATCATAAAAGCAAATCACAGCTGAGCTATCACGATCACCTGCACCTTTACTTAACTCAGAGGCAAGTGCCTGAGCATTAAGACTTATTAACGGGACTGGACAATGCAAACTAGCGGCGTAAGATACCATTAATTGCACATCTTTATAGTGCGTTGTTAAGTGACCGATGGGAGGATAAAAATCTCTATGCACCATCCGATAGCCCTTCTGATCCATCGCCTTCGAAAAAGCGGCGGATTTTTTTAATACCTCTAAAGCTTTTAGCTGATCGATACCAGCTTTTTTTGCTAACGTTAACCCTTCGGCCATCCCCATCCGATTAATCGATAATACTAAATTAACGACTAACTTAATTGCTGCGCCAGTTCCACTTGGCCCCATATAAACTGACTCACGCGCCATGGCAGCAAAGATAGGACAACATTGCTCATAGATCGACTCTTGCCCACCCACCATAAATATCGTATCTTTGACAGCACACATTTCACTCGTGCCACTAATCGATGCGTCTAAAAAATGTATCCCTCGGCTGGCTAGCTCTTGAGCTAACTCGATCGATAATTCAGGATCAGAAGTTGAACTATCTAAAATGATTAAATCTTTTTTCGGTTGGGCAAATAAATTTAAATCTGTTTGAACGACTTGTCGGACAATTTTTGAATTGGGTAAAGACAGAATAATGACATCCACAAGTGATGGTAAATCTCGCAGTTCGGATACCGGAATTGCCCCGTGCTCCGCAACAGCTACAATTTTTTCTGGATCAAGATCGAAAGCGTGAACCGTATACTTTGCAGCCAATAAATGCTTTACTAGCCACCCGCCCATTAACCCTAAGCCAATAAAGCCAATTTTCGGAGTCTTCATGCTGGTTTACGCTTCATTAAAAAAGCTTGAATACCCTCTTGAACTACTTCTCCGCGCTGATTAATAACCTGTAATTGACGTTTCATCACGCCCCGATCTGACTTGGATGTTTCACTTAACTCCGTCACAGTAATCTTGGCGTGAATCGTATCGCCAATCTTGGTCGGCTTGGTAAATTTCAGACTTTCAAATCCTAAAAATGCTATTAATGTGTCATCGTATAAATGTAACTGAAATAATAGCCCTGCGGCAATGGCATAAATCAATGGGCCATGCGCAATACGTGTTCCAAATTGCGTATTTTTGCAATACTCTTCATTGATGTGTAATGGATTGTAATCGCCTGATATACCAGCAAAATTGACAATGTCTGTTTCTGTAATCGTCCTAGCAGCACTCTCAAATGTTTTACCAACTTGCCACTCTTCCCAATATAATCCAACCATCTTTATTCCCCTTGACAAAAAATCGCACCACTTGTTCGTAAGCCATTAATCTGCTCTTGGCTATAAGACAATACGTCAGCTAAAACTGTTCTCGTATCCTGCCCAAGTTCAGGGGCAGGATTAGAAATCACAGGCCGATCATGCCCCATTTTTACTGGATAAGCCGGCATACGCACTTTTCCTACAACCGGATGGTCGTATTCAACTACGGCCTGATTTTGAATCGCCGGTGGTTCTGCAAAAGCCGCATCAAAATGATTGACTGGACTAGCCGGCACATCGTCATCCCGAAATTTATCCATCCAATATTGCGTTGTATTTAAAGCAATAAATGGTTCTAAAATAGCTAATAAAGCATGTCGATGCGCTACCCGAGAAGCGTTCGTTTTAAATCGCTCATCCTCAAAAACCGTAGCTAATCCTAAGGATTTACAGAAGTTCTTCCAATGAACCTCTTCACGCGCTGCGACAACGATATAAGAATCTTTTGTTTTAAAAGCTTGCCAAGGCACCGAATACTCGTGCGCCGAACCCGGCGGTTTAGGTAACTCACCGTTACTTAGCCACATCGTCCCAAGATAGGTCAGTAAGCTCAACATAGCGTCAAACATGGCTAACTCCATATGCTGCCCTTGACCAGTTTTTTCTCGCTCATATAGTGCTGCTAGAATACCTTGACTAGAAAACAGCCCACCACTTAAATCAGCTAATGGAATCCCAAGTCGAACCGGTGGACGACCAGGTTCACCGGTTATCGCCATATGACCACTAATCGCCTGAATAATAATATCTAAAGCAGGATAGTCTTTGTAGTCACCATCGGACCCAAAACCAGTAATCGAACAATGAATAATTTGAGGATTCACCTTAACTAGCTCAGGATAATCAATCCCTAAACGTTGCATTACCCCTGGTCGAAAATTATCTACAATCACGTCGGCACTTTTAACTAAATCCAAAAAAATATTTCTACCTTGTGGATTTTTTAAATCAATAACTACGCTCTTTTTATTGCGATTAAATGTTAAAAATAACCCACTAACGCCTAAATAAGGTGCTACAGATGGATTACGCCCAAGGTCACCATGCGGCGCTTCAACTTTGATGACCTCTGCGCCCATATCCGACAATATTTGCCCACCATAGGTCCCAGCGATAATTTGACCAAGCTCAATAATTCGAACACCAGTTAATGAATGTGTCACAACAATCTCTACAGACCTAAACTGGTTGCAATGATATTGCGCTGAATTTCGGAGGTACCGCCACCAATTGTTGCTAATCGTGAGTCTCGAAAAAAACGTTGTAATGGATACTCCATACAGTACCCATAACCACCTAGAATCTGTAAACTCATATCCGCAATCGATTTATATGATTCACTCGTATACAGCTTTAAGATCGCCGCATCTTGACGCGTGTCTTTACCCTGCTCTACTAACCAAGCATAACGATAAACCATGGTCTGCGCAATATCTAACATAGCTTTCATATCAGCTAACTTATGTGAAACAGCTTGAAACTTACCAATTGGTTTACCAAACTGTACCCGCGTTTTCGCATGCTCTAAAGCAAAATCAAACGCTGCTCTAGCAGCTCCTGTTCGAGCTGCAGATAAACATAACCGCTCATAGCACAAATAAGTATCTGCGCCCTTCCAACCCTGATCAAGCTCTCCTAAAATCGCACTTGCCGGCACCTTAACATCGCTATATAGCACCTCAGTTGTCCCAATCGATCGCTGGCCTAGAGTTGCTAATTTCTTCACTTCTATACCGGGTAATTTTGTATCCACCAAGAAGTTAGTAATGCCCTGCTGTTTCTTTTCTAGTAAATTCGTTCGAGTTACTAAGATACAGTAGTCACTGATATCCATCCCAGAGGTATAGACTTTTCGGCCATTGACCAAAAAATGATCGCCCTGATGAATTGCCCGTGTTTTTAAAGCGCTGGCATCCGACCCAGAGTCTGGCTCCGTTAATCCAAAACAAAATGACAACTCGCCGCGCAAAACTTGAGGGACCATATGCTCTATTTGCTCTTTACTGCCATGCTTTAATACCGCAACACAGCCGTATGTCAAATTACGAAATACCCATAAACCCAACTCTTCAAAGTGGTACCCCAAGACATCTAACATAATAGCGAGGTCTGTCGCCGTACCCCCGGCACCACCGTATTCTTCAGGACCAATTAAACCAAGCCAGCCATTTTTGGCTAAGGCATTAAAAGCCTCTCGAGGAGGGGTCTCGGTTTCATCACACTTTCGAACATACTCCTGACTACAAACATCTTTCAGTAACTCCGATAAGTGATTTTGGATATTTTTTTGATCTGCTGTTAATTCAAAATTCATTGCTTTACTTTTTCATAGTAGTGATAACACGTTTTGCTTGGCGATACATTGCATAATCAATTAGTTGATTATTAATCGTAATCGCAGCAATACCCTCTTTTTCTGCTGCTTCAAATTCGCTGATGATTTGCTCGTAATAAGCGATTAATGCCGGCGAAATTCCATAAGCTTTTTCAACAATTTCAATCTGCTTAGGATGAATAATGGTTCGGCCAACATAACCCAAACTCGCAGACATAGTTGACTCAATTAATAATCCAGACTCATCATTTAAATTGGCAAATACGCCGTCGATCGGTGTAACATTACCAGCCGCTCGGGAATCTAATAGAACCTTAGACCTAGCGTATAACATTTCTGGGCCGTCAACCGACCATCCACAACCCAGATTATTTTGTAAATCGCCATCCTTAGCAGTCCCTAAAGAGGTTAGCTGGACTCGCGCAGATGCCTTAATTAAGTCATAACATCGATACACACCCAATGCAGTCTCAATTTGTAAACCAATCGCTACTCCGGAAATCCCTTGGGCCTGCTCTAGACGATCTAGTTGTTTGGATACTTTTTCAATATCGTGAAGGTGTTCAGCCTTTGGAATAAACACCATCCCTAAACCAGCCACCGTGATTGCTTCAACATCCTCTGCTAAAAGGCCCGTATCAGCGGCGTTTACTCTTACCATGACGTAGGGCTTATCTTTTGCAGGTGAATCATGCAAGTCCAAAATTGTTTGTCGCACTAATTGTCTCGCCTCAACCTTTGAACTATTTGAAACAGAGTCCTCTAGGTCAAGTATCACAGCGTCTACATCGCTTGCAATTGCCTTAGCCATCACCTTTGGATTAATTCCAGGCGCAAATAATGCTGTTCTAATATATCTCATGCACTTACTTCTTTAATTGTGGACTGGACCGAAAACCGTAAATTTGCTTCCATTGATCCACCGAGGCTTTATTAGGCGATTGATATAACAAACTGCGACTTGATGATAAGCCAATAGTTTTACTTAATTCGGCCATGGCCTCAGTCGTTTTTAATAACACCGCATTGCAATCCATAATCAAAGCACCATCAACCTCTTTGATATTTTCTCTACGAATAATCGCGTTTACAGTCGCGCATGCGGCAAGAATCACTTCTGCCCCAGCCGCTGCTAATCTTCTAGATTCTTTTAAGAAATTTTCAGTCATCTGCCCTGGATCAGTGAAGGCTTTTTGGACTTCATTAAAGTCAATGCCTAAATCTCCAAATGGAATATGCCGAGAACTCAAGCCATACTCAAATGCTTTGCGATCGTAATATTGCGATTGTTTTTTATGAAAAGCAATACCAGAAAATTTATGGCCATAACTACAAGCCATCAACATACTCGTCTCACCTAAACCAAATACTGGAATAGATAGCAATTCTCGTGCTTCTTGCATGGCCGGATCTAAGAAACATCCAATCGCGATTGCGTCATAACCCTGATCTTGAGCTTGCATCATTTTATTTAAAACACCACCAACGCCATAACTATTGATCGCCACTACAGCGTTGTAATGTAAGTCCATTGAACCGTCATCAACCCCATTCACATGGACCTCGACATCGGATCTTTTTAAATCGTTTAAATTTTTAGTCAGTGTGTTCCTGTAATCATCTAAACGATGAATCGCCGTACTACTTTGCCACCATATTTTCATAATGCCCCCTTTAACTGTAGCCAGTTTATTTTTAACTGCACCGAGTATTTCTACTCACTTTTAATACCACCCTTTTCAATTACGTCCGCCCAATATGGGACTTCACGCATGATGCGCGCCCGCAAACCCTGCGAGTCTAATGCTGTTGTAGCTAGTCCGGCTTGCTTTAAACTCTCAACCACTTCAGGCTGCTTGATTGTGGCTATACACTGTTTAGATAAATAATTAACAATCTCCAGGGGCGTTCCAGCATTGACAAAAATTGCCTGAAAAGTACTCGAAACCGCGTCCTTAATGCCCAAATCCGCCAAAGTCGGTAAATTGGCTAAATCAGGCCATCGACGTTCTCCAGTTTGCGCAATGGGGCGAACTAGTCCACCCTGAATTTGTCCCATGACGGAGGCTAAACTACCAAAAAGAACTTGTGTTTGACCACCCAGCAAATCGGTCATCGCCGGCCCCGCGCCCTTATAGGGAATATGGGTCATCATGATATTTTCACGAATCTTTAATACTTCCCCAGCCAAATGCGGAGTAGTCCCTGGACCAGGACTGCCATAGCTAACTAATTTTGGATCTTTACGGGCCATCATAATCAGATCATTTAAATTTTTAATCGGCGAATCAGCTTTAACAACAATGACATTTGGAGCGTCACCAATTTCGCAAATAGGTATGAAATCTTTTAAAGGATCATAGGGAGAAGGCTTTTTTAAACTGGGAGTAACCACGTAAACGCTCGATGTCAGCATTAGGGTGTAACCGTTTGGCTTATTCGCTCGCACAATTCCCGCTGCCACTGCGCCACCTGCGCCAGGGCGATTTTCGACTACGATTTGTTGACCAATATTTTTAGACATCGCTGCTGCTACAATCCGGGCAGTAATGTCAGTTGCTCCTCCAGGCGCGAAAGATACAACGAGATTCATGGTATTTTCAGGATAAGCCGCGTGCGCTGAAAAAGTGCTTATCAATCCAAAAATGATTAGCTGCGCAATTTTTTGATGCATCAATTTATCTCCTTCATGACTTGTCAATGTTCGCAATAAATCGATCTTTTTGATTGATTTATGAGTGACTTTAATTTATGATAGTTCACACATATGAACTTGTTTATATTCTAGCACTTCTCTATTCCATGGTCAAATATATCAAATCTTTAGAAAAGTTGCCTCGAACATGATGGATTCAGCCATCAAATCAGCTGATCGTGTTCTCGATGTTCTCGAACTCTTATGCCGTCGAGGTAACTCTGCGTCACATTCTGAAATTGCATATACCCTAGACATTCCTAAAAGTAGCTTATCTGCCTTATTAAAAAATTTAGTCAATCGTAACTACTTAGAAAAAAACCTTAGCGCCAATACCTACCACTTAGGGGCAGCATTTTTTGCTTTAAGTAAACAAGGTAAAACAGCAAAAAACATATTAAAAATAGCCAAAATCCAGCTTGGATGGCTTACCGAAAAAACCAAAGAAGCCTCAGCCTTTTATCTCTTCAAAGGGGACCATATTGAACGAGTCCTTGGGGAAGAAGCCAGTTATCCCCTGAGTTATCGGATGACGCCAAACGTCCAATTTACACTCTACGCAGCCGCTGCTGGTAAAGCTATTCTCAACTGTTTATCCGAATCTGAAAAAGTGACTTACTTTAAAAAAACGCCCATCAAAGCGCTTACGAACCAGACAGCAACTACTGAGGCTGCGATACGTAAAAAAATTATGGTGGATACTAAAAACAATGTCACAATCTCGTATGGTGAAAATTCTGTTGGTGTTATTGCACTGGCAATTCCGATCTTGCGGGAAGATCAAGCACCCATAGGAGCACTCAGTATCGTTGTTCCAGAAGTGCGCTTTAATACGAATCTTGAGAAACTTTGTAGAGAATCATTAATTACAGCAGCAAAAAAAGTAGACTATGAATTACAAACAATATGAAAAATAGGAGCCAAGCATGCCAAAAAAATTGATCTATTCCGTGGTTAAATCAATCAGTGTCCTCGCTGCAATGACAGTTGCAAGTGTAGGGTTTACCCAAGATAAATACCCCTCTAAACCTATTACATTTATCATGGCAGTCGAGGCTGGGGCAGATGGTGATGTATTAGGTCGCCCACTCATGGATCGCGTCGCTCGTATACTCGGCCAACCAATTACTGTCATCAATAAGCCTGGAGCAGGTAGCTCAATTGGCTACCGAGAAATTCATCAAGCAAAACCTGATGGCTACACACTCGGCTGGGCCTCGGCAACGATTATTACAAACAAACTCCAAGGCGTATCCCCCATTGACTATAACAACTTTACCCATCTCGGAGCCTTTGCAACATTCTTTCCGATTCTGATTGGATCGAATAAAAGTAACCTAAAATTCAATACGATTCAAGAAGCGATTGCCTATTCAAAAGCGAACCCTGGTAAAGTGAATCTTGCTACCGCCGGAGTTGGCCAAAGCTGGTGGGTCGGTGCCCAAACTTTCTTAACAGGTACCAATTTGAGTATGGCAAGTATTCCTGTCACTGGCGCAGGTGCCAATGTGGCACTTCTGGTCGCCGGTGGTCATGCTGAAGTCGGCGTAGCAGGTCTTGCTTCCTCTAAAGCACTTTTGGACGGTGGACAAGTCCGCTTTTTAGCGGCACTTTCTGAAAACAGAGCTCCACCCCCCTACGATAAACTTCCTACCGTAAAAGAACTTGGCTATCCAGTGAGCTGGGAATCAACCAATATTATTATCGGCCCAGCTGGCATGCCTAAAGATATTGCTGCCAAAATTGCCCTGGCAGTTGAACAAGCTGCCAAGGAACCAGAATTTATTAAATTTGCCCAAGAGCGAGATGCGCGACCGGACTATATCGCTCCAGAAAAAATTATTTCTACAATGGATAAGCGGCGCGAAGTGGTCAAAGAAATTATGGCTAAAGCGGGCCTCCTCAAAGAATCTAATTAATTACCAGCCCTTGCTCAGCTAGTGGCCACCTAGTGTGGCTGCTAGACCAAACTGTTTAAGAGTGCATCAGCCATCTTCTCTGCTACCATAATTGTTGGAATATTGGTATTTCCGGCCATTAAATTTGGCATTACCGAGGCATCTATCACGCGTAAATTTTGTACTCCATACACGCGACACTGATTGTCTACTACCGCTCCAGGGTCTGATTCAAAACCCATTCGACAACTCCCAACAGGGTGAAACATGCCGGCAATATTCGACTGCACATGCTCAGCCAGGTCTTGGGGATTTTTAACAAGCGCAGACAAATCTAGTCGATCGCCAGTCAAGGTGCTAAGTACAAAATCACTGACTCCAGGTAGCAAGTTGAGTAAGGTGGCTAGGGCATTGGCTTTTCTCGCGTTTTGTGGCGTGTATTCATTTAATAGGCGCAAGCGGTCAGAAAAACGCACAGGAAACGGCGTCCCACATAATGCTTTAACAGACGGATCCTCTAAAATATGTACTGCTTGGGTAAAGACCATCATCATCCGTTGTAAATCAATTTCTTCGCTTAAAAAATTAAACTCAATCTCGGGTGTAATCTCTGCCTGAGAACTTTTTATCTTCACATGACCCACTGATTTGGGCCTTAAAAGACAAGGGGCTAAATTACCAATTTGCTGCCCCATTGCATTCCATGAAGTTTTACTCTGAATATTGATGTATAAATCGCCTGGCACAGTACCCGGCAACTTTGAAGAATACCGTATACTTGCACTCGGATGAGTCCTTAACTCCAGAGACTGTCTGGCATGCTTTTTTAAATGAAAGCCAATAAATAAAATAGGATGATTTTGTAAATTGCGGCCAACACCCTTGCGGTTTACTAATACCGGAATTTGTAATTGTTGTAATAACTGGGCATCACCAATACCGGATCGCATTAATAAACTGGGGCTAAAAATACCCCCCCCACTAATAATAATCTCGGCTCCATAATAGTCTTCCAGCCCAGTCTTTGTCTTCACGTGCACACCAACAGCTTTTGATCCTTCAAAAATAATATGCTCCACTAAGGCCTCATGAACCATCGTCAAGTTGGACCGAGTTCGAACTTGTGCAGTTAAGTAACATAGCGCAGTTGAAGCTCTTCTTGTTGGTGTATTACACATCGGAACAGATCCAAAACCATCTCGAAAATCACCATTCATGTCAGCGATATATGGCATATCTATGGAACCGGCATACGCACTAATCGCTTTTGTTAAAGGTTGCCACTGCGCACGCTCTAAGCGACGAATCGGTATTGGTCCCGTTTGACCATGCCACGCATTCTGAAAATTTAAATCGTGTTCAAGCTTGCAGTAAAAAGGTAAAACATCTTCCCATGACCACCCTATCGCACCTTGCTTAACCCATTCAGAATAGTCCTCAGGAGTTCCACGTAATGAAACCATACCCATGACGGATCCACCACCCCCCATCACCCGACCTTGAGGAAAATTCCCCGTACCTTGATCTATTTTTTTCCAAGCAGCTTTTAAGCCTGGCCAGGTATAGGATTTGTTGTAATAGGAGGTTGGGTAGCTATCTAATATATCGGCTGGCTCCTGACCGGGCAACGTATCCTTACCCGCCTCAATTAATAGAACTGTTTTCGCCTGAGCCGTTAGCCGAGTTGCTAATACACATCCTGCAACTCCAGCGCCAACGATAATGTAGTCATAAACTTTATGCATGATTTGTCTTTTATAATTAATTTTTATAGTCGAAGTCCACCATATTATGTCACCATCCTTCTACCATTTTTAAAAATTTTTATTGAAGTATTTTTACCCTCAGCGCAACAATTGTTACAATTTCTGCCTACACACTTTTTTCTAAAGATCTTTCTATGAAACTATTTCATCGTATCCATTTTCTATCCATGCTGTGCTTGCTTAGTATCGTTCTACCCAGTCTTGCGCAAACGCAGTTTTCTAATCTAGGTGATGAGCAGTATCAACCAAAATGGGGGCAAAGTGGCAAGGACGTAATCTGGATTCCTACTGCAAGTGAGATGGTGACCGATATGCTCAAAATTGCAAAAGTCACCTCAAAAGACTTAGTTTATGATCTGGGTGCTGGGGACGGAAAAATCGCTATTGCTGCTGCAAAAGAATTTGGTGCTAAAGCTGTTGGGATTGAATTTAATGAAGATATGGCCAAATTAGCTCAGCGTAATGCTCAAAAAGCAGGTGTAGCTGATCTAGTCAAAATTATTCATGGAGATATTTTTGTTGAAGACTTTACCAAGGCAGATGTTGTCACACTCTATTTATTACCTGATTTAAATCTGCAACTTCGCCCAACTTTACTCAAAATGAAGCCAGGTACTCGAATTGTTGCCCATGCCTTCAATATGGGCGAGTGGGAACCTGATAAAGAAATGGACTCACGAGCGAAAATTTACCATTGGATTGTACCGGCTGACGTGGCTGGCGAATGGCTCATTGATAAGAAAGATCCCGCCTCAAAAATAACTCTCAATCTTGTCCAGCGCTTCCAAAAACTGGGGGGTAGCATTACCGTTGGTAAAGATTCACATATATTGATTAGCCCAACACTAGAAGGTAATCAACTACGTTTTGGATACTTCGATAAAGATAAAATGTACCGCTCTATCAATGCAGTCGTCGAGGGTTCGCAATTGAAAGGTGAAGAAAAAGGTGGGATAAGCTCTTGGAACTCTTTAACAGGCGTTCGTAGATAAAATTATCGCCAAAGCAATTCTTTTTAGACGCATCTTTACCGCAAAACTATTGCAGTAAAGATTCTTGGCTGATGTGCTTCGCGGGTGCTTTACCTCGAAGCTTAAACACATTTTTGTGGTATTAAACTGCTGTCCAACCACCGTCAAGCATCAATGCGCTCCCAGTAATCAAGCTTGATGCCTCGCTTGCTAAAAATACTATCGCCCCCATAATCTCGTCAGGCCTACCAAGCCTCCCAAGAGCAATTTTTTGTAATACCCAAGCCTTGAATTCTTGATCAGCAAACATGACCGCTGTCATGTCCGTCTCTATAAAGGTGGGACAAATTGTATTTACTCGAATATTGGCAGGACCAAGCTCCCAAGCCAAGGATTTAGTCATCCCCTCTAGAGCGTGCTTACTCGCGCAATAAAGAGTTCTTCGAGGACTGCCTACTAAACCCATTTGTGAGGATACATTAATGATCGAACCAGCTTGTTGCGTTGCAAGCATTCGCTTGGTGACCTCACGAGTAACATAAAAGGCCGCCTTCACATTTAAATCAAAAACAGCATCGATGTCATCATCTTTTAATTCAACCAAAGGCATCGGGCGATTCATTCCAGCATTATTCACTAAAATCTGAAATGGTTCAGCTTGCTGAATTACTTGGCGCACAGCAACCGAGTCTGTAACGTCTAATTGAAGAATTGCACAATTAAATCCAAGTTGAGAAAATTCCTCAGCTGCTAATTCCAATTTGGATAAGTCACGAGCGACTAATGTTACTACTGCCCCAGCTTGCGCTAGGGCAAGTCCAGAGGCAAAACCAATTCCGCGACTACCCCCCGTGACTAAAGCACGCTTGCCATCTAAACGAAAATTAGGCGCACTTAGCATCATTACTCCAAAGCCGGTATGGGTTGATACCAAGGCACTTCGGAACGTTTACCATATCGTCTGACCCGAATATTTGCTTGCTCACCATGACCAGCAAAGTTCTCCATATGGCATAAACGGGAACAATATTCACCCATTAAAGCACTCGCTTCATCAGTTAAAACGCGTTGATATGTACATGTTTTTAAAAATTTACCGACCCATAAACCGCCGGTATACCGAGCATTACGGTTCGTTGGTAAGGTATGATTCGTGCCAATTACCTTGTCCCCAAAACTCACATTTGTCCGAGGTCCTAAGAATAAGGCACCAAAATTAGTCATATTATTTAAAAAATAATCTGGATCTTTAGTCATCACTTGCACATGCTCAAAAGCCAACTCATCCGCTTTGTGTAACATTTCTTCATAAGTGTCACATACAATAACCTCACCATAAGTAGCCCAACTCTCTTTTGCAATGTGCGCTGTTGGCAATATCGTTAATTGCCGCTCAACCTCTTGCATAGTCGCCTTTGCTAGAGCCTCACTGTTGGTTAATAAGATAGCTGGAGATGTCGGACCATGCTCAGCTTGTCCTAGTAAGTCGACTGCGCAAATTTCCGCATCGACTGTTTCATCAGCAATAATCAAGGTTTCAGTGGGTCCTGCAAAGAGATCAATACCAACTCGGCCATATAGTTGTCTTTTTGCTTCTGCCACGTATTGATTGCCTGGTCCTACTAACATATCAACTGGCGCAATACTCTGTGTGCCAACAGCCATCGCTACAACTGCTTGAATACCACCTAAAACATAAATCTCATCTGCTCCAGCCATTGACATCGCCGTCACAATGGCGGGATGGGGTGTCCCTTGATATGGTGGCGCAGTTGATATTACTCGCCTAACACCCGCCACTTTTGCCGTTAAAACGCTCATATGAGCAGAAGCTAAAAGTGGGTATTTACCCCCTGGAATATAGCAGCCAACAGCATTAACAGGAATATGCTTATGCCCAAGCACTACTCCTGGATACGTTTCTACTTCAACATCTTGCATCGAGTTACGTTGAATTTGTGCAAAATTTCTGACTTGCTTTTGGGCAAAAGTAATGTCTGCAATCTCTCGCCCTGATAAGGCTTTACGGGCTTTTTCAATGTCTGCTTGTGATAACCGAAAATCCACCGGATCCCAATTATCAAATTTTTTACTATATTCAACTACGGCACTATCGCCCCGGGATTCAATATCTTGAATGATATTTTCGACGGTTGTTTTTACCTTCGCGTCATCCTGGGCCTTGATACCAATGTCTTTACCACGCTTTAAATACCGAATCATCTCATCTCCTTGTGCCTGCTAATCTTACTATCCTAAAAAATTTAAAAACGATGCTTTTGGGCATTTTAAGCTTCTATGATAATCAAATTCCTCAATAAACTGTATTTACTGCTAAATTCAGTCAATTTGATTGCCTAAGCAAGAAATAAGTAGTGGTGAAGGTCTAAAAATACATTCCATGGATGCTACATGCACAAAAGTCTTTGACTCTCATTTTTTAAATACGCGTAATCATTTAACGCCCCATTTATTCTTAAATCGACTTACGAGCCACCTGAGTAAACTTCTTCAAGCTGGGCGAACCTTACTCATATTTTCAACATCCTATTTTTCTATCGCCCATGCGCAACCATATCCGAATCGGCCGATTAAACTCATTATTCCATTCCCCCCCAGGCAGCCCTACTGACTTATTTGGCAGGCAATATGCGCAGTCCATGTCAATCGCACTGAGTAATCCCGTAGTTACTGAAAATAAAGGTGGGGCGGCAGGCACAATTGGCTCTGCAGAAGTTAAACGTAGTAAACCAGATGGCTATACGCTCTTGTTTGGAACCATTTCTACCCATGGTCTATACACCTTGTAAATAGTAAACCACCATACGATGCAGTAAAAGATTTTAGCCATATCGTGATGATCAGCGAAGCACCTGTCGGTTTTGCGGTTCACCCATCGATGCCCAATACGCTAAAAGAATTTGTCCAACTCGTTCGAAGTAACCCCACTAAATACTAATACGGCTGTGCAGACGAAGGAACTTTCCTTCATATAGCTGGGGAACAACGCAAGTTGGCTAATAGAAATCTTCCTATCCAACATATCCCCTATCGGGGGAGCGGCCAGTCCTTGCCAGCTCTGATGGCCGGCGAAATCAGTATGACCGCCGATACATGAAGTGTTTTGAGTCATCAACACCGCGCTGGCAAAACACGTATCCTAGGACTTGGCTCAAGTAAGCGCTTTTTGATTGCCCCAGATACTCCAACAGTTAATGAAGCACTCGGCTTAAAGAATTTTGAAACAATGGCTTGGTAGGTCATCATGGCGCCCATTGGGCTAACCAGCAATTTAATGACGGAATTAAGTAGTGCATCTAGTCAAGCCCTCTGCAATCCGGTAATGATCGAAAAACTCAATTCTTTATCGATTCAACCAACCGTTAACATGACAGATACGAAAGCAACGGACTTCATTCAACATGTAATTAATCAATGAACGCCACTGATCCAAGCCTTAAGTATTAAATTGACTCAATAACTCTATAAATATTCTTTAAAAAAAGCTTTCATATGTCCAATAACTACTAAAAAAGTCTTTGGATTACGTGGCTCATACACATCGACATGATTAGCCTTTGGCAAGACGATCAATCTTTTAGGCTCTTGAGCGTGATCGTAAAAGCTTTGCGCTTCAGACAGAGGAACCATCGTATCGCGCTCTGCATGAATAAATAAGCAAGCTCTTGGAGCAATTAAACTGGCATTTTCTTCTGGCACAAAGACAGTCCCTAAATCATAACTTTCCATCGGATATCCCTCAGGATATCCTTCTGCTGTTTTATACATCGTATCAATGGCATCTCGCTCGGCTCTTCCCGAGGGTACTAAAGTGCCATAGGGTACACGCTTAGACTGTCCAGTCATCACTCGACGAATTCGATCTTCTTTTAATTCATCCTCCCAGTCTAGCCACTCTCCATAAGTTCTTTTTGACCGAAAGGATCGCCCAACATTGGCTGGTGAACCAACCGATACGACGCATTTAAAGTCAGTTGACTGGGCAGCAGCTTGGATCGCAATAGTGCCCCCAAAACTAGTTCCATATAAAGCAATTCGCTGCGGATCAACCTCGGCGCGTTGCTGGAGATAAATCAAAGCACTCATTGTGTCCGCAACCTGCTCCCACGGATTATTACGTAACCGAATCCCCGCACTATCACCAAAGCCGCGATGAAAAAAATCTAGCGTGTTATAGCCGGCCTGAGTTAACTCACGAACATAACTTGGCATATAAATGTCTTTTCGGCCAGAGTACCCATGCAAACAAATAATCGTTGGCAATCTTTGGCCTCTTTTTGCATTGCCAGCTGCGGTAAAGCACCCAGACAACCGAAGACCATCACTATAAAAATAAACCGACTCCGAGCTGTCTGACTGCTTAACTAGCTTAGGCTTTTTTTTCGATGAGTTATGGGCCGTAGTCGTGGGTACTTTTTTCATTTTTTAAGTGATTACTTCTCAAATCCCGGATCAAAGAAGCCCTTCTCCATCTTGCCATCAACTGGACTACCATGGATGCCATGCGATAAATCTTTCACAGCTAAAAACACCACATCACCGTCTTGCGTGGCAACTGTAGAGTGCACAATATTTGCTGGAAAATACAATAGAGTGCCAGGCCCACAAAGCTGCTCTGGCTGATCTCCAACTTGCACTCGCAATGTCCCCTGAACAATATAATTCCACTGCTCATTGGGATGTGTGTGTGGTTTAGCGCCAGTTCCTTTAGCCTTCGTAACTAAGGCCACTTGCATTCTTTCACCCTCAACAACTGGGCCAAATGCCGTTGAGTATCCAATACCTGCGTCAATTCCTGCTAACTGGGACATCGGAAATATATATTTTCCATCGCCAGCTTTTACAGCGCCAGCTGTTTTGGTATTGTCTGTTGCCTGTATTGCAGACTGCATCGCTCTTCTCCTTATTTAATCGATTTTTGCGCCAGAATCCTTAACAATTTTGGCAAACTTAATGTATTCGCTCCGGACTATTTTTCCAAATTCTGCCGATGTATTACCAACTGGATCCGCTCCTTCTCGAATAAATCGCTCTGCAACCTCGGGGTGCTTAATTACTTTTACCGCTTCACGATAAATCCGGTCCACGATTTCTTGCGGTGTATTCGCTGGCACAAATAATCCAAACCAAGTATTTATATCAAAGCCAGCTAAACCTGACTCAGCTAAAGTCGGAGTTTCAGGACTTGCTAGCGAACGATTCAAGGTAGTTACAGCGATAGCCTTCAGACGATTTGATTTTACTAAAGGTAAAACTGCCACAATCGGTGCAAACGCTATTTGTACCTCGCCTGCGACAGCCGCATTGATAGCAGGCCCAGCTCCTTTATAAGGGACATGGGTTAATTTGAGGCCTGTTGCCCCATTAAACATCTCCCCAGCCAAATGACTCCCAGCACCATTACCTGAGGAGGAAAAATTGAGCTCACCTGGCTTTGCCTTGGCATAAGCAATCAATTCTTTAACATTATTGGCTGGAATACTTGGATGCACAACCATCATAAAAGGCATTTGAGCCACCATCGTTACTGGCACCATATCTTTTAATGTATCGTAATTTAGTTTTTTATATAAGTGAGGCGCAATCACCGTTAAGGTGGATTGTGCTAATAAAATCGTGTAACCGTTTGGTGGGGACTTGGTCATTAATTCTGCCGCTATCGTCCCTGACGCCCCAGCACGATTTTCAATCACAATATTTTGACCAAAAGCCTCTGTTAAACGATTACTCATCGTGCGTGCAATAAAATCAGCGCCACCACCAGGGGCTGCGGGTACTAGTAATTTTATAGGCTTATCCGGATACTCATTAGCCAAAACAGGCCCGCCAAAAGTATGCATTAATACCAGACAAAACGCTAAAATACGTGTGAAAGAAATGAACCTCATTGATGCTTTCTCCTAATTATTTGTTTTAATCCAAGTGCTTGGAACTGAGAATCAGTTCCAAGCACTGCCTAACTTAACCAAAACCGAATCTATAAATTGAAATGTTCGAGATTATCTTATCCTAGTCTATTCGCCTTTGATTCGATTCTCACGAATCAATTTACTATATCGACTATTTTCAGCCGCTAAAAAGGCACGATATTCCTCCACGGTTGAATTCTGAGCTTCAAATCCCATCTCTGAAAACCGTCGAATAATCTCTGGATCTAACATCACCTTACGAATGCTCGCCGCTAAATCTTGCACAATCTCTTTAGAGGCGCCGCCTGGTAGAAATACACCCCAAGAATTTACCGCTACAAAATTCGTTAAACCACTCTCGACAAATGTCGGGACATCTGGCAATAATGGAAATCTTTTCGAGGTAGTTACTGCTAAAGCGCGTAACTTTCCCGACTTGATGAATGACATCACAGGTGCAGCGTCCGTAAATTGAAACTGAATCTGTCCTGCAGCCAAGTCGTTAATCGCAGCAATTCCGCCTTTATAAGGCACGTGCACAGTCTGTATCCCAGCAAAACTGTTAAACATCTCGGCACCTAAGTGCGCCGCAGTTCCAACGCCGCCCGAACCAAAATTAATCCCACCCGATTGATTTTTAGCTGCCGCAATTAAATCTGCAACAGTGCGATACGGGGCTGCTGCATTCACCATCAAAATACTTGGTCCAGTAGCAATTAAGGCAACTGGTGTAAAGTCCCTAGCCATATCATATGGGACCTTTGAGAGTAATGGGGAAACAATAGTTGAACCCTGTGCTCCAAATAAAAAAGTGTAGCCATCAGCTGGCTGACTTGCTGCATAAACCATCCCAATCGATCCAGCAGCACCTGCACGGTTTTCGACTACGACAGTTTGCTTCCACAAATCCCCAAGTTTTTGTGCCAGAATTCGCGCCATAATATCTGAGCTCCCGCCAGCAGGATTAGTCACTATGACCTTCACTGACTTCTGAGGATAACTCTGGGCAACTGACCAGAGCGGTATGATCAGTAGGATATAAAAACTAATTAACTGCAGAGTACGAAAAAAATTAGCGCAAGGCATGAGTCTCATAAATCTTCCTTCATTTTAGGTAAATAATATTCTGCCCTATTGTACGTAATTCTCTTCATTGTGACTATTATTTATTATGGTCTTTTAGTCATTTACAATACAACAGGTAGTCATTCTAGGGCAGTGATCTAGTGTTTTGTAATGGTTACCCGCGAAATGATATCAAGAATATTTTTTAAAGTTATTGAATTAACTCTGGCACTTCTGAATTTCTAGCTGTCAACAATTAATGTGTATATTAGAGCTTTATAGATCCTTATCGTGCAGAAAAATTCTCGATTCACTCAATTCAATTTCCCACCTGAATTTTTAGCAGGTATACAAGCCATGCTAGAGCTCAGTGTTGGATTATTTGCGTGGTCCGTTGTCACTAATCTGGCTATTCTCAAAATGGGGCTAGGTCCATGGGAAACAGTCGGTATGACGACGCTGATTTATGCAGGATCCTCACAAATTGCAGTTCTACCGCTGATTTTTGCGGAGTATCCTTTTTGGACAATTTGGATTACAGCACTGATTATCAATATTCGCTTTTTATTATTTAGCGCCTCCTTACAACCACATTTTAAACATCTACCGATACACCAACGCATGACCTTAGGTTACCTTAATGGCGATATGAGCTATGTGCGTTTTATTGCAAAATACCCCCAGCCATCACCTCTACATAATAAACAAGATGTGTTGAATTTTTTTCTAGGGGCCTCTCTCACAAATTGGGTCGTTTGGCAAAGCGGATTAGTTGTTGCCGTGGTATTTGGTAGCCAAATCCCTAACTCTTGGGGCCTTGAATTTGCCGGAACTTTAGCACTCGTGACTCTGATCATCCCATCTATCAAATCTCCAACCGCTATTCTTTCAGCACTTGCCGCTATAGCGACTTGTATCCTAACAATTAATTTACCCTATCGCTTAGCAATTATTTGCTCTGTCATTGCTGGCATTATCACTGCGATGGTATCAGACAAAGTACTCAAAAAAGGCTCTCAATGAACGCATTGCATATGTGGCTTGCATTTATTGGGCTAGGTATAGTTACTTTGTGTACTAGAAGCTTTTTTCTGCTACTCGGAGCGCGCTTTCAGTTACCAGCAAGTGTTCAAGAATATCTAAAATATGCCCCTATAGCGGCATTAATTGCGATAGTTATTCCAGAGGTGTTTTATATCCGCGATCCAACAACTACTCTCTATACATTCCAATGGCAATGGCCGCAACTCATCGCGACGATAAGTGCGGTATTGACTTGCGTAATTACAAAAAGTGTCTTAATTACTATTTTTGGGGGAATAGCCGTTTATTCGTTACTCAAGATCTTTTTACCGGTCATTTAATCAGCTAGTTTTCGTTTGACTTCAAAACTAAGCTCCAACTGGTTTGCCATCCTCTCGCCAAATCGCAATCGTCGCGGATCTAGGACGTGAAAACTTTTCTTGATCAGGCCAAGTGCTTACCGCCTTTGGAATCTTTGGATCACTTCGCTCACTAGCAGTCTCACCTGGATGCTGAATATTAATAAACATCGTCTTGTAATCAGATGTCATATCAACGCCAGTAATCTCACAACCATTTGGCCCAATCAAAAAGCGACGAAACTCTTTGGTCACAGGGTCTGCAGCAAACATCATATTATTGGTAATGCCAGCGTATGGGCCTTTACCTAATGCACTTGTAGATATATCGGTTTGTGTCCATAAAATTCCTCGCTGATCAAACCACAAACCATCTGGAGAGCCAAATAGGTCTCCACGAATATTGCCTTGTAAGTTTTCTTGAGCGCTTTTAGGATCGCCAGCTAAAGTAAATATCTCCCAATAGAAATTTTTACTAGCTGCGTCAAAATCTTGTGGGCGCCACCTCACGATATGCCCAAAAGAATTTTTAGCTCTTGGATTGGCATCATCTACTGGAAAACGATCTCCACGTAGTGCATTGTTAGTTAAAGCTATATATACTTCTTTTGTTTTAGGATGAACGGTAACCCACTCTGCTCGATCCATCGGTGTAGCCTTCACAAAATCAGCCGCTAAGCGCGCATTAATCAGGATGTATGCTTGATCTTCAAAACCATTTTCTTTCGTTAAGCCATCTTGGCCGTGCACTAGCGCAACCCAAGTTCCACTCCCTTCTTTACCAAACTGAGCAACAAACAAAGTACCATCATCTAATAATTGCGCATTATGTTCGGCATTACCCGGCAGGTACTTCTTTTTACTAACATAGCGGTAAACGTATTCTCCTGCTTGATCATCACCCATATACACCACTACCCGACCGTCCTTCGCAATAGTCACTTCAGCCCCTTCGTGCTTAAAGCGACCCAGCGTAGTTCGCTTAGTCGGTGCCGCATGGGGGTTTCGCGGGTCGATTTCTACTACCCAGCCAAAACGATTTGGCTCATTAGGCGTCTTATCTACATTAAACCGCTCATCAAATTCTTGCCAACGATATCCAAAGCCTTTGTTATTAATACCAATTCGGGCTTCTTCTTTAGTAGGCGCACCTGTTTTAACAAAATAGCCGTTGATATTCTCTTCACAAGTTAAGTAAGTACCCCATGGAGTTACTCCATTTGCACAGTTATTTAAAGTACCTAAAATCAATTGTCCTTGAGGATCGGCGGCAGTTTTCATAAGGGCGTGGCCAGCGGCTGGGCCACTAACACGACATGGGCTATAGCCCGTAACTCTTCTAGCATAAGGCCCATCAACCACCTCCCACATACCAGTAGAACTCTTTTGAATGTGCGCAACTGTCACGCCATGGGCGGCTTGACTCTTGGTAACTTGCTCTTTACCCCAAACTCGCATCCCCTCAGGATGAAGTAAGCCGTCATCCGTATACTCGTGATTAACTACCCACAAGCCCTTAGTTTTGGAGTTGGCGTCTTCGAAAAAAGCACAGCCATCATGATGCATGCCAAATTGCATTGCTTGCTTTTGCGCTGATTCATTCACATCATACGAAATGTGCGGGAATTTGCCATTGATAGGATCCCCCCAGGCTGCTACTACTGACCAGCGATATCCCATTGGCAAGGAAATGTTATCCCTCGACTGGGACAATGGCACTGATTCAAACGTAAATGCCTTAGTCAAACCACCCCAGGCTACCGCCTTTTTTGATTGCGCAAGTAAGTCACTTGGTACAGAAAATAAGCCTAGCAAGCCAACCGACGTCGATAAAAAAGTTCTTCGCGAGGGGCTAATCGAGAGAATATGATCCTCGTTATGCCTGGAATTAACGATAACTTGATCAAATTCATTCATAATGCATTGCTCCAATAAAAAGATAATTTCTTATCCTAAGGTAATTGTGTGTCAAATTGGTTACAGTGCACTTAAGCTTGGGCCTTAAATAGAAAGTGTTTATTTCTGGGCGGCAAAAGAATATGTCTCGCGTATTGCTTCTTCTGTTGAAATACTCTCTGGAGTTATACCTGCCGGTAGCAAAACAACACCGTCCTCATCAGCCACTACAAAGCATCCAGGAGAAAAGCTTACGCCGCCAAAAGAAACCGGAATATTTGCTTTACCAATTCCTAAACGCGTACCCCTGCAAGGAATTGCTCCAAGAGCTTTAACACCAATTGGCATTGCATCAATAATTGCCACATCTCGAATCGCGCCATAAATAATCAATCCGGCCCACTCGTTTTGAATTGCCAAGTCAGCCATCACGTCACCAAAAACGGCATGCTCTAAAATCCCCGCATTATCGACCACGAGGACCATTCCCCGACCAGGCAAATTCACTGCCTCTCTCATTTTTGTGATATCACCATCACATTGAACTGTTTTAATCTCTCCATAAAAGGATCGAATCTGACCAAAGCTTCGAAGTGGGGTCTTACAGACCACAATCTCTGCACAGGCATCACAGAGGTCTGAGGTTTTATTCATAGTTGATATTGCCATTTTTAAAACTCTCTTTCTATAGCATCTCAGATTTAATTCCAGATTCTTTGACAATCGCAGAATATATGTGCTGCTCCTTCTTAATTAACTGCAAAAACTCTTCTGGAGTATTTGAGGCAATATTGGTTGTACTCGCCGCAAAAAGATTCATTAACTCAGTTGATTTAGATACTTCACGTGTGATATTACTTAAGTGTTGAATAATATAATTAGGAGTACCTGTTGGAGCTAAAAATCCATTCCAAAGAACAAACTCCATCTTCTTAAAACCCTCCTCAGTAAAGGTTGGTATTAAAGGGAAAAAGCTTGACCTTGTAACGGTTGTTTGACCAAGTGCAATCAACCGACCAGCCTTTAAATGTCCAGCAACGGTCCCAGTTCCACTAAAAGCCATATCAATCACACCAGACAACAAATCTACAGTAACCGGTGCTGCACCTTTATATGGAGTATGTAGGGTCTGTATACCAGCTTCTTTTCCTAGCATATATCCAGCTAGATGCTGAATACTCCCATTCCCTAAAGACCCATAAGACAATCCCCCAGGTTTATTCTTTGCATAATGAATTAATTCTTTGATCGATCTAGCAGGTATTTTGGGATTGATTACTAATAACATTGGACCAAGGGATGTCAGAGAAATAGGTACAAAATCGCGCAAACTATCATATGGCAATTTGTTATATATTGATGGATTAATCGAAATTGTCGAGACATTTGTTTGAATTAAGGTATAACCATCAGGCGCTGATTTAGCAAGAGTATCCATGGCAATAATTCCTGCGGCGCCAGCACGATTTTCAATCACTATTTGCTGATTAAGGACTTTGCTCATATGTAAGGCAAAACTCCTAGCAACGTTATCAGCGCCTCCACCTGCAGGAACTGGTACGATCATTTTAATTGGCCTATTTGGATAGGGCTCTTCACAATTAGCAACAGCAGATAAGCTTAAACCAAGTCCTGCTAATAAAAACTGTCTGCGCGTTCTTAATTTGTCTTCGTAGTCCATCCAATAGTCTCCTTTGATAAACATTTCATCGAATTTCTAGTAGTGATACCATGTTTTATAACAAATTTTAAATAAAGACAATCAAAATGATATTTAGTAATAATCAAGCAAAAACCATTGATCGATTTGTACCACATACTTCCACAGTACCAGCGAATGAGGGCCAGACTGTTGGTCTATTCTTACGTGAACGTGTCAATCCAGCAACTCTTGAAGATCGAAATAAAAAAGTAGTCTTAATGATCCATGGTGGCTTTGCACCAGCAACCGTGGCATATGATCTGCAATATAAAGACTATAGCTTTATGAGACAGTTAGCGCTTGCTGGATATGATGTCTTTGCCATGTCGCACACGGGTTACGCTTTATCTCCAAGACCGTATATGGACGATCCAGCAAATGTTGACGACTCCTTTCAGGCAGAACTCATTCCTCATATCCTCAAAGAAAAAACATTACCACACTACCCCTTTAAATTAGTTTCCAGCCAAACTGAATGGGATGAAATCGCTACTATCGTTGACTTTATTTGCGAATTAAGACAAGTAGCGCAAGTCTCTCTAGTCGGCTGGTCAACTGGTACACCCCGCTCAGGAGGATACGCTGTTCAAAATCCCTCCAAAGTCGACAAAATAGTCATGTTTGGTATAGCGCCATTTTTTGCATCCGAAAAGCCTCCCATAGTAATTCCTGAAAAAGGCGCGCCGACTTTATTACAAACTAAAGATTTTCTACTCAATAATCGATGGCGTGATCATGTCAAAACTCCTGATCAATTAGATGACCCCCAAGTCTGCGAAGCATTTTGGCAAGAGGCAATGGCGATTGATCCAGTAGGTGCTCAGTGGGAGAAAAATGGGCAAGGTATTGTGCGCGCACCGAATCGAATGAACTTTGGTTGGAAAAGTAATTTAGCACAAATTCAAGCGCCAACTTTAATGCTTCTTGGGGAGTTTGATGATTACGATAAACGTATTGAAGCTTGGTATGCTCTGAGCTGTCCGCATAAAATGTTTATTAAGGTGGCGCACTCATCGCACTTTATGCAATTTGAAAAAAATCGACATCTACTTTACCGCGCTACCGCACAGTGGCTTCAAAATGGCTCTGTAGATGGTCACCAGTCTGGAGAATTCTTCGGTGACGCAGATGGCAAGCTATCAATCTTATAATGTATGTTCTTTCAAATAAAAGATTCCTGATCCCAATTTTTAAATCTTTAATGTGCATTTTTTACAGACTAAGTCAATCTATTAAAAAATCCCACTATTGTTTGATTTATTTGGCTAGTCGAATTCTCGTCAGATAAGATTTCTTTTTAATGAGAATCAACCCAATGCCTCCAACAATCAAAGTGACGACTCCCATGCTGATCGCACAAATCGGCGCCCTTCTTGGCTTCGCTTGTTATGGTGTTTTTCTGACTACTCTCCAACAAGAATGGCAATTACTACATGTTGAGTCAGGTCTCATCGCTAGCGCTTTTTTTCTCGGTTATATGCTTTTTGTGCCATTTGCAACTGTACTTACTGATCGTATTGATGCTCGTCAGATTTTTATTTTAGGAGGATTTCTAGCAATTATCGGTCTCCTCGGAATGGGATTTATTGCCCAAGGTTTTTTTTCTGCTAGTTTTTTTATGGCTATCCAAGGTGCTGGGCTTGCAGGAACTTACATGCCAGGGCTTAAAATACTTTCAGACCGAATTCAAAGTGGAGAGGTAACACGACATATCTCCTTTTATACGGCTTTTTTTGGCTTAGGAACCGGTCTATCTTATTTAATATCCGGTCTACTTCTGGATGCCTTTGGCTGGCGTAATGTTTTCATTCTCATCGCTTTAGGGCCCTTTGTTTCTGTATGTATCGTTTTTTTCTTTATTCAACCAATAAAGAAACATTCCTCTCATAGCCCATGGGCAATTTCATGGACTGATTTATTTCCAGTCAATAAATGGCGCGAAGTTTTAAAAAACAAAAACTCAACACAATTCATCTTTGGTTATACAGTTCATAATTTAGAGCTTTTTGCATCTCGTAGCTGGTTAGTCGCCTTTTTTACTTTCTGCGCCGCTAGCTCGGGTAGTGTTTTTTTTCTCAGTGCAACCGCACTAGCAGCTCTTGTTAATATATCCGGTGTAATTTCCTCTATTCTTGGGAATGAAATGGCACTTAAAATTGGTCGCAAAAAGTGGATCACTTTTGCGATGATTACTAGCTCTATTTTGGGTCTTTGTCTAGGTGCGTCATCCGAATTTGGTTGGTGGCTTATCGTCCCTCTAGCTATAGCCCATGCAATTTTCATTACGGCAGATTCAGCCACCCTAACTGCTGGATTAGTAGTAAGCACCCAAGAGCATGTTAAAGGCGCAGCGATGGGACTTCACTCACTTCTTGGGTTTGGTGGAGGCTTACTCGGGCCAGCTATTTTTGGCCTCGTTTTAGATGCCTCTGGAAATCCAACTACTTCAATTTCGTGGATCTTGGCCTATGGCTCGATAGTGATTTGGAGTGTAATATTTATCGCCTACCAGTATAGACAAGGCTGGCACTTAAAAAAGTAATGCCAACTAAATCGTTGTAGATGATTTGAATCCCGAACTTATTTTTTAATTTCTACAGGAGTAATTTTCTCCTTCGTCCAATCAGCTGATTTCTTAATATCATCCCCCATCCCTGCAACCGTATTACAAGCTGAAAGTTGAAAAATTGCAATTACAAATAAGGCATATCGAATGAAGCTACGCATTTTATCTCTCCTTTTGAAAATTTCCATCTTTATTTTAAACGACTGCAGGATTAATTTCTAGCTTTCATATCCGAGAACCGTTCTGATCCAAAAAAAAATTGCACCTAGTCATATAAGTAAACTTGATCATACGCATAACCTTCTAGGGAGACGAACGATATACATGATCCCCATTGCAGGGGATCACAAAGTTTGATACTAAAAAGCCCCTCGAACACCAACCATCATACTTCTACCCATTTGAGGAGCCCACAACCTGACTGTTTCTGGAGTTGTTGAGTAACGAATTTCTTGATTCAACAAATTCGTCAAACGTAGGTAAGCTGTTACCTTCATCTGATCCATTTTCTCAGTATAAGAAACACTGGCGTTTAATAAGTTATATGAAGGACTTTTCGTTGTTTCGAAACTAGCCAACTTGGATTGCTCATATGCATGAATTAGCGTTGTATTCACCAACCATTGATTCTTGATATGAGCTAACTCAACACCTATTCGGGGTGGCGGTTGAAGTGGTAAATTTCCGCCCGAAGTAAATGTTCCTTGAGAGATGTCACCAAATATTCTTGAGCCAATTCCTGTCTTCTTCCAATTATGAGTCACCTCAGCTTCAGCACCCTTAATTTGAGCATCTTTTTGACTTGATAAATAAACAGAATCGCCATCACCACTTGATTCACCCGTACTAGATCCATAAATGAAATTCGTAAATCGATTCAAATATAAATTCATTCGCCCCTGAACCAAACCCATTTTTTTCTGAAGATTCAACTCAAAGTTATTTGATTTTTCTTTTTGCAAGT
>CAIQHU010000041.1 GCA_903871735.1 uncultured beta proteobacterium | reverse complement strand
ATCCCTTTCAAAGAACTTAAATATTATATAAAAAACTTTAGGTTTGTTTATTCTTTTATTTTAACAGTAATAAATGTATCGAAACGGTCTTCTAGAGCTTTTATTGCATCAATAAGCGGTTGCATGTCCATAGCTCCTTTTGCGTCTGCTGTCATTGCACTTACATCCTTTTTAACTCCTGTAACGGTTTCTTTAACTGAAGATAATGCTCCTGAAACGGCATCTCCAATTCCACTTGTAGCGTCTCCTTGCTTTGCAACACTAGCTTCAAGATTTCCAGCGGCTGCGGTAAGTTCTTTAACTGCTACCATTAATTTATCAGCTAAGATTCCCATTGCAGATTGACCATTGTTTTTGGCAAGATCTGTAAGGGCTTTAAACATATTTGTAGTAGTTTCAATTGCCTTAACATTCAATGTTCTACTTGCATTTGAAATCTTAGTATAAGAGTTCGCAATGCTACTTAATGATTTTGCATTTGCTGCCATATCATCGACATCAGTATCTTCAACAAATTTGGTAACACTTTCGAATGCTTTGGAAACTCCAGCGGCTGATTTATTAATCATCGCAAATCCAGTACCAACTGCGGTAAGTGGGGCTGCTAATGTTTGTATTTGAGGTCCAAGTATTGCAAGTTCTTTTAATATATCTAAAGGTGATGGTTGGTCTCCTCCAAAAAGAGAGCCAATTCCATCAAAAATTGCTCCAACTGCTCCGGCTGCCGAACCAAGTAATCCTGCAACTTCTCCTCCGGCTACTGCGGCTGAAAATATTAACCATGCACCTCCTAATGCGGCTACACCAACGGCAAGAGGGATTAAGTTTTCAACTCCAATTTCATTTTTAAATCTGGCAAATGCATCAATAATACCATTTACTGGTGCCATTACGATATCAACAAATCCGGTGGCAACTGCTTTAAGTGCCGGCATTGCAGGTTCTAATAATGAAAGAATCCAACCAACTGCCACGATTGTTATTGCAATTACTATAATACCTAATGCTCCCAAAAGAAGTGTAGTCGGCGTTAATGTTTGTACTGCTGTACCAACTGCTGAAATAACAACACCAAACGCTCCAATTGCGGCAGCGGCTGCTAGAGTCCATTCTAATGGAGGTGCGGTAAATGTACTTGGTAACATTGAAAATAACCAGGCAACTGCAATTACAGCAAAAGAGGCTACTACAACCCCTAATAGAGCTTTAAGCATATCTTTTATACCTAATTTCCCAATGGTTTTACTTGAAAGATATATCATTGCTCCAAATAATACTATAGCTAGTGCAGATTTAAGAGTCCACATCGGTTCAGGTGTTATAAATGTGATTCCAGCAAGTCCTTGGAAAATCCATGCAGTTGCAAGAACTCCAAATGCAATTATTGGAATTGCAAATGCCATAAATAATAATTCTTTAGCACTCATTCCACTGATTGCCTTTGAAACTATATAAAAAGGAATTGCAAAAATAAGCATAGCAAAACCAGCCTTAAGAACCCACATAGGATCTGGTGCCATTAAATTATCTCCTTCTGGAAGAGCCATAAAAATATAAGACACTAAAACAATACCAATTGCTATTATTGGAATTGCAATTGCACCAAATATAATATCTCTTAGCGATTGTCCTTTGACTGCTTTCATAATAAAATAGAATCCAACTGCAAATAATCCAATTGCAAGAGCAGATTTAAGAGTCCATATAGGGTCCGGTGCGGGTGCATCGGTCGGCAATGCCATAAAAATATACGATATTGCAACAAGTGCTACCGCTATTAATGGAATTGCAAGAGCACCAAAAATAAGCTCTTTAGTAGTTGCACCTTTAATAGCTTTCATAATAAAATAAAAACCAACTGCAAATAATCCAATTGCAAAAGCAGATTTTAAAACCCATATAGGGTCTGGAGCCACTAAATTAGCTCCACTTGGTAATAACATAAATGCATATGCTGCTGCAACAATGCCAAGCGCCATTAATGGAATTGCAGCTGCGGCAAATATTAATTGTTCTGTTGTAAGGCCTTTAGATGCTTTAAGAATCATAGAATATGCAAATGCAGCAGGAATCATTATAAGTGCAACTGCTAATGCTGTTAAGAATTGACCACCGCTAATAACTGGCATTAAACTAAATATTGCTCCACTTAATACTATAGATATCGCTATTCCTACCATTGCTAACGCAGTTGCTCCAGCAAGTGCAAACATAGCCTTTGGATTACTCATATCTCCTGGCTTCCCATCTCCGCCAAGATCTTTATTTCCACTAAGAATTTCAGCAATTTTAACAAAAGATGGAGCAATAAGTGCAAAAATACCGGCAACTGCAAGCACAGTAAGCAACTGTCCTATTGAAATAACTGGAACTAATGAGAATAATGCAGCTGCTCCAACAATTGCGCCTGCAACTCCAATTATCATCAGTGCTGTTAATCCAACATCTTTAGCTGACATTGGAGTAAACATTCCTCCAGCAGCTCCACCTTTGGCACCAGCTCCTTTTGCTAATGTTTTATTTTGCTCCCTTAAAATACTTCTAATATCGGTAAGTATCGTTGTTTGCTTTTTAAGTTCATCAGAAGTATTATCTCCGGATTTACTACTCGCTCCATTAAGAATAACTTCAGCTATTTTATTAAGAATAGCAGTAGTTGATTCAGTAGCTTCTTGAATTTTATTTAATGGGCTTGTTAGTAACGAAATTTGTTTGTTGCTTTGAGTCACTTATTATCGATTTTTTTAAGATAAGCTTTATCTTTCTTATATATCCAAATAAAATAAGGGTCCGATTAGGGACCCTTATTTTTACATTTTCGGCATACTGATGTTTGGCATTTTCATGTTTGGCATCTTCATATTACCCATCATACCTGATGTTGCATCATTCTGATTATTATTCTGTTTATTCTCCTCTTTAATGTGTTCTATCAAATCTTTAACAAGATAGTGGAATTCATAATATTCCATTCTCTCAAGTTCCGATGGTTGCATATGAAGTTTAAGATATATGTGAAACTTCGTCTTAAAGAAGTTCTCCAGCGATATCTTGAACAATGAAAAGAGATTTGATTCCGTCGCGAAAGCTGATGGGAACCTCTTCCTCCTCGTCCCCTAATTGTACTAGCATGTTTGGTTGAATTCCTACTTTCATTTTTTCAGCCAATGTATAAACTAGATTGTATTTTTTGTTAGTCCATCCATTTAATTCAATTTCAAATTCAAAAATTGTTTTATCATTAAAAGTTCTCCAATCTTTATGTAGATATGGAATGATTTGAAGTACTGATTGGTCAACCTTAAGTCCTTTTTGCTGTTTTTCTTTAATATATGCAGTAATTTTTTGCATAACTCCGATAACAGGTGGTTTCATTTCAATAGTACCAAATGAACGCGTTTCAACTAAAAATGATTTTGATTCAGAATCATAATATTTGTCAAGCTCTGTTGGAATTTTAAAGTATTGAAAATAGTCTTTTTTAATTTCAATGTCGTGCTTTTCTCCTTTTTTACTAGTGTGCTCGATTTTTAAACTTGATTCTGGTTCTGGAAATGTTAAATCTCTAATAGAAAGAATAACGTAAAAACGGTCCTCTTCTAAAAGGTCCTTATAAGATAATCTCTTTGACGTACATGTAATTCTTGTACAAGAATCTACAATTGTATTTAATT
>CAIQHU010000040.1 GCA_903871735.1 uncultured beta proteobacterium | reverse complement strand
CGATGATGGTCTTTGGTGATGCAAAGAAAGTGATTGAGGATATGGTCAAGGCAGTGGAGTAGTATTGGCTAAGCCCTAGATATAAGGCTGTTTGAGAAATTTATAAAGGCTTGTCCAATTCCTGTCCAAGTGTAAGGCCTTACTCAACTTGGGTAACGCCTTAGTCCTTTGATACTATTAGTGTATAAGTATCGTTTTAATGTGCTTAAGAAAAAACTAAGAATTGGATTATGCAACTGTTAATCATTCGGTTCATCCTCTTTTTAATTTTCTCAATCAATCAGGTTGGGTACGCTGCTTCTTTCTTTTTTCCAGATACTCACCCGACTATTCAAGTAAGAAAAACACCTGAGTGGCTAAAAGATAGCTTTGGTAACGATGGTTACCTAACAATTACTTCCGAGGTAATTCCTGCCACTAGTTGTGTATCCTTGTCGGAAAAAAGTTTTTGGAAAAGTGAAAAAACGCAACTTTTAATCTCCGTAAGTACCAGGGGCTTTCATAGACAAGCTAAAGAAATCGAAATCCCGATTGCTACTTTTGACGGACGAACTAGTGGTAATGAGTGTGCGTCCCTGAGTACTTTACCACTGCAGTTAGTCTCCAATGCCCTATTAGAACCCTTTTCATCAGTAAATCCAGGTAACCTTGCTTTAACTGTTCATGTTAAAACAGCCACAGACTCTACTAATGATATTGTGGGCTCAGCCCAATTTCTCCTTGGCGCTGCTGCCATTGTTGCTACAGGTGGTATTTCAACGGCAATTACTGGCGCCACAAGTATTGTCGGCAATCCCGTTTTATCCGATGTTCAAAAGCGAACCGCCGAAATGCTCAAAGGTACACTCAATGGCAAAATACCAATGAGCTTTGGTTGGCCAGAAATTCGAAATGGTATTGAAGTCATTGAAATTCCCGTCTATCGTGCCGAAGGCTCCCTAGGGAATACGCCGGATAAGAAAATCCAACAGTTACAAATGGATCCCCTAGCAGAAAAAACTAAATTGCTGACTGTCAAGTTAACGTTCACCTACAAAAAAACTCTTTTTGATCCATCCGCATCGCAACAAAATGATTTGCCGAACCGGGAAGGTATCTCAAGAGTCAATGTTCTAAATCATATGAGTTTGAATGGGTCAATGAATTTTTTACAAGTTCTCAATGATAAATCTCCTAGCTTATTACAAATGATGGCAAATGCAGAAGGCTCAGTCCTTACTAATGCTTGTAGCATTGGCTTTGAAAAACTTAAACATGCTGGCCTAAACTATTTGGATACTGCAATTGTCATGAAGTCGTTCATTGATGAGGCTAAAAGAGGTAATGATTGGTACACCAAACCGTCTATTGTGAATAGTTGTTTCTCGCAAGCACCAAATGTTCAGGCTTTTCTACCTAAAGTCTATGGTAATGCACAGCCACAATTTATATTTGGTGATGTACAAGATGGCCTAGGCAGTCGCTATCAAAGTTGGCGAGACACCATCGGGCCGATCATGTCAGATTTTCGGCAAAATTTGTTGGCTAAGGAAAATGCCCTGCAATTACTGATTCAATTCAACCATGGCCAAGATATCGACTTACAATTCGCCCCGGATATTGACCCTTGGGCACTGATTGACTCCTCTGAGAAACCCTTTCCGGGTATTCGTACTTTATTAGAGAGTCAAATTAGTCGCCTTGGTTGTTTTATTTATAAAGATATTACGAATCTCCAGAGCAATTCGCTTGGAACATATGCAGTTCTGCAAAGTTCCGACCAACAACAATGGCTTGGTTTTTTTCAATTTTCCAATGATCAACCAAGAAGAATCGCCCGAATAAAAATTGCCCAACTAAGTCCTGACTGGAAAGCTTTTTACCAATCACTCCAATTTCCTGGCGGAGAATGTCCACAGCTTATACGTCTTTTCTAATAGCTAGCCTCGGATGATCAAGAATTACTTTTCATTAAGAATACTAAAAATATACCATTAAAAAAGGCACCCGAAGGTGCCTTTTAAGCTGAGCGAAGCGCTAATTACATCATACCGCCCATACCACCCATACCACCCATATCACCCATACCACCAGGCATTGATGGACCGCTGTCATCTTTTGGAGATTCAGCAATTGCAGCATCAGTAGTTAACAATAAGCCAGCAACTGAGGCAGCGTTTACTAGAGCTGTCTTTGTTACTTTTGCAGGATCGATAACACCTTGTTGCACCAAGTCACCATACTCGCCAGTTGCTGCGTTATAACCGTAATTACCTGTTCCTGAGGCAACATTGTTAATCACAACACTTGCTTCATCACCTGCATTTGAAACGATTACACGTAATGGCTCTTCCATGGCACGCAACACAATACCAATACCTGCATTTTGATCGGCATTATCGCCTTTCAATTTGAGGATAGCCTGTTTAGCGCGCACTAGAGCAACTCCACCGCCAGGAACAATTCCCTCTTCTACAGCAGCGCGAGTTGCATGTAAAGCGTCATCCACGCGTGCTTTCTTTTCTTTCATTTCTACTTCTGTTGCTGCACCAACACGAATAACTGCAACACCGCCTGCTAATTTAGCAACGCGCTCTTGTAATTTTTCACGATCATAATCACTAGTAGCTTCTTCGATTTGCGCACGAATCTGCTTAACGCGTGACTCGATTAACTTTTCATCGCCAGCACCATCAATAATGATCGTATTTTCTTTACCGATTTCAACACGCTTAGCCTGTCCAAGGTCATCCAAAGTAACTTTTTCTAAAGTTAAGCCAACTTCTTCGGCAATAACTTGTCCTTTAGTCAAAATGGCAATATCTTCTAACATTGCTTTACGACGGTCACCAAAACCTGGAGCCTTGACAGCACAAGTTTTCAAAATACCACGGATATTATTCACAACTAAAGTTGCTAAGGCTTCGCCTTCGACATCTTCAGCAATAATTAATAGCGGACGGCTTGACTTGGCAACTTGCTCCAAAACTGGTAACAAGTCACGGATATTACTTATTTTTTTGTCAAACAAGAGGATATATGGATTTTCCATAATAACTACTTGTTTTTCAGGGTTATTAATAAAGTATGGTGATAAATATCCGCGGTCAAACTGCATTCCTTCAACCACTTCGAGCTCGTCTTCTAAAGACTTACCATCTTCCACTGTAATTACACCCTCTTTACCAACACGCTCCATTGCTTCTGCAATACGGTCACCAATACTTGTGTCGCTATTCGCAGAAATTGAACCAACTTGAGCGATTTCTTTAGTAGTAGTGCATGGTTTGCTGAGCTTAGAAATTTCTGCTAAAGCTGCAGTAACTGCTTTGTCAATCCCGCGCTTTAAATCCATTGGGTTATGACCTGCAACAACAAATTTCATACCTTCACGCACAATAGACTGTGCTAGAACTGTGGCTGTAGTCGTTCCGTCACCAGCATCGTCTGCAGTCTTAGAGGCAACCTCTTTAACCATTTGCGCGCCCATATTTTGCAACTTATCTTTGAGTTCGATTTCTTTTGCAACTGTTACACCGTCTTTAGTGACCAAAGGTCCGCCAAAAGAACGCTCTAAAACCACATTACGACCTTTTGGTCCTAGAGTTACTTTTACAGCATTTGCAAGGATATTTACCCCTTCAACCATGCGTGCACGTGCTGAATCTCCGAATATTACGTCTTTTGCTGCCATGTGAATTCCTTTCTACAGATGATTGAGCTTATTTTTGAACAACAGCCATGATGTCTTCTTCACGCATCACAAGCAATTCTTCACTGTCAACTTTGACAGTTTGACCAGAATACTTACCAAATAAGACGCGATCGCCAACCTTGACGTCTAAAACAATGTTTTTGCCATTGTCGTCACGCTTACCAGGACCAACTGCGAGAATTTCACCTTGATCAGGCTTTTCTGCAGCATTATCCGGAATAAAAATTCCAGATGCAGTTTTTGTTTCACTATCCAAACGTTTGATGATCACGCGATCATGCAAGGGACGTAGCTTCATGCAATCTCCTTAAAAAATTAAATAAAAACCAATAAAATCAAATACTTGAAATTACTAATTGGCCTGCTGAATCATTACATTAAAGCTTGTTAGCACTCTACTGCAATGATTGCTAACAGCAGTATATATTGTCTTTGATGACTTTGCAAGTCGGGGTGTGAAGATCAAGTTAGGCATTTCTAAGTAATTGTTTTGTAACATCAATTCCACTTAAATACGCGTTCTCAATCCGACTGGCGGAAAAATAGTCCCCACAAATTCCAAGCCCAATGTGCTCCAAGTAGAAACTCACTTCAGCTATGGAGTCTTGGGGCACCACGCGAGCATAACGCCAGCGCTGAATAAAAGACTCCCGCTCCAGCCGAAGTAAATCTATTTCTAAACCAGTTACTTTGGCAAATACGCTCAATAGTTCCCGTTTAATTACTAGGGGATCCTCTGCTAAATGCTCTAACGACCACTCTGAACTAGCTTGTACTACCCAACTATCTACACTAGATTTGTCTTCCCGAAACGGCTTGGAGTTATTTTTAGCAATCCAACGAATCTGGTTATTTTCCAAATCCTCAGGTATCTGCCACACATCGTATTTAGTATCGCCCAGTAAATCACGATTTGTCTCAAACCAAATGGCCCAGCATGGCAACATTGTTTTGCAGGATAGTTTTTGTAAAAGCGCTGTGAATTCACCGTCTAAAGTAGGTTGATTGGCTATCGATTTTTGAAGCAGTTGTGCGGCTTGTGGTCCTGGTATCGCTAGGATAACGAAGTCAAATGTGGCTACCTGTAACTGCTGATTCTTTTCATAAGTAAGTCGCCACGGCATTTGACCAGGTGTCTCAATACGCTCAATCTGTAGAACTAAAGCTTCTCGTTGCACAAGTTCATCCAATTGAAAAACACGAGCAAGACTCGCCATTCCAGGTACACCAACATACCATTGCGGCTCCTCTCTCTTATATCGCAAACGAGGTTGCCATAAAGCAATCAAACCCATTTGTAAACCTACATCTACCCAATCTAAAAAATTTTTTGAGCGGGCAGTAAAAAACTGAGCCCCATGATCAAACTTGCTGAGTGCTGCAAAACGCGTTGCAGAACGACCACCAAGACCACGCGATTTTTCAAATACCTGCACTGATAATCCAGCAGTTTGTAATTCTTTTGCGCAAGCTAAGCCTGCAATCCCTGCGCCAACTATTGCTACTGAAGCTGCACACATCCAATATTCCTTTCGTCTTTAACAAATACTATCGATATCTAACCTACATGCTGACCCTGATCATAATCAGTCAAAAAAACATACTCGAAATCATCAGAAATTGTAGGAACCTTCTTACACCAAATTCAATGAAAGCCTCTATTTATTAGCTTTAATGCGTTATAGACTCAAATATCTAAAGTAATGGCAACTGAAAGGTCGAGATGAACACTACAAAAAAATTCTATGATGTGATTAAAAACTGGCTTGATCAAAAAGAAGTTGTCAAACAAGCACATTCTAATCAAGGTGAATTTCCTCTTCAGGAAATTAATTTAGAACCAATTTTCTTTACAGAAAACACTTTCTTCATGGGTGTACTTAACCAAAACTTACTTGCAGTTACCCAAGAGAATTATGCCAGTCAGTTTCATACAGGACTCATGAATATCAATTACTGGCTAACCCAAGGTAGGTCTATCCCAAGTCTTTTACCAATCCGGTCAACCCATCTTTTATCAAGTAGCCTCGTGACCAAACTAGTCAATCAAATTACACAATCCGCACTACCAATCGGGCTCATCCGAATGCCATTATTACAAATTACCGCTGTTGATCAACGAGTTCTTTCACCGATCTTAGAACAATTTTATCGTCTCGGAGTAATTTTAGAAATAATTGATTTTACTGGCGAAGAGGATGAGCTTTATTGGCTAAATGACAACCTAATTCAAGGCGTACATCTATCCACTGGACTCCTTCGAGCCGCCGCAATGTCGCATGAAAAAAAACAAATCATGGACCAAATAATGAACTTAAGCGCATCGCGACATTTCCATACTTACAGCGGGGGTATTTCTTTAGTTCATGATTTCAATTTTGCTAAAAATAACTCTATTACTTTTACTTACGGATCTTTTCTTATGCCAGCAGTTACTAAACATCAAATTCTAAAAATAAAACATAGCCAGTTTTCTTCCATAACTTCATCCACGAACTTTAGCCGTGGACCTCATCCAAGAAATCCAACATGTTCACTCGATTAATGATTGTTGATGACCATCCCGCCATGGTCCTTGCTTTAAAAAGTCTTCTACACCATCAACTTGGCTTTGAAGTTATTGATGTCGCTCACGATGGTAAATCTTGCCTTGCAATTGCCAAGGATGTACGGCCAGACATGATGATTTTAGATCTTGATATGCCACATACGGATGGTTTTGATCTAATTCGTCGATTGAAATTATCTCTTCCTAATTTGAAATTATTGATCCTATCAAGCCTAGAAGAAAAAGTGTATGGTGGTAGAGTCCGCTCTTTAGGCGCACATGGTTATTTAAATAAGTCTGCATCTGGAAAAATTATTCACGCTGCGGCAGTAGCAGTATCTCAAGGGTATTCGTTCTTTTCAATCACACCGAATGGTCTTCCAGATACCTGTGATAACACAAAACTAAATTCAATCTCCGATCGCGAATTCCAAGTTCTTAAATTTCTTGGGAAAGGGTTTGGTAATCATGAAATATCTCAACACCTACATATTAGTAATAAAACAGTTGCAACTTATAAAAGTCGACTCTACGACAAAATCGGCGTAAATAATATTGCAGATTTAATCAATTTTTGTAAACAGAATAAAGTTTGCGATAACTAAACTTATTCATGCGATCTCAATTTTTAGGGACTAATCCTGCCTACCTACTAATTATTTTTGGCTACTTGTTGGTCGTCGTATATTTTTTGTATATTCCAGATAATGGCTTTTTTTACTTGCAAAGTACCGCCCTTAGCTCTTGGCTTCTTGGGGTCATTCTATGCTTGCTGATTTACGTGTTAGGCATAACACTCTTTGCCCTGAAAGCTCGGGCATCTTATTTATGCTCTATTGAAAATTTTGATAGACTAACCCACACCAAACTCAAAGCAGTTGAAGCAAACCAAGCAAAAAGTCATTTTCTAGCAACGATTAGTCATGAAATCAGAAATCCAATCCAAGCAATTTTGGCTATCCATGAACTTCTTTTGCATGATACTGCTCTCAAGAAAGAAAATAAAAAATTAATCCAAAGTGCTAATCATGCCTCCAAATCACTCCTAGAAATTCTCAATCAAGTGCTAGATATCAGTAAGATAGAAGCAGGTAAATGCCAACCTTCTTATGCCCCAACCTGCTTAAAAGATCTCATCAATTGTGTTGTGACTGGCTTTAGCGGACTGGCTCAGACCCACCATTCTCAATTACAAGTCTGTCTTGACCCAAGTCTTGCTCCTAGCTTGATGATCGATCGTCAACGCTTTAGGCAGATCTTGCAAAATCTAATTAGTAATGCAATTAAATTTACGCCGCATGGATCTATCCGTGTCTCTTGTTTTGTTCTGTCCGATACCTATGCCGAGCAATTACTCGAAATTCATATAGCTGATACCGGCTGTGGCATGACCCAAGAAGAAGTCTCTCGGGTTCTTCGACCTTATGAACAAGGAAAATCAAATCAAGCAACCCAACTTTCAGGGTCTGGTCTAGGATTGACCATTACAAATGATCTGCTAACCTCCTTATGTAGTCAATTAGTACTTGTAAGCCAAGAGAATTTAGGAACTACAGCATCTTTTAAATTAGTATGTCATAGATCATCTGCACTGGTAGCTCCGATCTCGGAACGGTTTAACTCGAAACCACAACTCCCAACATTCCCGCTTAATTCTACAATTCGATATGTACTCGTTGTGGATGACTACTCCGTATGCCGAGAAGTACTTGTAAAACAACTTCAACAAATCGGCTGTATCGCATCGTCAGCATGTGATGGCTTAGAAGCGCTTGAAGAAATAAAACGGGTTGATTTTGACTTAGTCATCACCGATGAACTGATGCCAAATATCCGTGGTACTGAACTCGCTAGTCTGATCCGGGAAATAAAACCCGATCTACCGATCATTATTCTCACAGGCAATACTCACATTCAAGAAAATCCCCTGAGTAAGTCAACAGATGTAGCTTTGCGACTGGTTAAACCAATTCAACTGATCCCCCTTAAAAATGCCATTGAAGCTTTACCTAAAAGTTCCTCTCAATCTAGCTGGTCAATTAATTCATTGATCGAATTCACTGGCGAAAATTCACAAAGCCAAATGGAAGTTCTATCCGCAATCGTTACCTACCAAGAAGAAGTCCTGCAAGAATTAAAAACTATGCAAAGGCAACAATTTTCAGATCAGTACGAACAAATTACTCATAAAATTTTGGGAGGGGCAAAATTAATTAATGCCAAAAATTTGATTAGAGAGTGTTACGCCGTAAATAGTGCTCCACCACATCAATTTTCAATCGCAATTTCGAATTTAATGCGTGCACTCCAAAACAATAATCAAGATATCAACACTTATCTCCAAAAGATTCCTCAGTAATTGGTATAGATGATTTAATATAGAGGTAAATTCATATTATGTAGATCGGAAATATCTTGCAAAATAAAATAATGCTTGTCACTGGCGCTAGCCGCGGTATCGGAGCTGAAATAGCACTTGGCGCTGCCAAAGAAAACTATATGGTGATAGTTAATTATGCAAAACAGGCAGATGATGCGAATCATGTCGTAAAACAAATTATCTCTGCGGGGGGGCAAGCTCTTGCAATGCAAGCCGACTGTTCAAAAGAAGAGGATATTGTTCGATTATTTGAGCAAATTGATCAAATAGGTACTCTCGATAGTTTTGTGGCAAATGCCGGTATTATTGGCGGTCAAAATCCAGTCTCACAAACGACTGCTAGCCAGCTCAAAGAGCTATTTGATATCAATGTGATTGGTCTAATCCTGTGCACGCGTGAAGCTGTCAAAAGAATGTCGACTGAGTTGGGCGGCATTGGTGGAAAAATTGTACTCATGTCGTCTGTCGCAGCTAGAACTGGTGGTATTGCCCAAGAAATTCATTACGCCTCTTCAAAGGCTGCTGTCGATGGTTTTTGCCTTGGCCTAGCGAAAGAGGTTGGGTTAGCGGGCATTCGTGTTAATGCAGTTCGCCCCGGCCTAATCGGCACAACCATTCATGAGTTGCATGGCGGTTTTGAGGTAATCAATAAATGGGCAAGTGGAGTGCCAATGGGAAGAATTGGGCAGCCTCAGGAGGTCGCTCAGACAGTTCTGTGGCTTTGTTCAGAACAAGCTAGCTACGTCCATGGAGCCTTGATAGATGTCTCCGGGGGGCGTTAAAAAGAACCCGGATATAGAATATTCGAGTTAACTTGACGAACATCATTCATGCCACAAAATGCCAGTGTCAAATCTAATTCATTGGCAATAATCTCTAGTGCCTTAGTCACGCCAGGCTCACCCATTGCACCTAGTCCATAAACATAGCTACGCCCGATCATTGTGCCCTTTGCTCCCAAGGCTAATGCCTTAAGGACGTCTTGACCAGATCTGATGCCACTGTCTAACCATACCTCTAAATCTTTTCCAACCGCCTGAACAATTGCAGGTAATGCTTTGATCGACGAGGGTGCTCCGTCTAATTGGCGCCCACCATGATTGGAAACAATGATCGCATCAGCTCCAACATCCCTAGCTAATTTGGCATCCTCAGCATCTAAAATACCCTTTAAAATCAATTTCCCGCCCCACTGATTTTTAATCCATTCGACTTCCTCCCAATTCAATGTCGGATCAAACTGACCAGCTGTCCAGGCACTTAGTGAAGCCATATTCTCAACACCCTTGACATGTCCAACAATATTTCCAAAATCGCGATTTTTAGTCCCCAACATACCCATACACCAGGCAGGCTTCATCGCTAAATTAAGTAGGTTTTTTAAAGTGGGCTTCGGTGGTGCAGACAACCCATTTTTAAGGTCTTTATGTCTTTGTCCTAAAATTTGGAGATCTAAAGTAACGATTAAAGCAGAACAATTTGCCATTTTGGCGCGTTCAATCAAAGCTTTTACAAAGGCCTTATCGCGCATCACATAGAGTTGAAACCAAAATGGGGTCTGGGTATGCTTGGCAATTTCCTCGATTGAACAAATACTCATCGTTGATAAACAAAAAGGCACACCAAACCGATTCGCTGCTCTAGCAGCTAATATCTCACCATCAGCATATTGCATCCCAGTCATACCAACTGGCGATAATGCCACTGGCATCGTTACGGGTTGACCTAACATGGTCGATGCGATTCGTCGGTGCTCCATGTTGATAGCTACTCGCTGACGAAATTTAATCTGTTGAAAATCAGACTCATTGGCACGATAAGTACTTTCAGTCCACGATCCTGCATCGACATAATCGTAAAACATGCGCGGTGCTCGACGTTCATGTAAGACTCGTAAGTCCTCTATATTAGTTATAACTGTCACGTTAGACTCTTTTCTCGGATGAATACTCTACTGCATTGTAAATCTATTTAAAACCAAACTAGCCTTCCAGTCCAGCTTTAAATTTTTAAGCAATTTAGGTAAGGCCTAGGTCAAAAAAATCATCCCATACCCACGGATCTAAAATTACTAACTACCAAATTTTTTATCAGATACTCAAAGACCTTCTATCAAAAAAATGTTCGTTAGATAATGTCTTTTTACTCTAACAAATGATGCTTATTTTTACTAGTGAATTCTGCTTTATTTTTACTTCGAGGTACACTCAAGTTTTCAGGTTCACCTTTTGAAATTACCTCAAAGTACCTCCTCATATTTTTATGCGCGCTTTTAATTTATTACCAAGACATGATCTCTACTGGGTATTGTGGGGCATATTTTTTCTCTTTCTGCCAAATCAGCTAAGTGCACAAGAAAAATCAAACCAAATACCCAAGGCTATACAAAAAATATTGTTAACTAGTAAGTTACCAGAGTCTTCTTTGAGTTTTTCTATCCAAAGGTTGACGCCACATGCTGGATTGTCTCAACTGGGTTGGCAAGCCAATCAGGCGATGAATCCAGCATCCGTCATGAAAATCCTAACTACCCTAGCAGCACTCGATTTAATTGGTCCGCAATATCGCTGGAAAACCAATCTCTATACAACTGGTTATATTGAACATGGAACTTTAAAAGGTAATCTGTATTGGCAAGGCTTTGGCGACCCAAAACTAGTTCCTGATGAATTAGCGAATATGATGCTCGAATTACGCCGCCTAGGAATCCAAAGTATTGCAGGCGACTTGGTTCTTGATCGCTCGGCTTATCACCCCTCTGTCAAAGACTCTGCGCCCGATGATGGCGAATCCAAACGCGCCTATAACGTAGCGCCAGATCCACTGTTATATGCTTTTCAAACAATTTCTTTCACAATTAGTCAAACTAATTCAAAACCAGTTATTCAATATACCCCGCGCTTAACGGGCTTGAAAATTGTTAATCAATTGGAGAGCGTTACTGGAGACTGCTCCAATTGGAGTAAATCCTTCAAAAATACGATTCAAAAAACTGCTCCTCTGCAATTTACTGCCCTATTTAGTGGAAATATTCCGAGCGCATGTTCTCAAATAGCTTGGAATACTGTTGCATTAGAACCAGATGCGTTTTTCAAACATGGTGTGATGGCCGCCTGGGAGGACGCCGGAGGGCAATGGAAAAGCCCACCAAATATTGTCTTAGAAAAAGTGCCAAAGCATGCCCAACTGCTCATTAGTTATCGCGGAACTACTTTAAGTGACGCAGTTAAAGATATTAATAAACTATCGAATAATGTGATGGCTAGACATTTATATCTAACCTTGGCAGTTGAAAAAGGGTTGCTTCCGGCTAGTACCGCGGATAGCTTTCAAATTGTTCAGGAATGGTTGAAAAAAAATCAACTCCCCATGCCAGAACTAGTGATCGAAAATGGTTCTGGCTTATCTAATATTGAAAGAATTTCTGCAGAACATCTCTCCCAGTTATTAACGAAGGCCGTTAAATCGCCAACCGCAGACTACTTCATTCATTCACTACCAATAGCAGGCATCGATGGCACAATGAAACACCGCCTGAGTGATCGTCTAAAAAAAGTATTCTCTGCAACAAAATCTAATGAAAAGATATTTACTCCAGATCCTTCAATGCCTTTAAAACTTCAACAACCTGGTGTACTCATGAAAACAGGCTCTCTCAGCCATGTACGCTCCATTGCAGGTTATGTGATCAGTAAATCCGGTCAAGTTTATGCGCTAACTTCAATCATCAACCACCCCATGGCCCCTAGTGGCGGGCCTGTACATGACGCACTACTTACCTGGCTCTTAGAAGATGGCTTAAATGACCTTAAATAAACTAAACACCAGAACCCGTTGCCGCTCTTTCTAAGCGATCCCGAACACCATCCCAGTTCTGCCCTAATGGGAATGCTTGCACAATCATTTGTGTATAAGACTGCTTGTCAAGATCTCGCAGAACTGCATACAAGACTTTTGATACAGCCAGCGCGTCCTTGGGTATTCGAAATACATCTATAGTCTGTAGCAAGCTCAAAGCTATGATCTCTGGCTCATCTAAATAGGTAATAAAGATGAATTTTTCTGTCGTGCGCGGAGTTTGTAATACCTCCCCTTCGGCTAGGATCTGTAATTTAGTCTTGGGGGCATAATGGGCCGCCAATCCTCCAGAATGCCTCAGCTCCCCACTCGTATGCGTTCCCATTGATAAGCCAAGTAAATCACTAATTTGCTTGGCCGTGATGACACCAGGTCTTAGAATCACTGGTCCTAAAGTATCAATCCGAGATAAGTCAACAATCGTCGATTCAATCCCCACCTCACAAGCACCCCCATCAATGACCTGTAAGGTAGGTAAAAATAAACTGTCGATATTGATAGGTGAAAATTCTTCTTCTACATGGGCTGCACAAGTTGGTGATACGCACCCAAAACGATTTGCTGATGGTGCTGCTAAGCCACCACCAAATTGCTCTAATATTTTTAAAGCAACAGGATGACTTGGGCAACGTAATCCAACCGTCTCTTGCCCCCCAGTTAACTCATTTAAAACATCCTTGGCCTTTGGCAATATCATCGTTAGTGGTCCGGGCCAGAAAGCTTGCGCTAACTGCAATGCTTGAACAGGTACGTCTCTTGCCCAGTGAGATAACAATTGACTCCAGACAACTTGTGATAATTCCGATTTTATTTTTCCAGGTGGTGCTATGTGAACAATCACAGGGTGATTATTAGGACGCCCCTTCAAAGAGAAGATTTTTCGAATCGCATCCGGATTCATCGCATCTGCAGCTAAACCATAAACAGTCTCTGTAGGAATAGCTACAGGTTGACCCGCTCGCAAATCTTTGACTACTTGAGTAATTGCTGCAGCATTTGCCGGCAATATCTGTATTTGCATTAATCCGCCACAATACCCAATATCTGCATCGCTTGTTGAGCATCTTGCATCGCTAAATCCATAGAATCCGCTAAAAAATTAATGTGTCCCATTTTTCTACCAATTTTTGGTGCGTGTTTGCCGTACAAATGCAAACGAGCACTTGGCATTTCTAAAATATGATCCCACGGTGGGGAGTTCTCAAAGCGTAACCATACCTCACCCAACAAATTAAGCATGACGACTGAAGAAGTGAGTCTTGTATCGCCAAGTGGTAAGCGCGCTAAGGCACGAACTTGTTGCTCAAACTGGCTTGTTAGGCAAGAGTCTAAAGTGTGGTGTCCAGAATTATGGGGGCGAGGGGCGATTTCATTTGCCACGACAGTCCCGTCAGTTAAGATGAAAAACTCAATGCATAAAACACCCACATATTGCAACTCACGCACAATGAATTTGGCCGCTTTTTCAATCTGTACCATCGCCTCAGGTGACAAGGACCGCGCAGGTACTATACTCAAATGTAAAATACCTTCTTTGTGAACGTTTTCTGCCAAGGGGAAAATAGCCACATGATCGTCAAAACCACGCGTGACAATCGCAGAAACCTCCAAAGCTAATGGCATCTTTTTTTCTAATACACATGGCACATTACCCAAACTTACCCAAGCATTTTTCAAATCTGCCTGACTAGCAACCACAAACTGTCCTTTCCCGTCGTATCCTAGTCTTGCAGTCTTTAAAATTCCAGGAAATAAGTGCATGGGTAATGCGGATAAATCATGCTCATTTGTAATCATGGCGTATGGAACGGGCTCTATCCCAGTTTTTGCTGCCAATTTAGATAAAAATGCCTTTTCCGCAAAACGATCTTGTGCAATTGAAACCGCGTTACTAAGAGGGGCAACATATACCCCTTGCTGGTGGAGAAAGTCTAATGCTAATGCGGGGACATTTTCAAATTCCGTGCTTACTGCAGAACATAAATGAGCCATCTTCTTTAATGATTTTTCATCAAGATAGTCTGCGATGATTCGGTGGTGAGAAATCTGGCCAGCAGGGCTTTGCGAATCAGGATCTAAAACGCAAACAGTAAAGCCAAGGTCTTGCGCCGCCTGCACAAAAAACCTACCTAACTGTCCTCCACCTAAGATGCCTAAACAAGCTGGTGGAAAAATTGGTTGAAAAGAATGCGTCATTGAGACTGATAATCCCCCTATGAAAGGGTCATTTGCTTTGCTTTATTCGTTTGCGCTAAACGAAATTCAACTAACTTCTGTTGTAAGTTCGGATTATGCAATGCGAACATCGCTATTACATGCAGCGCCGCATTCGCCGCGCCAGCCTCACCAATTGCAAAGGTTGCTACCGGAATGCCTCTAGGCATTTGCACAATAGAATATAAAGAGTCTTCTCCTCGTAAATATTTACTGGGTACGGGAACGCCATAAACCGGCAATATTGTTTTTGCAGCAAGCATACCAGGTAAGTGCGCAGCACCACCTGCGCCAGCAATAATAGCCTGTAACCCACGGCTTGAAGCCTCTTGGGCATAGGCAAACATATCATCAGGCATGCGGTGGGCTGAAAGTACTAAAGACTCATGTGCAACATCGAATTCTTGAAGAATGTCTGCAGCAGCCGACATCACTTCCCAGTCTGAATTAGAGCCCATCACGATACCAACCATCGGATGAAGCGCCTGAGCAGCTATGTTCATATAAGCTCCAATAAATAAGACATGTTATTTTACTGCGGATTAGGAAGGTGCAAGCTATTGCGTCAGCAAACGATAAGCTTCTTCATACTTTTGGGCAGTTTTTTGAATAATATTTTGTGGCAATTTAGGTGCTGGTGATTTTTTATTCCAAGCTTGCCCATCAATCTGCACAGCCTCTAACCAATCACGTACAAATTGTTTATCGTACGATGGTGGATTTTTACCAATCTCATAGGAATCCTTTGGCCAAAAACGTGATGAGTCCGCTGTTAATACCTCGTCCATCAAAACTAATTGACCAGCCGGATTTAAGCCAAACTCGAATTTGGTATCCGCAATCAAGATCCCTTTAGTAGCGGCATATGTGGCTGCAGACTGATATAAAGCAATACTCACGGTTCTAATCTGTTGGGCTAATTCTAGACCGACTTGCGCCACCATCAAATCAAAAGAAATATTCTCGTCATGATCACCAACCGCGGCCTTCGCCGCTGGCGTAAAAATGGGTTCTAATAACTTTTGCGCGTTTTGTAAACCTTTTGGCAAATTAAGCCCACAAACCATTCCCGAGGCTTGATAATCTTTCCAGGCACTTCCAGCAAGGTATCCCCGCACAACCGCTTCTACAAGAATGGGCTCTAGTCGTTGAGTGACTACCGCCCGTCCACTAACCTGTGCAATCTCATCTGGAGAAACAACTAGTTCTGGAGTCACTCCAGTCAAATGATTAGGAATAATAGTCGCTAAATAATCAAACCAAAAGTTTGACATTTGATTGAGTACGATACCTTTACCAGGTATCGGATCTTGCATGACAACATCAAAAGCCGATAAACGGTCTGTCGTTATCATCAGTAAACGATCACTACCAACAGCATATATATCCCGTACCTTACCCTTTGAAATGAGAGGTAAGGACTTAATCGTGGTCTCTAAAATAGCAGTGGTCATGCTCGAACAATTTGCGCTAGTTCTCCAGAAACATATTTCTGCACCATCTTGTCAAGAGAAATTGGTTGTATTTTGGTCGCCTGCCCTGCACAACCAAAGGCAATAAAACGGGCCTTACAGATCTCTTTGGCCGCTTCACGGGCAGGTTTAAGATAGTCTCTCGGATCAAACTTGCCCGGATTTTCAAACAAGTAACGCCGAATCGCAGCCGTCATAGCCAAACGAATATCGGTATCAATATTAATTTTTCGAACACCATTTTTTATCCCCTCTTGTATCTCCTCGACAGGCACACCGTAGGTCTCTTTCATATCACCACCAAATTCACGAATCTGAGCTAACAACTCCTGCGGCACACTCGAAGAGCCATGCATCACCAAGTGGGTATTTGGAATTCGCGCGTGGATCTCTCGGATACGTCCAATTGCCAAAGTATCGCCAGTCGGCTTTTTACTAAATTTATAAGCTCCATGGCTCGTTCCAATTGCAATCGCTAAAGCGTCACATTGCGTTTGTTTTACAAAGTCTGCAGCTTGCTCTACATCGGTTAGTAATTGCTCCCGAGTCATTAACCCTTCTGCACCATGACCATCTTCTTTATCACCCTTCATGGTCTCTAATGACCCTAAAACCCCTAACTCGGCCTCAACTGTGACGCCAATGGAGTGGGAGAATTTCACGACTTCTTTTGAAACTTCTAAGTTGTATTCATAAGTCGCGACCGATTTACCATCAGCCATGAGTGAACCGTCCATCATCACACTGGTAAAACCACTTTTAATCGCAGCCATGCAAACCGCAGGACTTTGACCGTGATCTTGATGCATAACTACAGGTATATGTGGGTATGCTTCTACCGCGGCTTCAATTAAGTGTCTTAAAAAAGCTTCGCCAGCATACTTTCTGGCACCTGCAGATGCCTGCATTATGACCGGCGCATCAACTTCTTCGGCCGCCATCATAATGGCCTGAACCTGCTCTAAATTGTTGACATTAAAGGCTGGAATTCCGTAGCCATGCTCTGCAGCATGGTCTAGTAATTGTCTCATTGATACAAGCGCCATATTTTCTCCAAAAATTTATTGAACTTTAATAATCTTAAGGGTGTTTGTCCCACCTGCTTGACCCATCGGCTCGCCAACTGTCAGTGCAACGATATCTCCACACTCAACGGCACCCTTAGCCAACAAGCGCTTCTCTACCTGTCCAAGAGCGGCGTCACGGTCAGTACTTACCTCTAGGAACATCGGGATAACATTTCGATACATCGCCATTGCACGCTGTGTTTTTACGTGCTTCGTTAAGGCATAAATTGGGATATGTATGCGGTGACGACTCATCCATAACGCCGTTGATCCTGACTCTGTTAACGCTGCTATCGCTTTAACCTTTAAATGATAAGCTGTAAATAAGGCCCCCAATGCAATGGACTGATCAATACGGGTAAAAGTCTGATCTAAAAAATCAGCGTCTAATGTCACCGCCTCTGAATTTTCAGCAGCGCTACAAATAGCAGCCATTTGCTCAATCGTTTTTACGGGATAAAGGCCTGTGGCAGTTTCTGCCGACAACATGACCGCGTCAGTGCCATCTAGTACTGCATTGGCTACATCACTGACTTCTGCGCGTGTCGGAATCGGACTGTGTATCATTGATTCCATCATTTGCGTCGCAGTGATTACAAACTTATCGGCCTGATTCGCTAAACGAATCATTCTTTTTTGTAAAGCTGGAACACTCGCATTACCTACTTCAACCGCCAAATCTCCCCGCGCAACCATAATCCCGTCTGAGGCCTGAATAATCCCTTCTAATACCCCAGAATGGGTCGCTTCAGCACGCTCAATTTTTGCAATTAACCGCACGTCTTGACCAGTATCTTTTACGAAAGAGCGCGCTAACTTCCTTGCAAAGTGCATATCATCAGCATTTTTTGGAAAACTGATTGCAATAAAATCAACCCCCATATCGATTGCAGTTAATAAATCTTCCTGATCTTTATCCGTTAACGCTGGGGCAGTTAAACCCCCACCAGCTCGATTAATCCCTTTATTATTGGATAAGTCGCCACCCATCTCCACCTGCGTGTAAATACATGGACCATCGACTTTTTCTACGCGTAAAACAATTAAGCCATCATTTAGTAAAAGTTGATCTCCCGCACTCACATCTTTGGGCAAATCTTTGTAGTCCAGTCCAGCGCGTTCATGGTTACCGATTTGACATTCGGCGTCTAATATAAATTTTGCGCCAGTTACTAATTGCACCTTGCCAGATTCAAATTTCCCAACGCGTATCTTTGGTCCTTGTAAATCTGCCATGATCGCGATTTCTCGACCCAGTTCTAAAGAAATTTGCCGAATCAGGTTCGCTCGGTCACGGTGATCCTGCGCCACACCATGCGAAAAATTCAAACGCACAACATCGACCCCAGCTTGTATCATCGCTCTTAAGATCTCTGGACTACTTGAGGCAGGGCCTAAAGTGGCTACAATTTTGGTGGCTCGGGTCATATTCATCCTTAGGCTCTTTCTTGAAGTACTGCGATAGCAGGTAAGGTTTTACCTTCTAAAAATTCTAGAAAAGCACCCCCTCCTGTAGAAATATAGCCTATTTGTTTTTCAATTTCATATTTAGCAATTGCTGCTAAGGTATCGCCACCACCAGCAATCGAAAAACCTGGACTTTGGGCAATTGCATTGGCTAGTTTTTTAGTCCCTGCGCCAAACTGTTCAATTTCAAAAACACCAACTGGGCCATTCCAAACAATCGTACCTGCACTACTAATAATCGTTGCTAGCTTAGCGGCTGTCTTTGGACCTATATCTAAAATCATGTCATCTTCAGCAACCGAATTTGCATCTGCAATATTTGCTCTGGCCATCGGAGACAGTTCATTAGCAACTACCACATCTTCTGGAATTGGCACAGATGCACCCCGATTATGCATGATCTGCATGATCGTCTGTGCCTCAGCAACTAAGCTAGGCTCTGCTAAAGATTTGCCAATCGCAAGTCCAGATGCCAACATAAAAGTATTGGCAATACCACCGCCAACAATCAATAAGTCAACCTTACTGGCAAGCGAACGAAGTATCGATAACTTCGTAGAGACCTTCGAACCTGCCACAATCGCTACCAATGGTCTTTTAGGGTCACTTAAAGCTTTGGTGAGTGCATCTAATTCTGCCTCCATGAGAGGTCCAGCGCAAGCAATTGGAGCATACCTAGCCATACCATGCGTCGTCGCCTCAGCTCGGTGAGCAGTCCCAAAGGCATCGTTAACATATACATCACATAAACTTGCCATCTTTTTGGCTAATGCATCATCATTTTTTTTCTCACCTAAATTACCTCGACAATTTTCCAATAAAACCACCTCGCCTGGATTTAACTCAAATCCACCATTGACCCAATCAGTGATTAACGCAACTTTACAGCCCAGCAACTCGGCTAAACGATTCGCAACTGGCCCTAAGGAGTCTTGAGACTCTAGGTGCCCTTCCCTGGGTCGTCCTAAATGCGAAGTAACCATCACCGCAGCTCCTTGGGCCAAACACATCTGAATCGCCGGGACTGAAGCTTTAATTCGGGTATCTTCAGTGATTTGTCCAAATTGATCTTGTGGCACATTTAAATCTGCACGAATAAACACTCTTTTAGATTGAATCTGATTCTGGGCGATTAAATGAGATAAAAGCTTGATATTTAAGGGAATCGACATTGGTATAAATTCGGTGACTAAGGCGGAGTTAAATCAAATATCATATCTTGATTACTGCAGTATAAGGTTAAGGTGAATAGATTTACTGAATTTTTCAAAAGGACCTTAGGCTGTTTTACAATAAGTTAATATCATTTGGCTCGTTTAAGGAAAATTATAAATGTCAATGTCCGATCGTGATGGTTTTATTTGGTTTAACGGCAAGTTAGTGCCTTGGCGAGATGCGAATATTCATGTACTCACTCACAGCCTTCATTATGGTATGGCAGTCTTTGAGGGAGTTCGAGCCTATAAAACTGCAAAAGGTCCGGCTATTTTTAGGCTTGATGAGCACACTAAACGGCTTTTTAATTCGGCAAAAATATTCCAAATGGCCCTGCCTTACTCCTATCAAGAAGTCTTTGATGCCCAACTGGAAGTGGTCAAATCCAATCAGCTCAGCGCATGTTATTTACGTCCAATTGCATGGATTGGCTCGGAAAAACTAGGGATTTCGGCAAGATCGAACTCGATCCATATGTCGGTTGCAGCATGGGAATGGGGTGCTTATCTTGGGGAAGATGGTCTTAATAAAGGTATTCGCGTCAAAACGTCCTCATACAGTCGCCACCATGTCAATGTCTCTCTTGTTCGAGCCAAGGCCTCTGGCTACTACATCAATTCAATTTTAGCGAATCAAGAAGTGACTGTGCATGGCTATGATGAGGCTCTACTTCTTGACACAGACGGCTATGTCTCTGAGGGTTCAGGTGAGAATGTCTTTATTGTGCGGGATGGTGTGCTCTACACTCCAGATCTTGCCTCTTGCCTCGCAGGCATTACTAGAGACGCAATCATTACGATTGCACATGATCTAGGTATCGAGGTGCGTGAGAAACGTATTACCAGAGACGAGATGTACTGTGCTGATGAGGCCTTTTTTACCGGGACAGCCGCAGAAGTCACTCCAATTCGTGAACTGGATGACCGTATAATCGGCGAGGGTAAGCGTGGCCCGGTTACCGAGAAAATTCAAACCATATTTTTTGATGCCGTCAATGGTAAAAACCCGCACTATAGTGCCTGGTTAACATACGTCTAAAATGAATACGATCGATCAACCCGTTGAAATCGGCAGCCAAGATTTACCTTTGCACTGTCCTATAGGAAAAACAAAATCCTGGAATATGCATCCCAGAGTTTTTCTAGATATTAGCCACACTGGACAAGCAAAATGTCCCTATTGCGGAACGCTATATCTCCTAAAGCCTGGTACTAAAGTCGGGCACTAAGTTCATGTCCCGCACCCTCATCGTGGCTCCGAATTGGATTGGCGACGCGGTGATGTCTTTGCCACTCTTAGACATCTTGCAAGAGAAGGGGTGGACTATCGATGTACTCGCTACGCCTTGGGTAAAACCAGTTTATCAGTCCTCATTGGCAGTTTGTGATGTGCTTGATGCCAACTTAGTGCACGGGCAAATGCAACTCTATACAAGATGGTCTCTTGCCAAAATCATCAAACTCAGAAACTACGATCAGTGTGTGATCTTACCCAATAGCTTCAAGTCAGCACTTATTCCATGGCTTGCAAATATACCCGAGCGGATTGCATATATTGGTGAGCTACGATCCCCATTGTTAACTGCGACTCTGCCTAACCCTCCCAAAAAAAATCGCCCAGCTATGGTGGCGCATTATGCCCAACTGGCTAATCTATCGCCAGCGCGGCGTGGGTCAATCAAAGTTGATTTAGAAAAAGTGCAATTATTGCCTAAATTGTATGTTCAACCAGAGCAACAATTACAAGCACGCCAGTTCTTAGAAAAGCTCTGGCTCAAACAAAACATTACAGCACCAAAGGTGCATGTTCTGGCTCCTGGAGCTGAGTTTGGAGATGCTAAGCAATGGCCAAGCGCCCATTTTGCGCATCTTGCTACTTTATTACTGAAGAGCGACCCTGCACATGTGACAGTGATTATTGGCAGTAATAAGGATCGTGAAATTGCGGCAGAAATCCAAGCATTAATCCCTGATCATTTAAGCAAGCGCTCTTACCAACTTTGTGGAACCATTACCCTAGAGAGCGCTATCGCAATTATCTCGATTGCCACAAGCCTTGCTAGTAATGATTCGGGAATCATGCATATCGGAGCAGCGCTGGGGGTGTCCCAAATTGCTTTATTTGGGTCTAGTGACCCAAAGCATACGCCACCATTATCACCATTTGCCAAGATACTTTATTTAGGGCTTGACTGTAGCCCCTGTCACCAAAGAAAATGTCCCCTAGGGCATTTAAACTGCCTTCGTCAAATTACCCCAGATATCGCATTTGAGGCAATTTTTGACGCTATCTCTCAAAGGAATTTAAATGCCCCGCCGAGCACGCCTGTTTCATGATGTTGATGAGGTTATCGAAAACTGGTACCTAGCACTTAAAAAAGGTGACTTGGAAAAAGCTCTTAGCCTTTGGTTTGATGAAGATACAGTCACATGTATCCTACCCGATGGCGTACGATTAAATGGTCACTCCGAATTACGCGAAGGACTAAAAGATCTTTTCAATCGGCCCTTAATCCTTGATACTCTGACGGCTACAAGCCATACCTATTTAGGAACAACTTTTGTCGATAGCACTGAAGCTGTACGCTTTCAGGAAAAAAACCTAGAAGCGAGTTTTTTTATTCATATGACAATCATCCTCGTCCAAGGTGCAATGGGATGGCGAATCGCTCACTTACATACTAGTCAGGTTGCAAAAGATTTAATCCATTCTCCAACACTTGCAGGCGATCACGGCTTTCACTAAATTGAGAGGCTATGTATGGATCAAAGCGTATTAGATGCGCTCAATAAATGGCCTAATGTGCCAGAATGTTTTGGCTGGCTAGCCCTTGACCGAAGAGGCCAGTGGCGAATGCGCAATGAAGAAAGCCAGAGTCAGCAACTGCTAGGTGAAATCATTAAGCATGCGGCCCTACAACACGCCATCACAAAAAACTATGCGCGCGACTCCAAGGGGCGCTTCTTTTTTCAAAATGGCCCGCAACGAGTCTTCATCGACTTAGCCTACACACCATGGATTATTCGTATCTACCCGGATGACAATCAAACCTGGCTCCTCCAGACAACGAGCGGACAAGTCATTGAACCAATCCAATGCCTAGTTGACCAAGCTGGCCAAGTTCTAATAGAGGCCGATTTTGTGGTAAAAACTCTCAGCCAAGTACTTACTAATTCTTTTGAAACGCAGATTCTTCGGGGCGTGGGACTCTTGCACGATCATGACTTAGATCTTTTTGCAAGTCTTGCCACTTTTAACCAATCAAATACCAAAACGCTCGGATTTTTGAAGTGGGCCAATCAATCTATACCCATCGTATCGGTTCACAGTAATGATCTACCAGAGTTATATAACTTTCGCTTAAAACCCCATAAAAAAATCTAAGGTCTTGGCGGTGGTCGGCCATTCTCGCGAATGTCTTCCCTATATAAACTTTCCAATTGCCTTTTTCTGGCGTCCAACTCAGATAACTGATAAAAGTTTCCGGTACTCTCTTCTCTAGCAATTCGTAATTGCTCAATTGCGGCTGGCAAGGCTCCCTCGCAAACGTATTTTTCAGCAAGGGCAGCATGATATAAACTAGACTGATTTTGCAAAGCATAACCCTGTGCCAGAAAATTCCACCAAATTGCATCATCTTTTTGGTATTTTGTTTTTAACACCAACCAATCTGTCGCCTCTTTAACTTTGCCTGCCGCCAATAAACTTTCTACCAACACAACACCCGCTGCCTTCGAGTTCGGATTGATTTTTAAAGCCAAATTTGAACTATCAATGGCTTGCTGAAAATTATTCTTCACGATGGCAATTTGAGCCTGAGTTACTTCAAATATGACATTTGTTTTTAAAAATGGCGCCCCGGAAGCACTTAATTGCGTCGCCAAGTCTTTTGCCTTCTTTAAATAGAACTCAGCATCATTACCTCTTTTTTCTTTAATGGCACTGAGGGCTAAACCATAATAGCCTTGCATCGATTTGAGCGGTTCTTTGGCCTGCGCTTGAACTTCAAAGTATTGAATTGTGTTTGGCAAAATAGACGGGCTGCCCTGCTGCTCTAGTTTCGCTATTGATTGCATCAAATAAAACTCTTGCGACTGTGGTAGCTTTTTTACCTCTTGAAAGCGAGCTCGATCTTGCATGTCAGCAATTCGCTCTACCGTTAATGGATGTGTTCTGACATATGCAGGTACGCCACTATCCATAAGGCCGGTAGATCGCTGTAATTTTTGAAAAAACCCCGGCATACCCGCAACATCATATCCACTAGCCTGCAGAATCTGAAAGCCGACACGATCAGCCTCTCTTTCTGCTTCACGAGAATAGAACAATTGATTTTGTATGGCTAAAGCTTGACCCCCAATAGCTAAGCCCTGCGCCATACCGGGATTGCTTTTCACAGCAAGAGCAGCCACTAGTAGCGAGGCCAACATCAACACACCACTACTAGATCCTTGACCTGCTCCTCTAGCAATATGCTTTTGCGTGACATGTCCGATCTCATGGCCTAAAACAGAGGCAAGTTCGGATTCATTACCAGCTAAGACTATTAAACCAGTATGCATCCCAATATAACCACCAGGAAGCGCAAAAGCGTTTACGCTGGAAGAGACAACTCCAAAAAATTCAAACTGTGGTGAAAATGGGCCTGTTGGCTCTGCCCCTGAAATTTTTTGCTGACGTGCGCTGTTTACTAACTCTTTCCCTAAACGATTCAAATAGTCATACAAAAGCCAATTGTTTGAATATTCTGAATCTTTGCGGATTTCCCGCATGATTCTTTCCCCAATTTTCTTTTCATCTAAAGTACTCAAGTCGCCAGAGGATGCATCACCTAAATCTGGCAATATAATCGGTAAACGACTTATTAAAGGCGGCTCAGAAATCCCCAAAGGTGGCGGCCGATTCGTAAAACGATCCTGTGCAAATAATTGCCATGGATACAATAGTTGCGAAGCTATCGTTGCATTTAGAATCAGGTAGATAATACTTTTATTCAACCAATTTACTCTCATCAGAAAGATACTATTTAACTATGCTAACCCATTTTAATCAGGCTGGTGAAGCTCATATGGTGGATGTCGGTCAAAAAGACCTGACTGCTCGCATAGCGATTGCCTCCGGAAAAATCCAAATGCTAGCCTCAACCCTGCAGCTCATTATCTCTGGTCAACACAAAAAAGGAGATGTGCTTGGTATTGCCAGAATTGCTGGCATTCAAGGTGCTAAAAAAACGAGTGATCTAATTCCCCTGTGTCATCCTGTTGCGTTAACCCATCTTTCCGTTGATTTTGAAATTTCATCAGAAACCCATGCCGTCATTTGCACAGCAAAGGCCCAAACTATTGGCCAAACTGGTGTTGAAATGGAAGCAATTACGGCCGTTCAAATTGCTTTATTAACTATTTATGACATGTGCAAGGCAGTTGACCGAGGTATGCGAATGACCGATATTTGTCTATTGGAAAAAAGTGGTGGCAAGAGTGGTACATGGAAATTAGAATAGTAAATGCTTACTTAGTATTGCCCTCAATCAAGGCTAGCCATGCCCAGGACTTCATTCTGTCCAAAGACTCATATCTTAATTCGTTTTATTACCAAGCAACTTATGCCAGCGGATAATCTCTTCCTGTAAAAAATTTGAAAACTCCAAAGAGCTCGATAAGATCAATTCTGCATCAATTGTCCCAATTTTTTTACTAACCTCAGGATTATTCATACTCAAGCGTAAGGCCTGATTCAGTTGCTCAACGATTTCTTTCGGGGTACCCGCAGGAGCTAATAAGCCCCACCAAACTGAGGCATTAAAACCCTTCAAACCTTGCTCGGCAATTGTTCTTACCTGTGGATATAAGTCAAATCTCTTCGGACCAGAAGATGCTAATAATCTAACGCGCTTATTTTCTAAAAAAGGTTTGATTTGCGAAATACCTGTAAAAGTTAAATCTACATGCCCAGCAGCAACGTCAGTCATAGCTAAACCAGCACCTCGATAAGCAATATGCGTGATCGGAGTGGCTAAAGCATCTTCTAGCATGATGGCAGCTAAATGAGCCGCTGAGCCGTCACCCGAATTCGCAATAGTTAATTTGCCAGGATTTTTTTTGGCATAGTTTGCTAATTCTTCGATGGAACTTATTTCTAGACTATTTCGAATCGCTAAACCAAATGGATAAGATAATACTAATGAAATAGGTGCGAAATCACCTGGTGTTTTATAAGGTAAATTTTTAATGAGGCTTGGATTTGTAGCAAGGCTTGTGCTTACAAACAGCAATGTATATCCATCCGGCGTAGCTTTGGCAACCAACTCTGTCCCAACTACCGTGTTACCACCGCCACGATTTTCGATAATAACCGCTTGCTTTAAAATCTCTGAAAATTTATTGGCCCACGTCCTAACTAAAAAATCACCACCCCCACCGGCGGCAAATGGCACAACGATTTTGATTGGACGACTTGGAAAATTTTCAGCAGCAAAAGCCCCATGAGAGCAAAACCCCAATAGCAACAACAGGGCAAAACACCTATACAGAAAGAGGTCAAGCTGGCAATAATTGATCATAGATCAAGTACTACTCACATTACTTAATCCAAGTTCTTGTAGCAGCATCGCTATTGGTTGTAAAGAATCCTTTATTGACGTTATGCGCTCTCAAGACTCCGACTAGGAGGGCAAGGTTTTCTTTAGTTCCAGGAATTTTGGATATGCTATTCACCATTCCCTTGACTTCTGGATCCTTGATCAGTACATTCTCATCTCGTATGAACTTCACTAAATTGTTAACAACTAAATCTCCTAAATTTTTGTGTCGCATCATTAAAGATTGAAAGACAGAAGTTGGGAGAAATAAAAGTTTGACGTCTTTTTCAACAATAACCGAAGCTGATCTTGGTAATTGATCAATCAAGCCAAACTCACCAACATAGTCTCCCGGATAAATTGTACGAATATCTTCATAGGAATTCGTTTGTACGTTGTTAATACTAACTATGCAAGAACCTGTCGAAATGATAAATAAACCATTGGGCTGATCACCCTCATAAAATAAATATTGTCCACGTTTACCAGTAACGGTCCTTAGCTGGCCCATTACCTCCAACATTTCTACGCCACCAAGCCCTGTAAAAAAAGAAATTTCGTTGATACTAACTTCCCTAGGCTTTGGCTCCTCCTTAGGAACCACCTTCGGTGCAGGTGCCGCTATACCACTTTTAGGGGCTGCCGCAGGTAGACTTTTAATTTTTTGCTCAAGGCTAGCAAGCGCTTTTTTAGATGTTTCACTACCTTTAGCGATCGCCATCTTGAGCAACTGCCTTGCTTTCTCATAATCAACAATACCAGCACGACCAGTCTCATAATAGTCTGCTAAACAAATGATAGATTTCAAATGACCCAATTTGGCACCCTTATTAAAGTTTAATAAGGCATTGACTGGATTAATCTCAACTCCAGAACCGCAATCTTGGCATTCACCAACTAAATAGAGAGCCTCTGGATGATTTTTTTTCGCAGCCATGACGTAGTAGCCATAGGCCTTTTGTGGATCTCGTGCCACGCCACTACCCGACATATATAACATTCCCAAGTTAACTTGAGCCTCAACATCGCCGTCATGCGCCTTACTAGTCAAGCGGTCTACTTTATTAAACTCCATCATGTATTCATCATCCTTTTAGAAGGCCTGCTTACTAGTTAAACATAATAAATATAAGAGATTATTCCATATCTGGATAATTATTAGGGAATTTCTGTTGTTCAAACACCATTATGGGGAAAAAAGAGTCCGCCAACGAAAAGCTGACATGGTGGACGATTTTTATCAGTTATCTACACTCTGATGGTAATAAATTGATTGCTAGGGTTGAGCCATTCCCCTTACACGACCAATTACCGTTCCAAGGCTCTTTGAGAGATGAATTG
>CAIQHU010000039.1 GCA_903871735.1 uncultured beta proteobacterium | reverse complement strand
GTCATGCCTGGTGACAACGTGCAGATTACTGTGAAGTTGATCGCGCCGATTGCGATGGAAGAGGGCTTACGCTTTGCGATCCGTGAAGGTGGGCGTACGGTTGGTGCTGGTGTAGTCGCTAAAGTGATTGCTTAATGTACAGGGGTGTAGCTCAATTGGCAGAGCGTTGGTCTCCAAAACCAAAGGTTGGGGGTTCGATGCCCTCCGCCCCTGCCACTAGTGGGAATATATCAGCGAGTCGATCGGTAAATTTGATAGTCAAGAGATTTAAGGGATAAAGCTAACGGTAAAGATATGTCAGAACAAAGAAACATTTCGAACGAGGGTGCAGAAGCAAACTGGGTAGTAGGCTTTGCAATTGCCTTAGCCGTTTGTTCATTGATTGCTTATTATGGCCTTGCCAGCGAATCCATGATCATCCGTTTAAGTGTTCTCTTGGGTGGTTTTGTGGTGGCGCTTGGAGTGATTGCCATTACAGCCAGTGGTAAGCGTTTTCTGGCATATGCCAAAGAAAGTTTTTATGAAGTAAAAAAAGTTGTCTGGCCAACGCGTAAGGAAAGCTCACAAATGACGCTCGTCGTGTTTGCTTTTGTGGCGGTGATGGCAATCTTTCTTTGGAGTGCTGATAAGCTCATTGAATGGTTAATCTTTTCTGTGTTTTTGGGATGGAAATAAAAATATGACAAATACAGTAACAGAACAGAATCCCCAAGCAGCAGATGGCATGCGCTGGTATGTAATTCATGCGTACTCTGGAATGGAGAAAAGCGTCAAAAAAGGTTTAGAGGAGCGCATTTCTAGATCTGGTATGACAGAAAAGTTTGGTAGAACTCTGGTACCGTCCGAAGAGGTCATAGAAGTGAAGTCGGGTTCAAGGACAGTAACCGAAAGACGCTTTTTCCCGGGATATGTATTAATCGAAATGGAAATGACCGATGAGTCTTGGCATTTAGTAAAAAATACGCCAAAAGTGACAGGTTTTGTTGGGGGTATTCGCAACAGACCGTCGCCAATCTCGACCGCAGAGGTTCAAAAAATTATGGACCAAATGCAGGCTGGGGTAGATAAACCAAAACCAAAAACATTATTTGAAATTGGTGAAATGGTGCGCGTTAAAGAGGGACCATTTACAGATTTTAACGGAAATGTAGAAGAAGTGAATTATGACAAGTCTAGGCTTCGAGTTTCTGTTACAATATTTGGTCGCGGTACGCCAGTAGAATTAGAGTTTGGTCAAGTAGAAAAGATGTAACAATATTCGCCTGTCTGGTAGGTGTGCTTAGGAGTCGCTTGAATTTGTCAGCACATGAACAGATGGTAGAACAGAGGAGCAAAGTTAAAGTTGCCACTTTAATAGAGCGTTTACTCAACAGCGGTCAAAAAAATGACGCGCTTTATAGGAGTTAAAAATATGGCAAAGAAAATTATTGGTTTTATTAAGTTACAAATTCCTGCTGGAAAAGCAAATCCATCACCACCTGTTGGGCCTGCTTTAGGTCAGCGCGGGTTAAATATCATGGAGTTTTGTAAGGCTTTTAATGCCCAAACTCAAGGCATGGAGCCAGGATTGCCTGTGCCTGTTGTTATTACCGCATTTGCAGACAAAAGTTTTACTTTTGTAATGAAAACGCCGCCTGCTACGGTGTTAATTAAGAAAGCCGCGAAACTTGACAAGGGTTCAGCCCGGCCTCACACCGATAAAGTCGGCAAGATTACAAGAGCGCAAGCAGAAGAGATTGCTAAGGCAAAAATGCCTGATTTAACGGCGGCGGATTTAGACGCGGCTGTACGAACAATTGCTGGTAGTGCCCGTTCCATGGGTATTACAGTTGAAGGAGTATAAAAATGCCAAAAATTTCGAAAAGAGTAGCCGCGTTTCAAGCAAAAGTTGATCCTAATAAGTTTTACCCTATCGATGAAGCCTTGACCCTGGTAAAGGAATGTGCAACTGCTAAATTTGACGAATCTATTGATGTTGCCGTTCAACTAGGTATTGATGCTAAAAAATCGGATCAAGTTGTTCGCGGTGCAGTAGTATTGCCTGCCGGAACTGGTAAATCCGTCCGAGTGGCGGTTTTTGCCCAGGGTGACAAAGCAGATCAAGCTAGGGCTGCTGGAGCAGAACTCGTTGGCATGGAAGACTTGGCTGAACAAATTAAAGGCGGTAAAATAGATTTTGATATTTTAATTGCCTCGCCCGACACGATGCGTATTGTGGGCGCTTTAGGTCAAATTCTCGGACCACGCGGATTAATGCCAAACCCTAAAGTTGGCACAGTGACTCCAGATGTTGCTACCGCAGTAAAAAATGCGAAAGCTGGGCAAGTTCAATTTCGCGTAGATAAAGGTGGAATTATTCACGCTACGATAGGCCGGAGATCTTTTGAGCCAGGTGCTTTGAAATCGAATCTATTGGCCTTAATCGATGCTTTGCAAAAGGCTAAACCGTCTTCAAGCAAAGGTGTGTATTTGAGAAAGATTGCCGTTTCTAGCACGATGGGTGCTGGTGTGCGCGTTGAGCAATCTTCGATTAGTGCTTAAGTTTTAAAAGAACTTTGGGTCGTTGACTGAAAAGTCAGCGGCCATCAAAGACCGTTGGCGGAGTAATCCTTAATGTGTAGTTTGACCAACGTAGATGGCGAACCTGTAAAGAATTCGCTGATGTCCAACCCCCTAGATACATAGGGAATAACGGAGTATTAAATGCCTTTAAATTTGAACGACAAAAAAGCGGTTGTGGCTGATATTGGTGCTCAAGTAGCTCAAGCTCAGACCATTATTCTCGCCGAGTATCGAGGCATACCAGTGGGCGAATTAACCAAGTTACGCGCGAATGCTAGAGCAGAGGGAGTATATCTGCGGGTATTGAAAAATACACTAGCTCGTCGAGCTGTACAAGGAACAAAATTCGAAGCGCTGGGTGAATCGATGATTGGCCCATTGATTTATGGTATTTCGGCAGATCCAATTGCTTCAGCAAGAGTTTTAAATGACTTTTCTAAAACAAAGGATGCCCTCGTAATTAAAGCGGGCTCATTTAACGGCAAGACATTAGATGCGAATGGTGTAAAAGCCTTGGCTTCTATACCCGGGCGTAATGAGTTGTTGGCGATGTTACTAGGCGTAATGCTAGCTCCAGTATCGAGTATGGCTCGTGTACTTGGAGCAGTTGCTGCCCAGAAATCAGAAGAAGCGCCCGCAGCGTAATAGCTTGGCGTATTAACAATTAAACCTATCAGGAGTTTTAACATGGCAATAACTAAAGAAGAAATTATCGAAGCAGTAGGAAGTATGTCCGTAATGGATTTAAATGACTTAGTGAAGGCATTTGAAGAAAAATTCGGCGTTTCAGCTGCTGCAATGGCAGTTGCTGCTCCAGGTGGCGCAGGCGGTGCTGCTGCTGCTGAAGAGCAAACAGAGTTCAATGTGATTCTCGCAGAAGTAGGCCCAAATAAGGTTTCTGTCATTAAGGCAGTTCGTGAAATTACAGGACTAGGCCTAAAAGAAGCTAAAGACCTCGTCGATGCAGCACCAAAGCCAATCAAAGAAGGCGTTGACAAGGCGGCTGCAGAAGACGCCAAGAAGAAACTGGAAGATGCTGGCGCAAAAGCAGAACTCAAGTAAACCTAAGCTCCGATTAGTCTGAGCGCTAATCGGAGTATTTAGTTTGGTTAGTAGCCAAACTAGATCATTTACTGAGTGATCTAGTTTGCCTTCTGATACGACTGCAGTAGGCAAGTTTGGTCGGGCGCGCCGATGTGCGTGCTGTCCGCCAGAGGTTGGTAGAGGCCAACCACCAAATCTTTGAACAGTCGCCGAATTCGGAGATGACATGGCTTATAGCTTCACCGAACGCAAGCGCATCCGTAAGAGCTTTGCTAAGCGCCTGAATAACCATCAGGTACCCTATTTATTAACTACGCAACTTGAGTCTTATAGCAAGTTTTTGCAAGAGAAAGTACCGTCTCACACTCGTTTAAACGAGGGTTTGCAGGCGGCATTTTCTTCAATATTCCCCATTGTTTCTAACAATGGCTTTGCTAGAATGGAGTATGTTTCATATCAGTTGGCAGCTCCGCCATTTGATGTCAAGGAATGTCAACAGAGGGGATTGACCTTTCACTCGGCTCTTCGAGCAAAAGTTCGATTGATTATTAACGATCGCGAAGCCCCGACCAAAGTAAAAGAAATTAAAGAGCAAGAGGTTTATATGGGTGAAATCCCATTAATGACTGATACGGGCTCATTCGTCATTAACGGTACAGAGCGAGTCATCGTTTCTCAATTACACCGTTCACCTGGCGTATTTTTTGAGCATGATAAGGGTAAAACACACAGTTCAGGAAAGCTGCTTTTTTCTGCGAGAGTTATTCCTTATCGTGGATCTTGGTTAGACTTTGAATTTGACCCAAAAGATATTTTATATTTTAGGGTTGACCGTCGCCGGAAGATGCCAGTTTCTATTTTGCTCAAGGCTTTAGGCTTAAATGACGAGCAAATCTTGGCGAACTTCTTTCAATTTGATCACATTGAAATCTCCAATGATGGTGTTTCAGTTGAGTTTGTCCCAGAGCGGTTACGTGGCGAAGTCGCCAGATTTGATATTTTGGATCGTAACGGTGTGGTGGTGGTCCAAAAGGATAAGCGGATTAATGCGAAGCATATACGTGAGTTAGAAGCAGCTAAAACTCAAATGATTCATTCGCCTGATGAGTATTTAATTGGTAGAGTATTGGCCAAAAATATAGTTGATGAAGAAACTGGCGAAGTTTTAGCGCATGCAAATGATGAAATTAGTGAGGATATTCTTGCTAAATTGAGAGAGGCCGGCATTCAAAAAATTGAGACGATATATACGAATGATTTAGATCAAGGTGCGTATATTTCTCAGACATTGCGAGTAGATGAGATTGCCGATCAAATGGCTGCAAGAATTGCTATTTACAGAATGATGCGGCCTGGGGAGCCACCCACAGAAGACGCTGTAGAGGCTTTATTTCAGAGGCTCTTCTTTAATGAGGACACTTACGATTTATCCCGAGTGGGGCGCATGAAGGTTAATAGTCGGTTGAGTCGTTCAGAAATGGAAGGCTCTATGGTTCTATCGAATGAGGATATTCTTGATTCGATTAAGCTCTTAGTAAATTTGCGAAATGGTAAAGGTGAAGTAGACGATATAGACCATCTCGGTAATCGTCGCGTCCGTTGTGTTGGGGAATTGACTGAGAATCAATTTAGGGCAGGATTGGCCCGAGTCGAGCGGGCAGTCAAGGAGCGTTTGGGTCAGGCTGAAACCGAAAACTTGATGCCGCATGATTTAATTAATAGTAAGCCCATTTCATCGGCCATACGTGAGTTTTTTGGTTCTTCACAGTTGTCCCAGTTTATGGATCAAACCAATCCGTTGTCAGAAATTACGCATAAACGCCGAATTTCTGCCTTAGGACCTGGTGGATTAACGCGTGAGCGAGCTGGTTTTGAAGTGCGCGACGTTCATCCCACACACTATGGGCGAGTCTGTCCGATTGAAACCCCAGAGGGGCCAAATATTGGCTTAATTAATTCTTTGGCTTTATTTGCCCGCTTAAACGAACACGGTTTCTTAGAGACGCCTTATCGTAAAGTGGTAGCCGGTAAGGTGACGGATCAGGTTGAATATCTATCTGCTATTGAAGAGGCTAAATATGTTATTGCACAGGCCAATGCAGCAATTGATGCCAAGGGGGCTTTATTAGATGAGCTCGTTTCATCTCGTGAAGCCGGTGAGACCAAAATGGTGACTCCGGAACGTATCAATTATATTGACGTTGCACCTAGCCAAATTGTATCTGCGGCTGCTTCTTTAGTACCTTTCTTAGAGCATGACGATGCTAACCGAGCGTTAATGGGTGCAAACATGCAGCGTCAAGCTGTGCCGTGTTTAAGGCCGAATAAGCCATTAGTCGGTACCGGGCTTGAGCGCACTGTAGCAGTCGATTCGGGGACTGTTGTTATGGCAACCCGAGGTGGCGTCGTTGATTATGTTGATGCTAACCGAATAGTTATTCGAGTGAATGATGACGAAACCGCTGCTGGTGAAGTTGGCGTGGATATTTATAACTTAATCAAATATACCCGTTCAAATCAAAACACCAATATTAACCAACGTCCAATCGTTAAGGTTGGCGACAAGATCGTCCGCGGAGATGTGGTCGCAGATGGCGCGTCGACAGATTTAGGCGAGTTGGCGTTGGGGCAAAATATGACCGTCGCATTTATGCCTTGGAATGGTTATAACTTCGAGGATTCGATCTTAATTTCAGAAAAAGTAGTTGCTGCTGATCGGTATACATCCATCCACATTGAGGAACTATCTGTTGTAGCTCGGGATACTAAATTGGGTTCTGAAGATATCACTAGAGATATCTCCAATTTGGCAGAGTCGCAATTAGGGCGCCTTGATGAGAGTGGTATCGTCTATATTGGTGCCGAAGTAGAGGCGGGTGATGTGTTAGTTGGTAAAGTGACTCCAAAGGGCGAGACGCAATTAACCCCGGAAGAAAAACTCCTGCGCGCCATCTTTGGTGAAAAAGCCTCTGATGTGAAAGACACCTCTTTGCGCGTTCCGTCTGGAATGACCGGAACAGTGATTGATGTACAAGTGTTTACGCGAGAAGGTGTTGAGCGCGATCAACGAGCACAATCGATCATCCAAGAGGAGTTGCAGCGTTATCGACTTGATTTGAATGATCAGTTGCGAATTGTAGAAGGTGATGCTTTTAATCGTTTAGAAAAATTACTATTAAATAAATCTGCTAATGGTGGACCTCAGAAGTTGGCAAAAGGTTCAAAAATCACCGCGGATTATTTGGCCAGTATCGAGAAGTACCATTGGTTTGATGTTCGCTTAGCTGATGAAGATTTAGCTAGTCAAGCTGAAGCGATTAAAGAGTCGATTGAAACGAAGCGGAAACAGTTTGATGAAGCCTTCTCTGAAAAGCAGCGCAAGTTAACTCAGGGTGATGAATTACAGCCAGGCGTAACTAAAATGGTGAAAGTCTATCTTGCTGTGAAGCGCCGCTTACAGCCGGGCGATAAGATGGCTGGTCGCCATGGTAATAAGGGTGTGGTCTCAAAGATTGCGCCGGAAGAAGATATGCCATACATGGCTGATGGAACTCCGGTAGATATCGTATTAAACCCACTAGGCGTTCCTTCACGGATGAACGTTGGACAAATTTTAGAAACCCATTTGGGCTGGGCTGCACTTGGAATCGGTAAGCGAATTGATGCGATGTTGCAAGCACAGGCGAAGATTCAAGAATTGCGTAAATTTTTAGCTAATTTATATAATGAGACCGGTCGCGTGGAAGATTTAGATAGCCTTTCTGATGATGAAATTTTGGAGCTTGCTAAAAATCTTCGCCAAGGTTCGCCTTTTGCAACGCCGGTTTTTGACGGAGCAACAGAGGCTGAAATTGCCAAGATGCTTGAACTTGCATATCCAGAAGAAGTTGCTGGGCCTTTATGTATGAATGCCTCTCGTCAACAAATGAAGCTGTTTGATGGTCAAACGGGAGATCCTTTTGAGCGCAATGTGACGGTTGGCGTAATGCATGTCCTAAAACTGCATCACTTGGTTGACGATAAGATGCATGCTCGATCAACTGGGCCATATTCACTAGTTACTCAACAACCTTTGGGCGGTAAAGCGCAATTTGGTGGTCAGCGTTTTGGTGAGATGGAGGTTTGGGCACTTGAAGCATACGGCGCCTCGTACGTCTTACAAGAGATGCTTACCGTTAAATCTGATGACGTCAATGGGCGTACCAAGGTTTATGAAAACATCGTCAAAGGTGAACACAGCATCGAAGCTGGAATGCCTGAATCCTTCAACGTTTTGGTAAAAGAAATCAGATCGTTGGGTATTGATATCGATATGGAGCGTAACTAATATGAAAGCATTGCTGGATTTATTTAAACAAACGCATGGGGAAGAGCAGTTCGATGCAATTACGATTCGACTTGCATCGCCTGAAAAAATTCGCTCTTGGTCGTATGGAGAGGTTCGTAAACCAGAAACAATTAACTATAGAACTTTTAAGCCTGAGCGTGACGGTTTGTTTTGTGCAAAGATTTTTGGCCCAATTAAAGACTATGAGTGTTTGTGCGGCAAATATAAACGCTTAAAGTTTCGCGGGGTTATTTGTGAGAAGTGTGGGGTAGAGGTAACTCTATCTAAAGTAAGGCGAGAGCGTATGGGCCACATTGACCTTGCCGCTCCAGTTGCGCACATTTGGTTTTTAAAATCTTTGCCATCCCGTTTGGGCATGGTTTTAGACATGACGCTTCGGGATATTGAGCGCGTTCTTTACTTTGAAGCTTATGTCGTTGTCGATCCAGGCTTAACTCCTGATGGCGTAATGAAGCGTGGCCAGATTATGTCTGAAGACGAATACATTGCTAAGGCTGAGGAACATGGTGAAGGCGCTTTTACTGCGACGATGGGAGCAGAAGGAATTCGGGAGCTTCTCAGAAGTATTCATATTGAGCGTGAAGTAGAAACCTTACGCGCAGATTTAAAAGCGACCGGTAGCGATGCAAAGATTAAGAAATTTGCAAAAAGATTGAAAGTTTTAGAGGCCTTTCAAAGCTCAGGAATTAAACCTGACTGGATGATTTTAGATGTTCTGCCAGTATTACCTCCCGAGTTACGTCCATTGGTGCCCCTAGATGGTGGACGATTTGCCACATCCGATTTGAATGACTTATATCGACGAGTTATTAACCGAAATAATCGATTAAAGAAACTCTTGGAATTGCGCGCGCCAGAAATTATTGTGCGAAATGAAAAAAGAATGTTACAAGAAGCGGTAGACTCCTTACTTGATAATGGTCGCCGAGGCAAAGCGATGACAGGCGCGAACAAGCGTCCGCTCAAATCCCTTGCTGAAATGATTAAAGGTAAGGGCGGTCGTTTCCGTCAAAACTTACTCGGTAAGCGCGTAGACTATTCTGGACGCTCAGTAATCGTTGTGGGACCAAGTCTAAAGCTGCACCAGTGCGGACTACCCAAGCTGATGGCATTAGAGTTGTTTAAGCCATTTATTTTTAATAAACTCGAAACGCTTGGTATAGCTACAACCATTAAGGCTGCAAAAAAAGAAGTTGAGAATCAAACGCCAATCGTTTGGGATATTCTAGAAGAGGTTATTCGCGAGCATCCAGTCATGTTAAATCGGGCGCCGACTTTGCACCGATTAGGTATACAAGCTTTCGAGCCATTACTGATTGAAGGTAAGGCGATTCAGTTGCATCCATTAGTTTGCGCTGCGTTTAATGCAGACTTTGATGGTGATCAAATGGCTGTGCACGTACCTCTATCGCTAGAAGCGCAAATGGAAGCGCGCACGTTAATGCTCGCCTCCAATAACGTTCTTTTCCCTGCAAACGGAGAGCCATCAATTGTGCCTTCGCAAGATATTGTTTTAGGTCTTTACTATGCGACTCGAGACAAGATTAATGCCAAGGGCGAAGGTATGGTTTTTGCAGATATTTCGGAATTGTTAAGGGCGTATGATGCTGGTCAGGTAGAGATGGCTAGCCGGATTTCTGTGCGAATCAATGAGTGGGACATCATCGATAAGAACGCAGAAGGTGATGCACGTTTTCAGAAAAAAACGACCTTAATCCAGACATCTGTTGGAAGAGCAATTTTGTCAGAAATTCTTCCTAAAGGAATGGCTTTTGAGAACATCAATAAGCCCCTAAAGAAAAAAGAAATTTCACGATTAATTAATACTTCATTTCGTAAGTGTGGTTTACGTGAAACAGTTATTTTTGCAGATCGGTTATTACAATCGGGCTTTCGTTTAGCCACAAAGGCAGGAATTTCAATTGCAATTGATGATATGTTGATTCCTCTACAAAAAGAAAAAATCATTACTGATGCGTCTAATAAGGTAAAAGAATACGAAAAACAATATCAGTCAGGGCTTGTCACGAACCAAGAGCGATATAACAATGTGGTCGATATTTGGGGTGCGGCGGGTGATCAAGTCGGTAAAGCGATGATGGAACAATTGTCTCAGCAAACAGTGAATGATCGGCACGGTAAAGAGGTAAAACAAGAGTCCTTTAATGCGATTTATATGATGGCTGATTCTGGCGCTCGCGGCTCAGCGGCGCAGATTCGACAGCTTGCTGGTATGCGGGGTTTGATGGCCAAACCAGATGGTTCGATTATTGAGACTCCCATTACGGCTAATTTCCGCGAGGGGTTAAATGTTTTACAGTACTTCATTTCTACGCACGGGGCGCGTAAGGGTCTTGCTGATACGGCTTTAAAGACGGCCAATTCTGGTTACTTGACTCGTCGCTTATGTGATGTGACACAAGACTTAGTCGTTATTGAGGATGATTGCGGCGCGATCGATGGCGTTACTATGAAAGCCTTAGTAGAAGGTGGGGAAATCATTGAGGCCTTGCGTGATCGTATTTTAGGGCGGGTATGTATTGGCGATGTGGTTCATCCGGATACGAATGCTCTGATTGTGAGCCATGACACTTTGTTAGATGAGGATATGGTTGATGAAATTGTCGCCTCAGGCTTAGATGAAGTGAAGGTTAGAACAGTTTTATCATGTAAGACACGCTACGGTTTGTGCGCCAAGTGCTATGGCCGTGATTTAGGTCGTGGCGGACTCGTGAACGTTGGTGAGGCTGTGGGTGTGATTGCAGCTCAATCGATTGGCGAGCCTGGCACACAGTTAACCATGCGGACCTTCCATATTGGTGGCGCAGCCTCGCGCGCACTCGTGGTGAGCAATGTAGAAGCTAAGTCAAGCGGAGTAGTTCGTTTTTCATCTTCGATGAGATATATCTCTAACGCCAAAGGTGAACAGGTAGTTATTTCACGATCTGGCGAAGCGTTGATAACAGACGACCATGGTCGTGAGCGAGAGCGTCATAAAGTACCTTACGGAGCAAATTTATTGGTTGGTGATGGCGGTGTAGTGAAAGCGGGCGCAAGTTTAGCGACGTGGGATCCATTGACACGACCAATTATTTCTGAGTTTGCTGGCCAGATTCATTTTGAAAATGTTGAAGAGGGCGTAACTGTTGCTAAGCAGGTCGATGACGTAACTGGCTTATCTACGCTAGTTGTTATTGATGGTAAGCGCCGAAGTGCAGCAGCCAAAGGGATACGTCCAATTATCAAAATATTAGACGCTAAAGGTGCTGAGGTAAAGATTGCCGGAACAGATCATCCAGTAACTATTGGCTTGCAGTTTGGTGCGCTAATTACTGTTAAAGATGGTCAGACGGTAGTTCAGGGTGAGGTTTTGGCACGTATTCCAATTGAGTCACAAAAAACACGTGATATTACTGGTGGTTTACCACGCGTTGCAGAGCTTTTTGAGGGGCGTTCACCCAAAGATGCGGCGGTCTTGGCCAAGGTTACAGGTACAGTCTCGTTTGGTAAGGAGACCAAAGGTAAGCAGCGTTTAGTAATTACCGATATGGATGGCGAAAGTAACGAGTTCTTGATTGCTAAAGAAAAACAAGTATTAGTGCACGATGGTCAGGTTGTCAACAAAGGTGAAATGATTGTTGAGGGACCTGCTGATCCGCACGATATCTTAAATCTGAAGGGCATTGAAGAGTTAGCTATTTACATCGTTGATGAGGTACAAGACGTGTATCGACTCCAAGGTGTGAAGATTAATGATAAGCACATTGAGGTGATCGTTCGTCAAATGTTGCGTCGCGTACAAGTTATTGATGCCGGTGAAACGAACTTTATTACAGGCGAACAGGTAGAGCGCTCGAAGTTGTTCGATGAGAATGACCGAGTAATTGCAGAGGGTAAGCGCCCGGCACTATATGAAAACGTTCTTCTTGGAATAACAAAAGCATCCCTATCAACGGATAGCTTTATTTCGGCGGCATCTTTCCAAGAAACGACGCGAGTTCTCACAGAAGCAGCAATTATGGGCAAAAAGGACACCTTGCGCGGTCTAAAAGAAAATGTCATTATTGGTCGTTTGATCCCAGCTGGAACGGGCTTGTCTTATCGAAAAGCTCGAAAAGTACGTGAGCAGTTTGAGCGTGACCGTGCGAACACGATAGCGGTGGAGGAGGCTTTTATCTCAACCGCGCCGGAGGAAACACCCGTAGCAGATGCAGAGTAAGTAAGGAATTTGTCAAGAATCCCCACAGGGTTCTTGACGATTCTTTAAACACAGTCTAGAATGCTAGGTTCTGTGAAACCCGTTTCCCAAATTTATTTGGATCACGATTGACTAAACGAATTGAAAAGTAAAGCATTTTGAAAGTAAGTTATGCCAACAATTAACCAGTTGCTAAAAAAGCCACGCACAAGCTTAGTCGTTAAGAGTAAGAGCCCTGCGCTTCAAAATAGCCCCCAGCGCCGTGGTGTTTGTACACGGGTATATACAACCACGCCAAAAAAGCCGAATTCTGCCTTACGTAAAGTTGCCAAAGTTCGTTTAACTAATGGATTTGAAGTAATTTCCTACATTGGTGGTGAGGGACATAATCTTCAAGAGCACTCGGTTGTTTTAATTCGTGGTGGTCGTGTAAAGGATTTGCCGGGCGTGCGTTATCACATCGTCCGTGGATCACTAGACTTGCAAGGTGTTAAAGATCGCAAGCAGTCGCGTTCGAAGTATGGCGCGAAGAAGGCCAAGAAAGCGTAATTTCTTGGTGATATAGGCAAATAGGCAGTAGCCAATTTGCCAAGTAAGTGATCACTCCGACCGAAATATTTTGGTTAGTAGGGTGATCAAGGGAATTTTCCCAACTGAAAAGAAGGAGCATTTATGCCACGTCGTAGAGAAGTACCAAAAAGAGAAATACTTCCTGATCCAAAATTTGGGAATGTCGAAGTTGCCAAGTTTATGAACGTTCTAATGCTTGACGGTAAAAAGTCCGTTGCAGAGAGAATTGTTTATGGCGCTTTTGACCATATTGAGAAAAAAGCGAACAAAGTACCACTAGATATATTTTCTGTAGCTATGGGCAACGTGAAGCCAATGGTTGAAGTGAAAAGTCGCCGAGTTGGCGGTGCAAACTATCAAGTACCGGTCGAGGTTCGGCCATCACGACGCTTAGCTTTGGCAATGCGCTGGCTTAGGGAGGCTGCTAAAAAGCGTAGTGAAAAATCAATGGCTCAGCGCTTGGCTAATGAATTGTTAGAGGCATCTGAAGGTCGTGGCGGTGCAATGAAAAAGCGTGATGAAGTTCATCGCATGGCTGAAGCAAACAAAGCCTTTTCGCATTTCCGTTTCTAAATTCGCGTAATTAATAGAGGACACTGTGGCACGAAAGACCCCCATCGAGCGTTATCGTAATATTGGAATTTCAGCGCATATTGATGCTGGAAAAACCACCACGACAGAGCGTATTTTGTTTTATACCGGAGTAAACCATAAAATTGGCGAGGTGCATGATGGCGCTGCCACTATGGATTGGATGGAGCAAGAACAAGAACGCGGGATTACTATTACATCCGCGGCAACAACTGCATTTTGGAAGGGTATGGCTGGTAACTATCCTGAGCACCGTATCAACATTATTGACACACCTGGACACGTTGATTTTACAATTGAGGTTGAGCGCTCGATGCGCGTCCTTGATGGCGCTTGCATGGTTTATTGTGCAGTTGGTGGCGTGCAGCCACAATCAGAAACTGTTTGGCGACAAGCTAATAAGTATGGAGTACCTCGCTTGGCTTTCGTTAACAAGATGGACCGCACGGGCGCTAACTTTTTTAAAGTTTACGATCAAATGCGCGCACGCCTGAAGGCTAACCCAATTCCTATTCAGATCCCAATTGGTGCTGAAGAGGGCTTTCGTGGTGTGGTTGACCTCGTCAAAATGAAATCAATCATTTGGGATGAGGAATCTCAGGGCGTTAAATTTAATTATGAAGAGATTGCTCCCGAATTACTAGAGTTGGCTAATGAGTGGCATGAAAAGATGGTTGAAGCTGCTGCAGAATCATCCGAAGAGTTAATGGATAAGTATTTGAGTGGTGAAGTATTGACCGAGGAAGAAATTAAAGCGGCGCTTCGTGCAAGAACTTTGGCCGGTGAAATCGTGCCAATGATGTGCGGCTCAGCTTTTAAAAACAAGGGTGTTCAAGCGATGCTTGACGGAGTAATTGATTATATGCCAGCACCCGTTGATATTCCACCGGTGACCGGTGAACTTGAAAACGGTGAGCAGGGCGAGCGCCGTGCGGCTGATGATGAAAAGTTTTCGGCATTAGCATTTAAGATCATGACGGACCCATTTGTTGGGCAGCTAATTTTCTTTAGAGTTTATTCAGGAGTTATTAACTCTGGCGATACGATTTATAACCCAATTAAAGGTAAGAAAGAGCGAATTGGTCGAATCTTGCAAATGCATGCCAACCAGCGCGAAGAGATTAAAGAAGTACGTGCTGGGGACATCGCTGCGGCGGTTGGTTTAAAGGATGCAACCACAGGGGAGACCTTATGTGACCCAGCTGCAATCATTGTTTTAGAAAGAATGATATTTCCTGAGCCGGTGATTTCGCAAGCGGTTGAGCCTAAAACAAAGGTAGACCAAGAAAAAATGGGAATTGCTTTGAACCGTTTGGCCCAAGAAGATCCATCATTTCGGGTAAAAACGGATGAAGAGTCAGGTCAGACAATTATTTCTGGTATGGGTGAATTACACCTTGAAATTTTAGTGGATAGAATGCGCCGCGAATTTGGCGTTGAGGCCACCGTTGGTAAGCCACAAGTTGCATACCGAGAGACTATCCGCAAAGTTTGCGAAGAAATAGAGGGCAAGTTTGTCAAGCAATCTGGAGGGCGTGGTCAGTATGGGCACGTAGTTTTAAAGCTAGAGCCACAAGCTCCAGGCAAAGGTTATGAGTTTGTAGACGCGATTAAGGGCGGGGTTGTGCCACGCGAATACATACCGGCAGTTGATAAGGGCATTACCGAGACGCTAAACAGTGGTGTATTGGCTGGTTATCCCGTAGTTGATATTAAGGTTACGCTATTCTTTGGTTCGTATCACGATGTTGACTCGAATGAAAACGCCTTCAAGATGGCAGGGTCAATGGCTTTTAAAGACGGTATGCGACGGGCAAGTCCTGTTCTGCTTGAGCCGATGATGGCTGTAGAAGTAGAAACACCGGAAGATTTCATGGGTAATGTGATGGGAGACCTTTCATCTCGCCGTGGAATTTTGCAAGGCATGGATGACATTGCTGGGGGTGGCGGCAAAATTGTGCGCGCTGAAGTTCCTTTGGCAGAGATGTTCGGATACTCCACGGGACTGCGCTCCCTTACTCAGGGTCGAGCGACTTACACCATGGAATTTAAGCATTATGCTGAAGCACCTAAAAACGTTGCGGAAGCTGTAATTGCAGCTAAAGCGAAATAATTTGTAAACTGTAAAAAACTAACTGACAAGAGGCGGAAATGGCAAAAGAGAAATTTGAGCGGACCAAGCCCCACGTAAACGTGGGGACGATCGGTCACGTTGACCACGGCAAGACGACGTTAACAGCGGCGATAACGACAGTGCTATCGCGCAAATTTGGTGGT
>CAIQHU010000038.1 GCA_903871735.1 uncultured beta proteobacterium | reverse complement strand
CCCAAATTGGCCTTACTTATTTACATACCAACGAAGCGCACCAAAGACATTGGTTACGATCGATTCAAAAAAGCCGCCTTCAACACGAGCAATTTGAACTTGCTTTTATTCGTCAAAGAAGTCTGGACTTGCCCCGTAATAAAAATCAGGTTATCAAGCGATCGAATTCTAGATGAATATGTTAGAAATGCTTAGTAGTACTGTCCTTGCAGGACTAGTCTTATCTAGCATAACTCATATTATTCCCGTCATCCAAAAAAAACTAGCGTACCAAGACCAATTGATTCAAGAAGTCGCGGATGTAGAGTTTGCGATGCAAGTAATGGCAAGAGGCATTCGACAAGCAGGCTTTGGTTTTAAACCGAATCCATGGATAGGAAAAAAATTACAGTCTCCAAACCCTAAAGAATGGATTCCCATTCAAATTCTAAAAAACTCCATACTGAAAACTGGCACTATCGGAGCAGGGATAGCCACAAGTAAAAATACCCAGGGCCTAATCAATGATGCCATGATCCTCTCACACATACCATTTGGCCATTTTGACTGCTTAGGTCGAAAAATTACCCCCAATAGAACTAACAAAAGTCTTGCTCATTTAGGATTTTTTATTCAACAAAGTAATTCTTCCGGGAGAAACGGTGCATTAATGTGTCAAAGCTTAGATCAAAAAGGGCTAGTGCAAAATGATGCTATCTTGGCTGGGGTCAAGTATTTTGAATTAGAAAGCTTACCACCATCAACGAGTGACATGCTGGGTATACGAATCAAAATTACTACCCAATCAGGAAGACTATATGAGCAAGTTGTTGCTCTTAGAAATACCCCCATATGAAACAGATATTTGCCTTAGAGCATGGTTTTGTAATCGCAGTTGTAATGGCTTATTTAGCTTTTCTATCATTAACCCTGACTTTGTATACCAAAAAAATACATGCGGAGCGTCTTCGTTTGAGCAGTATCCAACACCAACGACTTAATCTTCAGTTCGGCGAGGAAAAGTTACTTGAATGCCAGCAATTTATATCGCCAAACTTACCGAATCGATCGATACCAATCCCTTGTTGTCTGATTGAAAAAATGCCACAAGAAGCTAAAAAAATACCCGAAAAATATTACTTTAGACTCTCTACGTACACCACAATTATTCCAGTTCAAACAATTAAGCCAACCAGTAAGGATAGTTACCCTGTAGCACAATCCAGGCTTCAAGCTAGTTACGAAAGTACTCCGACAAATCCTAATTTGGTCCAAACAAGTTGGCGTGAGGTCTTTGATCTCTCTTTTGAGAACACATTAGACCCTCAATTAAGCTCCATTTGGAACGAAATACAATCCTGTCCAATGCAATTGCCATGAATGCTAAAAAAACGCATGGATTTACCCTCATTGAACTCCTGATGGTAGTTAGCTTAATTGCTATTTTAATGCTATTTTCTGGTCAATTTTTTATAAATCAATTGAAGCAATATAGTGCTGCAGCTATTGTAAAAGCAACTGCTCTAGGGTTTATACAAGATGCACAGTTAGCCAAAACTTTAGCAACTAGCATTCAAAAACCAGTGACAATCACTCCACGATGCTTCAACTCTTGGGATACCGGTTGGAGAGTATTTGTTAATCCAAATATGCAGTTTGACAGCAAACAAAACGATATTTTGGTTCGTTTTGCCCTAAAAGAAGTTACAACAATACCGCCCAAGGACATCAAACCCCCTAGTGGAAGTCAATTTAGTGATGTTAGCCTCAAATACCCATTTAGCCATTGCAAATTTACTTTAACTACTTCACCTATTCAAACGGACTCCCAAACTAAACATCTTAGCTTTAACCCTCTTGGTGCTGCGCAAACGAAAAATGGCGGTTTTGTAGCAAATCGTTTAGTGTTTTGGAGTAAAGAATACTCCCGAGTTACTTATCAAGTCATCCTTGGTGCTGGTGGGCGCCTTCGGCTTTGCCAACCGAGTAAAATAAACCCGCAGTGCAGTAATTAAATCCCTCAGAGTTATTTAAACTGTTTTATTTCTGCCAATAAATAGGTTGTTCACCATGTTTACTAGTATTGACTACTACTGGATGCAGCAAGCATTAGATCTTGCAAGTCTTGCACGAACGATTTGTCAACCAAATCCCCGCGTAGGCTGTGTAATAGTCAAAGACAATGCTTTACTTGGGCAAGGCTATACCCAAGCACCTGGCAATCATCATGCAGAAATCATGGCTCTAGAAGATGTAAAAAAACAAGGGGGCTCAGTCTTTGGTGCAACTGCATACGTTACGCTAGAACCTTGCTGTCATTATGGCAAAACCCCACCATGTACTGACACTCTGATCAAAAGTGGCATACGCCGTATTGTGATCGCAGGTCTTGACCCCAATCCCCTAGTTGCTGGAAAAGGGATAAAAACTTTACAAGATGCTGGAATCGCAATTGAGGTTGGTCTTTTGAATCAAAAAGCCGAACAAGAAAATATTGGCTTTATGAAACGTATGCGCTTGGGCCTGCCTTGGGTTCGTCTTAAAATTGCCGCTAGTTTAGACTCTATTACGGCACTGCCAAATGGTAAAAGTAAATGGATAACTAGTCCGTTAGCCCGTCAAGATGGTCATTTATGGCGTGCACAAGCTAGTGTTTTGCTAACTGGAGGGGGGACTGTTTTAGCAGATGATCCTGAGCTCAATGTACGTGGCATAGAAATCCCAAATCAACCACTACGGGTTATTGTTGACTCGCATTTAGAAACACCCTTGCAATCAAAAATCTTACGTAATGGTAAAACTCTGATCGCCTATGCTGCTCTGTCATCAGATCATTCTTTAAAAACTCAAGATGCCTTATTGAATATGGGAGTCGAGTTAATCCACTTACCTAATCAAAATGGCAAAGTCGACCTTCCAAAGCTTCTTCAATATCTCGCCACAGTGCATCAAGCGAATGAAGTCCATGTTGAAGCAGGATCCAAACTCAATGGCTCACTGATTCGTGAAAATTGCGTGGATGAATTACTCATTTATCTTGCTCCCAAGCTATTAGGCCAAGGATTAAGCATAACCAATCTTGGCCCTCTATTCGATATTCCCGAGGGACCTGAATGGGAATGGTTAGAACAAGAAGTAATAGGTCCCGATCTTCGGCTTCGACTCATAAAGTGTAGATAAATTTCCTAAGACAACTATATTAGTCTGCTTAAAGATTATCGAAGTTAAAAGCTATAATATTATTATGATTTATTTATTAACTTCCTTCTTATCCTGTTTTTTTATTACCCTTTTTTTGATTAGATATCAAAATATCCATTTAAAATTTTCTGCAGATAATCAATCTGGTCCTCAAAAAATTCATCTTAAAGCGACCTCTCGTGTAGGCAGTATTGGTATTTTTATTGGATTAATTCTCGGTTTAGGCTTAAAAGATTTTTTAGATAATAAAAATTTTGGCGTAACAACCCTAATCCCTATTTTATGTTTACCAGCCTTTGGAGTAGGTTTAATCGAGGATATCACTAAAAAAGTTAGTCCTCGAATCCGCTTATTTGTTATCGCAGTCGGTAGCCTTTGCAGTTTATATTTTCTAAATATCCACATAAATTCGGTTGGTATCTGGGGGTTAGATTTTTTGACCTGCCATTAGTAACGACCCACCAAACTCTTCAAGTATGGATT
>CAIQHU010000037.1 GCA_903871735.1 uncultured beta proteobacterium | reverse complement strand
ATTGTAGCTACAAATGGCTACATTGTCAACGCTGAGGGGGTCAGATATTTTGTGTAAACAGGGTTCGTTTACTGCTGAGGCATTCTTTCCTCAAACTTAATACTAAACTGATTTAGTGCTCCTTTCCAGCCTCTGATCGGCATATTCCATTTTTGACTAATGTTTCGTAGGGCTAAGTAAAATAATTTCATGACAGACTCATCACTTGGGAAGGAGCCTCGGTTCTTGAGCTCAGTGACGACCTGTAACCAAAACTTAGCGCCCTCAGTTTGTGCGACCCAAAGACCAAGTACTTCCTTTTGACCAGTCATTGTTATCCCAAGCGCAAGATAAATTGCTTTGGCTTTGACCACCCCAGAGTCTCTGATTTTGACATGGATACAATCCAAATAAACAATCGGATATACGCTATCTAAAGGACGGCCTTGCCAGGCTTTTACCTCTTCAATACCCGCATCCGTTACCGAGGAGAGTAGGGTTGGAGAGACCTCTGCGCCATACATTTCCTCTAAGTGGCTTTGAATTTCTCGAACGGTCATACCGCGGGCATATAAAGATAAAATCTTGTCATCAAAACCCGTCCAGCGGGTTTGATGCTTCGGAATCAACTGCGGCTCAAAACTACCCTGTCGATCCCTTGGGACTTCAATTGGTAACTCACCAAAGTCACCTTTAAGCGTCTTTTTACTTTTACCATTACGGGCATTACCTAATAAGTTTTGGATTGGATGATTTTTATTATGCTCTAGATGCTCGGTCATTTCAGCATCTAGAGCTTTTTCAACCAACAATTTAGTCAGTTGCTTCAATAAACCATTTTCACCAATTAGATCTTCAGGCTTTTTATACCCGGCTAATAAACTATCGATTAATTCTTTTGGTACTACTCGTTTTGCTTCTTCGGTCATAATTTCTCCTTTGGAGTGGGTTCTCACCCATTATTAAACCGTTTACACAAAATTTAGCACACAGCCGCTAACTAAAGATTAAAAAAGTTTTTAATAAGACCTACTAAAAAGTTTGGTTTTGACCCAGAATCTTTATTAGATGCATTCGCTAATTGCTCACGATTTGACTCATTTAACTTGAGACGACTACTTATCATATTTGCTATTTCTGTAACAAGACTATGGTTGCTTTCAAGAATTCCTGCTATTGCCTCTTTAGTAATTACGATTACCTTTGTCTCTGAGGTTGCAATAATATCAGCTGATCTGGGTTCTCCAGTAAATAAAGACATCTCGCCGAAATAGTCTCCTGGCCATAATGAGTTGACTGTAAGAGGGTTCCCATCAACATGAATTACTACATCCGCATTACCAGTACACATAATCATCATACTGGTGTCAGAGTCACCGCGTTTAATAAGATGATCACTTTGAGAGTAATGAGCATAATTCACTTTCAAGGACATTTCATACAATTCATTAATATTTAATTTAGAAAAAAGTGAATTGTAAAGCGTATTAATAATGTTCTTTTGCTGAATTGTAAGATCTTTTAAATTATTAATCTCAGGATGCGTTGAATGATTATTTACATAAATATTGGAAAACTTTAGAAAATCTAGGCAATTTTTAATTACAGCGTCAACACCAAGATTTTTTCCTTTATTCGGCGGCATCGAAAAAACAAAATCATAGGTTGAAGATTTCTCACTCAATTTAGTGAGCAAAACACTGGGTGCAGGTGTATCTAAAATAATCTTGTCCTTGATCGCCTTAGATAAAGAATTCTTTAATATACGAAGTACTTGAGAAGTGTCGTAGTTAATATCCAAATTAATTTGCGCAGTATGCTGCAAAATTGGATTTGGGCGCGAATAATTAATCACCATTAAAGTAGATAATTCACTATTTGGAACTAATATGAGGTTGTTATCTTCATCGATGAATCGAGCAGCGCGCCAGTTGAATTCAACTAATTTTGCCTTAATTTGAGTACCCTTAAGATTAAAGAATAACCAATCATTTGCGCGAATATTACCATCGAGAGACATTGCAATGCCTGAAAAAAGGTCTGAAACGAGACCCCGCAAGGCAAAACCAAGAACTAAACCGAGCACACCAGAGGCGGCTAATATTGCTCCAAGAGACTGATGAAAAACCAACTTGATAGCAATGACTACTGCTAGAAAGTAAATAATTGTATTAATAATCTTTACCGCAAGACTTGGCACTAAGACAATGCTTAAGGAATTTCTCTTATAGATAATGAATTCATGGCATTGAACTACTAAGATACCAATACTGACGATTTGCGCGAAAGCGAAATAGTGCCAAAATCTAGCAGACTCAGAGCTAGAGAGCGGCTCTAAAATAATCGGGTCATTCCAACTAAAGAAATTATCTAAATAGTAATTTGAGAATCCTAAAAAGACAATATTTAGTACAAAAGCAAAAAGAATACCTCGATTATGTTTATGTATAAAACTCGCCATATAGTTACACTAGTTATTTGATTGTTATGTGAGAGCTTCTAAAATGTCTGATTTAATTAATATGGACGGGTTGACTTAGTAATCAACGGCCGAAAAGTAAAAGGTTGCTCCTTACTCTCATCAACTTCCACAACTACAGCCTGAACTTGGTTATCACCCATGGTTTGTAATCGGATAACATTTTCTAAAACATGCTTGGTATTAGTAGTTTTTAATGGTTGATCTATAACCAGGCGGTGACTATCACCATTTAGAAGTAGAACAGGTTTTTGAAAGCTCTCAGCTTGTTCAGTTAATGTCCTAATCGTATCTCTAAACCCACTAGAAAGTTCAAAGGCCATTTGCTGAGAAAAGAACATATCTGCTTGAAAACCTAAAATAATGCCCTTCATGTTTTCTTTTTTTGCCAAGTCAAAAGTATGTTTGATCCAAGCTAGGTTGGCATCGTTTCTTTTAAAGTATTCTTGAACGGATGCAAGGTTTCTTTCAAAATTATTATTTGAACTAGGTATATGAAGGCTTACAAACAAGAATCCATTTTTAACCCAGTAAGAGTTTTCAACGTATAAAGCCTGATCTTTCATGACATCAGCTTGACGAACCAATCGAATGGGGTTTTTTCCAAAACTTGAATCATTAGCAAAGAAAAATTTTCGAAGATTATCAAGACGTTCAAGTGTATCGTAGGAGCCAGCTGGCTTTCGATGACAGTCTGTCCATTCATTGTCGCCAACACTATAAATTAGGGCATTATTAAATTGATTGAAGTAATTCTTAACAATCTGGTTGTATTCATTAGTGCAAGGAGTGGCCCCTGATTTTGTATCTCCCAAGAAGAAACTAAAACTGGGGTTTTCTTTATTGATTTCTCTGATTAACTGTTCATATCTCGGGTAATCATTTGGAATAGAGTAGGGCATATCTGCATAAGCTACAAATTTAAATGACTGCGAGGAACAAACTCCATGAAATAGGAAAATGATTAAATAGATAAATAATTTAGACTTTTGCATAAAATTTAACTTTCTGATAATTAGTTAATAACTAGCTAAGATAATTTTCAAATTAATGGGTTGATTATTAATAATTATAGTATTTAAAAGTTTAAAAACAAATGGGTTTTTAAAAATATTGAAATTATTCATTAATATTTTAGTAGATTAGCATCTAAGTAATTATTAGTTAAATTAAGGTCTCGAACGCTATATGTGTTGTGGGCCAGGTGAGTCATATATGGGATATTTCCAATGATTGGCGTTTGGTAGTCTGCTTCTAAAATTTTGGATAAGTAGTCGATGTTCATTAGTAAATAGTCTGATGGAGGCTCAATTTGGTTAGCAACCCAGCCAGCAAGCTTGAGGTCGCGTTTTTGAACAGCCTCAACAGTTAATAAAGCATGATTAATACAGCCTAGTTTGATACCAACAACTAAGATGATGGGTAGCTGTATTAAGTTGGCAAAATCAGCAATAGAAGTCGTATCAGAAAGAGGTACTAAAAAGCCTCCGGCGCCCTCAACAATGATTGCTTGATGATTACTTCTAAGTATTTGGTAGGCAGCCTGAATCTTTTCCAGATCCAGTTCGATATGCATTTTTTTTGCTACCAAATGCGGAGCTGCTGGATCAATTAAATGATAAGGGCATATCTCTTCTGCAGTTAAATGAGGGGAACTATAATGAGAACTGAGTAAGAGAGTGTCTAGATCATCGCTATATGGTTTGCCATCATTAAAGTGCATACCCGCCACAACCGGTTTAAATCCGCACGTTATAAGCCCAAGTTTTTGCAGTTTCAAAATCATTGCCGCTGAAACAAGGGTCTTGCCTACCCCCGTATCTGTACCTGTTACAAAGTAGCCCCGGATTTGGAAAGCTTTACTCATTAATTTCCGTTTCGATTTCTTTTAATGTGTGTAGTAACTGATAAACCATTTCTGGGGTGTGATCGGCATTCAATGTTATCCGTAATCTTGCTGAATTAATTGGCACCGTTGGTGGCCGGATTGCAGGTACCCATATACCTTTTTCTTTTAAACGCCTAGAAACAAAAAGCGTTTCATTATTATCACCAATCATAAGTGGTTGAATAGGTGTTGATGATTGAAGGCAATGCCACCGTTTAAAGACGGCATTTTTATGCCATACATGAATATTATTAAACAGTTTTTCTCTGCGAGTTGCCCCGTCTGATGAATGCATTAATTCAAGGCTATTCATTAGAGCATGACTAAGCGCTGGTGAAGTATTGGTTGAGTAAATGAGTGGACGTGCCGCCTGCGTGAACCAATCAATCCACAGATTACCTGAGGCTAAAAAAGCCCCAGAAATTCCTGCAGCCTTACCTAAGGTACCCATATAAACTAGTAGCGATGAATTTAACCCAAAATGTTCCAAGCTACCATGCCCATTTTCTCCTAAGACACCAAATCCATGTGCATCATCCACATATAAAAGAGCCGAATACTGTTCGGCAAGGCTTAATAATTTCGGTAAGTTGGCTATATCTCCATCCATACTGAATACACCATCAGTGACGATACACTTTAAGGTATTTTGATCAAGCTCCAATAAGCTTTTCAGGTGATCGTAATCACTGTGCTGGAAAATAGAAACAGTTGCTTGATGGCAAGTTTTAGCAAAGCGAATACCGTCAATGATGGAGGCATGATTCAAAGAATCTGAAAAAAAAGAGATTTGACCCAGTGAAGCTAAAGCGGTCAGAGCACCCACGTTGGCCATAAAGCCAGTACTCATTAGACAACTAGATACGTTTGGAATATGTAAATTTTGCGTCTGCGCGAGGGCTTGCTCGAGTTTCGCATGAGCGTTGGTATGACCGCTAATGAGCGGACTAGCCCCACTGCCAACTCCAAATTGTACTGCGCCGACAGCAAGAGCCTCAGCTAGAGACGGGTGATTACTCAGCCCTAAATAATCATTACTACAGAATGAAAGTAGCGTTTTTCCTTCTAATTGAACCTCAGGTGCGTTTGGGGATTCACGCATTTGCAAACGTCGAACTAACCCATCATTTTGTAATTGAGTATTTTTCTTTTGAAGAGTTTCTAGCCAAGGGTTCATTTTGTTAAACGCAATATTTCATCTAAACAAATTTGTACTGTTAAGCCCAAAAATACACAGTCTTGCTCGGTCAAAATATAGGGTGGCATCACATAAACAGTATTACCAATAGGACGAATCAGTAGGCCTTTTTCTAGTGCCTTAGCGAAAAATAGTTTAGAAAAGTAGGGCGTAGCTAGATCTTTCTTTACATCGAAAGCTAAGATGGTTCCTAATTGTCGGAAATGTTCAAGACGCGAATCTGCTTGTACCCAATCAAACGCTTTTCCAAGTTGCCTTGCTAAAATACAGTTTTGCTGCAAGGTCCCCAACGTTTTGAAGAGTTCTAAGGTGGCTAGGGCAGATCGACAAGCAAGTGGATTGCCAGTATAGGAATGCGAGTGTAAGAAACCATGACTAGTCTGATTTGAGTAGAACGCTTGATAAATTTTATCTCTAGAGAGAACTACAGATAAAGGTAAATATCCCCCAGTTAGACCTTTTGATAAAGTCATCAGATCAGGCCAAATATCTGCATGCTCACTGGCAAAAAATGTACCTGTTCGACCAAAACCAACGGCAATTTCATCGGCGATTAATAGAATTTGATATTTATCACACAGACCACGAACAGATTTGAGATAGGTCGATGAATGCATAGCCATTCCAGTTGCACATTGCACCATCGGTTCGATAATGAGAGCGGCGATGGTGCCGTGCTGAGCGGAGAAAATTTCTTCTAGTTTTAAAATTGTCTGTAGAGTAAATTCTTCTTCAGATTGGTGCTCTTGAATTAATCGTAAATCAGGAGAAGGTGCTAGGATCTTAGAGCGTAAGAGCTCGCTATATGTATCAGAAAAAATTGGAATATCAGTAACGGATAGAGCTCCTAGGGTTTCGCCATGATAGCTATTTGCTAGACAAACAAATTGGGTCTTTTTTACCTTGCCAAGATTTCGCCAATAATGAAAACTCATTTTAAGTGCTATTTCGACGGCACTTGCGCCGTCCGAGCCATAAAAAGCATGCCCTAAATTGTTGTGTGTCAGAGCCGATAACTGTTCAGATAAAAGTATGGCGGGCTCATGGGTCATACCAGCAAGCATGACATGCTCTAACTCGTTCAGTTGGTCGGTGATTGCTTGATTGATAAATGGGTTTGCATGCCCAAATAGATTTGTCCACCATGAGCTAATAGAGTCTAAATAGGCTTTGTCTTGATGGTCATACAAGAAGGCACCTTTTCCGCGTTTGATCGCCAGTAACGGAATCTCTTCATGGCCCTTCATTTGAGTGCACGGGTGCCATACTGCTGCATGGCTTCTAGAATTCCAGTTCATCATGAAGCAATTATAGGGTTGGGCGATCTATTTTTTAATCTCTTTAGGTTGAGGTCTTTTGCCAATTTGTACTGGGATCGCCAAAGTCGAGTTGTTGCGCTCAATGGTGAGTCTGGCATCACTACCCGGACTAAGTGCTGCAACCGTATCAAGTAGACTTCGGACGTCTTTAATCGGTTGACCATTCACTTCTTTTAAAAGGTCTCCTGGCTTTACCCCACCTTTTTCTGCAGGGCCGGTTTTCAGCACGCCTGCAATCAAAACACCAGCAGCGTTCGGCGCGAGTTTGAATGCTGAAACAACTTCTGGGCTCAGGTCACGCGGTTCAATACCAATCCACCCCCTGGTTACCGAACCATTTGCAACGATTGACTCCATGATTTGTTTAGCTAAGTTAACAGGTATGGCAAAGCCAATACCCATAGAGCCGCCATTTTTAGAAAAAATGGCGGTATTGAGCCCAATTAGCCGACCATATGTGTCTACCAGCGCACCACCTGAATTGCCGGGGTTAATTGCTGCATCGGTTTGGATAAAGTTTTCAAATGTATTAATGCCTAAGTGATTTCGACCCAGTGCAGACACTATTCCTGAGGTTACTGTTTGACCAACACCAAATGGGTTACCAATTGCCAAAACCACATCGCCAACACGGACGGCATTCAAGTTACCCAATACGATGGGCTCGGGTAAGTTCGGAAGATCAATTTTAAGAACAGCAATATCTGTATCCGGATCGCTACCAATGAGAGTGGCGATAGTTTTACGACCATCGCCAAGAGCTACTTCAATTTTATCCGCCCCTTCAATGACATGGTGATTTGTAAGAATAATGCCTTCTTTACTAATTAAAACCCCAGATCCCGTGCTAAATTCTGGACTATTGTCGGGTACTTGCGATGGATCACCGAAGAAAAAATTGAACCACTCCTCCTGGCTATTTGGTGCGGGCGGTTTATTGGGTTTGGGAATATTTGGAAACCCATGTGGTTTATTGGGCTTGGCTTTGGGATTAGGGTTTTCATTTTTACTACTAAAAACATTTACAACCGCTGGCATGGAGACTTTGACTGCCTCATGATAGGAGCCAGGTGAAACAGAACTGGGATCCGAATTTGCCTCATTCAGAGTAATCGATTTTATTTGATTAGAAAATTGCAGTTGTCCAAGCCAATTTGGCTTGAGGGTACTAATCACAAAAATAATTGCTAGGCAAAGTGTGACAAATTGTGCAAAAAGTAACCATAGTCGTTTAGCCATGAAACAAATCTCTTTTTCTGAATTAAACTGCAGGAATGAATAAACCCAAGAGCAAAACCCAATTGACGCGCCTAGAGCTTAGCGAATATTTGGATCAGCTTCTTCTTGTTGACTATTTTAAGGACTTTTGCCCAAATGGGTTGCAAGTTCAGGGTAAAAAGCATATTCAGTTGATTGTGAGTGGAGTAACCGCATCAAGAGCCCTCATTGAAAAAGCGATACGTATGCATGCGGACGCCATTCTTGTTCATCATGGGTGGTTTTGGAAAAATGATGAGCCAGTGATTACCGGTCAACTGCATGATAGGTTGAAGTTATTAATGGACCATGAAATCAATTTATTTGCCTATCATTTACCTCTCGATGCTCACCCCACGCTGGGGAATAACGCCTCTTTAGCTAATGAGTTGGGGTTTAAAACTCTTGGAAAAGCTCCGCATCAAGAGCTCATATTTTGGGGAGAGCTTGGAGGGGGCTATGCAAAAGCGGTCAATTTAGGGCAATTGAGTCTAAAAATTGAAGGGGTTTTAAAAAGAAAACCTTTGGTCATTGGTAAATCCAATCAGAAGATTAAGAGAATTGCTTGGTGCACTGGAGCAGCTCAAGGGTACTTCAAAGAGGCTGTCAAGTTGGGTGTAGATGCCTATTTAAGTGGGGAGATTTCAGAGCAAACCACGCATCTGGCCCATGAATCTGGGCTTGCTTATATCGCAGCTGGTCACCATGCTACGGAGCGGTATGGAGTTCAATCCTTGGGCAAACACCTTCAAGAGCATTTCGGCATCATCCACCATTTTATCGATATTGATAATCCCGTATAGAGTAATAGTGACTACTTACTCTTTAGGGAGTCCCTAATTTCTCGAAGAAGTAAGATCTCTTCACTCGTTGGAGGGGGTGCTGCCTCTTGTTCCTCCTCAGCAGCAGATCGAAGGGTGTTGATGATCTTTACCAGTTGATAAATGATGAAAGCTAAGATAACAAAATTGATTAGTATTGTTATAAAGTTTCCATAAGCAAACATGGGTATCCCCAGTTTTTTTAAGGTATCAAAATTTCGGATAGTGCCTTCAGGGACTTTTCCCAGAACGATAAAAAGATTAGTAAAGTCAATTCCACCACCAGTAATCACTGTAATTAGTGGCATGATGATGTCACTAACGACTGAGTCGACAATTTTGCCAAAGGCCCCGCCGATAATTACACCAATGGCAAGGTCCATGACATTTCCACGCATTGCAAAAGCTTTAAAATCAGCAAATCTAGACATATTTTTCCCTTTCGTTGCGAATTAATAGGAGGATTTTAATTGCTTAAAAAGATAAAAGGTAGTGGAATAAGATTTTTAGCTAAAGCTTCGTTACAATATATGGGGAAAACACTAATTAATCGAGATTGTGATGAGCGCTGAAAAAAATACAAATGCCCAACCAGAGTTATCGACAGAGCTGAATAAAGAACGACGCACATGGATGATAGCTACCTCCATCATGGGCGGGGTCGGTGGAACGGCTTTAGTTTTGCCTTTAGTAAATACCTTTGCTCCGTCTGAAAAGGCAAAAGCCGCAGGTGCTGCAGTCGAAATGGATATTTCTGGTATGCAGCCTGGTGAGTTAAGAACAGTAGAGTGGCGCGGAAAGCCTGTATGGATAGTGCGCAGAACACCAGAACAGCTCACGAATCTTGCCAAAAACAATACAAACTTGGCAGATCCTAATTCAGAAAGAACACCAGATGCTTTAACTCCTGCTTATGCTAGGAATGAGGGCCGTTCAATTAAACCGGAGTATTTTATTGGCGTTGGTATTTGCTCGCATTTAGGATGCTCGCCAATCTCCAAATTTGAAATGGGCGCCCAACCTTCCTTACCAAATGACTGGGTTGGTGGTTTTTTATGCCCATGCCATGGGTCTACTTTTGATATGGCTGGCAGAGTATTT
>CAIQHU010000036.1 GCA_903871735.1 uncultured beta proteobacterium | reverse complement strand
ATTGGTAAAGTTTTAAACTTAATAATTAATCTTGAACAATTAGGTATCACTATGCAGGAACTAGATTTAGCTTGGTTTTTAGCATTATTGGGAACCCCCCTAGTTTTTGCATTAATTTGCTACTTTTCTTCGTTCAGTTTAAATCAAATTACCCCTTGGGTTGCGGCCCTCGGAGGGGCGTTAACCTTAGGAATCTCTTTAGGCATGGCAGTTCAATTCAAATACGACACGGTTGAGCAATTAGGGGTGCTTGATGATGAAAACACCCGAATGCAAACTTCCCTTTTTGAAAGAGGAAAGAATGTAGATTTAGTTCCTGGTTACGAAGTACACAAAAGCTTTGACTGGGTCACCAAAGTTCGTTGGATGCCTAAATTAGGCATAAATTTTATACTCGGCCTTGATGGCTTAAATCTTGCGATTATCGTTTTAGTAGCTTTAATTTATTTTGTCGCATTACTTGCCACATGGCTAAGTTCAACCATGGAAGGTAATTTTTTCCCATTACTATTTATTTCCGAATTTGGGTTGCTAGGCACACTACTGGCACTTGATGGTGTGATCGTTTTAATTTTTCTAGCAATAAGTATTTTGTCTTATTACTTCATGCTGCAGAATTGGGGAGGAGAAAACAAAAACAACTCGGCTTTTATTTTTGGTACAATAAATACTATTGGGCTTTTGATTTTAGCGGGAGTTTTAACTTATTGTTATAAATCTGATTTGACCAAATTTGCAAATGAAGGTGAAATCGAAATTGGACAAAAACAAGTCGAAAGAGCACACCCAGATTGGTCTGAAAAACAACGCACCGATTACTTGTCGTACCACTCTTTCAATATTTTAGCATTCCAACGCGCTGGACTTGAACAAGTCATACAATCACGAACCAATGTAAGTAAAACCGCAAAAACCAAACATACATTTTCGCTACTTGCTGTTCTAGGAGCAGCATTACTGTTAGGTTTCTCTTCACCATTAATGGCTTTGATTTACAAAACATACCAAGACACTCGACTACCGGTAGCCATGCTTTTAGCTGGGGCATTTCCATTAGTTGGCATATATATTTTCACACGATTTGGCATTCAAATATTTCCTGCAGGTATAGTTTCTTCAGCCCATTGGCTGACATGGGTAATGGTTGGGATAACAGTAGGAATAAGTTTCATCTTCTTATTTACAAATTCCCCCGAACGTTTCATCGCCTTTCTTTCTTGCTGGTTACAAATCATTTGTTATTTGGGAGTAGTGAATTCATTTGCAGGGGCTCCAAACATTTGGAAAGCAAAAACATTTGCTGGTTCGATGATATGGCTCCTAGGCGGATACTTGTGCATAACTGGATTGGTATATTTGTGGAAACAATTAAAAGACCAGATTCTTGTTGATGTAATTGATTTCAAAATTGGAACACTAAAAAAAGCCCCGATTATTGGTTGTTCATTTGCTATTTTATTGGTTGCAACTCTTGGGTGTCCAGGATTTATCAACTCCCTTGGGTTATTTTTATTAGCAGGTTCTGTGCTGCAATTTGGGTTTATTCCTGCATTAATCACAGGTATTAGCTTTATTCTAGTAATCATTGGATGCTATCGAATTTTAAATATTATTCTGGGCGATAGTCCTAGCACTCCACCCCTTTGTGATATCAAACTCCCACAAATAGTTTTGACCTTTGCAATTATCATACCCGTTCTTACTCTTGGAATATTTCCGAACTTAATGCTTTCTTGGTACCTGCCCAGCACTTCGGCGATATCAGAATTGATTCAAATCACATTGGTAAAATAAACTTTAGAGTTCTAATGCCCCTATTTGACACCCATGCCCACCTTGATGATGAAAAATACTCCACGGACCTAGTGAGTATTATCGAGGGATTCACCAAAGAAACCAATAATAGGGTTTTGTGTGTAGCAACGGGAATCGATTCAAGTAGACGTTGCTTAGAAATAGCAACTAACTACCCAGGGGTGTATTTCAGTGCAGGGATTCACCCTAATTCCATTACGCAAAACCCAGAGAACAGTCTTGAGTTATTGGATTTATTTATAAAAGAAAACAAACCGATTGCTCTTGGGGAAATAGGTCTAGATCGATTCAGGGATTACTGCCCCTTCGATTTACAAATCCGTTACTTCATATCGCAAATTCAACTTGCTAGAAAATATGACT
>CAIQHU010000035.1 GCA_903871735.1 uncultured beta proteobacterium | reverse complement strand
ACATAAGTTTCCATACTACCTGAGCTGCCTAATCCACGAATTGAAGGAGGGTTAAATGCAATAGCAAGACCATCGGGTTGCATCATACCAATGCCGAAAAGTTTTTTTACAATATCACCTGCGGAGCTTTTTCGTTCCGCCCAATCTTTTAATCTTACAAACATCGTAGCTGCATTTGATTTATTGCCGCCTCCAATCAAATCATATCCATTTACAGCAAACTGAAAAGTAGTTGCAGGATCATTCGCAATAGCAGAACGAACAGCTTCCGTTGTTTTGGAAGTGCGACTAATTGTAGCGCCATCTGGCAACATTACGGCTGTAATAACGTAGCCCTGATCTTCAGAAGGTATAAAGCTTGTGGGCGTAAATTTAAAAAGGAAAATAGATGCAATGACAATACCAACAAAAACAATGCCACCAATAAAACGGTGGTGCAAGGTACTGTTAACTACCTTAATATAAAAATTGGTTAAGCGAGTAAATCCACCATTAAATCTATCAAAAAATTTTGAATGAATAGACTTCGGATTTAAGATAATCGCACAGAGTGCCGGCGTCAGTGTGAGCGCTACAACACCAGATATCACAACAGCAATAGCAACAGTTACAGCAAATTGACGATAGAGCTCTCCTGCAATACCACCCATAAATGCCACTGGCACAAATACAGCACATAACACTAATACAATGGCAACGACTGCAGCGGAAACTTGTTCCATGGATTTAATAGCAGCTTTAATCGGAGAAAGTTTTTCTTCCGCCATTAAGCGTTCAATATTTTCTAAAACGACAATGGCATCATCGACCACAATACCAATAGACAAGACCATAGCGAATAGTGTCAGCGTGTTGATTGAGAAACCAAAAAGATATAGGCCTGCAAAAGTACCTATTAAAGATATAGGCACAGCGATAATAGGAATTAAAGTGGCACGCCAGTTTTGTAAAAAAAGAAACACGACAATTACTACAAGAAGCATTGCTTCACCAAGCGTTTTAAAGACTTCTTTCATGGAAGCTTTGACAAAATTACTTGTGTCATAGGGAATTTCGAAATCCATTCCTTTAGGAAAGCGTCCTTTAAGTTCAGCCATTTTTTCTTTAATCCCCCTTGCTGTATCAAGAGCATTAGCGCCTGTCTGAAGGAAAATAGGAATACCTACACCTGGTTTGCCATTTAATGTTGTATTGATGTCGTAGGTTTGTGAACCTAATTCGACCCTTGCAATATCTTTAAGATAAAGAATACCGTTTGGCCCACCAGCTTTAACGATAATATTTCCAAATTCATTAGGATCAAGCAAGCGGCCTTTCGCATTGACTGTATATACTAGTTGTTGCTCATTTACAGAAGGTTCCTGACCAATTTTACCGGCAGCATATTGTGCATTTTGACTTTGAATGGCAGCTGCGATGTCAGAAGTGGTGACATGTAGTTGCGCCATACGATCTGGTTTTAGCCAGATCCGCATAGAGTAATCGCGGGCACCAAAAATATTAGCATCACCAACACCTTTGACGCGTTTGATTTCATCTAATACATTT
>CAIQHU010000034.1 GCA_903871735.1 uncultured beta proteobacterium | reverse complement strand
GTGGCAGCCTGAAGGCCGCCACCACCACGGCCTGAAGGCCGTAGGCACTGTCCGGCCGGCCGGACCCCCAACACCCCCAACACCCCCAACACCCCCCCCTTGAAAAATGATTTTGAGCGGATTAAAGATAATGCTCTATTGGATCAAATTAATTTTGAGAATGTCACGATTGAACGCATTGAAGCCAGCACTTTGAAGTCGCAGTTAATCAGTTTTAATTTAGAGCGAGCGATTGCAAATCCACAGTCAATCGACAATATCCAACTGTTCCCTGGGGATACCATTACTATTTTTAATCAAAAAGATGTGTTGGTACCATTGGACCGGCAAATGCGGGTTGTCCGTGTTCAAGGGGAGGTGAACTCCCCTGGGATTTATCAAACGAATGGTAATGAAACGTTGCGGGATGTAATTAAAAAAGCTGGCGGCTTTACCTCTAATGCATATCTTTATGGCACAGAGTTAACGCGTCAGTCCATTAAACAGACGCAAAAGAAAAATCTAGATACAGTCATAAAAAGGCTAGAGGATCAGGCCTCTCTCGAGTTAAAACAGTCATCGACTAATCTACAAACAGATCAGGCCGCTTTACAAGCACTACGAACACAAAACCAAGTGCGGCTAAGGGAGCGCATTGTTTTACTACGTAATGCAATACCAACTGGTCGACTTGCATTAGAGCTTGATCCAAAACGCACACAGTTGCCGGATATGGCTCTTGAAAACGGCGATGAAGTATTGATCCCATCAACTCCCAGTAGCGTGGCCGTCTTAGGCGCTGTCTATAACGAGAGTGCCCTTCTATATCGTCCGGGAAGAAGTGTGGCTGAGTACCTCAAGTCTGCAGGCATAAATCAAAATGCAGACCGTGAAGCTATTTTTGTGGTGCGCGCTGACGGCACCCTGCAATCACCAGATTTAGAAAAGGTGTTCTTTAAAACTAAGCTCGATAAGATAGATTTAAATCCCGGGGATACCATTGTTGTTCCCGAAAAAATTATTAGCGAGAGTGGTTATTCGGCATTTATGCGTGGACTGAAAGATTGGACACAGGTCTTATTTCAGTTAGGCTTGAGTGCGGCAGCTATAAAGGTAATCAAATAATCGGTGTATAGAAATAATATCTTCATAAATCGAAAACCAAGAACATAATGCGATCCTAGCCTTGAGATAATTTGTACAGTACCAGCTTTTATTGCCTAATAAAAAAATATTTAAGTCCGCTGCATATAGATTAACTTACATTACTTATTAAACCATAACTACCTTACCTATTAAATAGTAATTATTTGAAAAGAATCATGAGTCAACAGCAAAATGAATTAATTCAGCAAAACTTCTCATCGTTGGAGAGTAATTTTGATGAAGTCGACCTCATTGACTTGATCAAAATTTTGGGTGAAGAGAAATGGCTATTATTAGGACTACCTTTCCTTTGCGCTTGTATAACAGCTTTGATTAGCTTATACCTCCCGCCTATGTATACCGCGAAGGCCACATTTGTTGTGCCAGATAAGCAGTCGAGCTCTGCCTCAGCCGTTTTGGATCAGTTAGGCGGTCTCGGAGGGCTAGCTGGTAGCCTCAGTAAGAGCCCAACCGAGATGTATGTAGCCTTAATGCAAAGCAATACGGTACAAGATCAAATCATTGCAGAGTTGGAGCTCTCGCAACGTTACCAAACTAAAACCCTAGAAGACACGCGCAAAAAACTGTTAAGTCTAGTTAAAATTACCACAGATAAGAAATCAGGCTTGATTACGATTGAGGCTCAAGATCAGTCTGCGGACATTGCTGCAAAATTGGCTAATTCCTATTTAAAACCCTTTCGTGCCTTTTTAAACCGTATGTCTCTAGAGGAGGCCCACCTGCGCAGAGACTTTTTTGCCCAACAAGTTGCGGTGATT
>CAIQHU010000033.1 GCA_903871735.1 uncultured beta proteobacterium | reverse complement strand
TCTTGGTTAACCATATCCGCAAATTTCACACATCAAGGGTCAATAAACCAATGCTTTTAAACATGAACATACAATTGATCTCAAGCCCAATTAAGCATGCCCAACCTCACCACTCAGAAAATGCGGATCAATGCCCAGGATACCCATCACTTTTTGATAACGCTCTGCAAACGGTGTCTCAAAAATAATATTGGTAATTTGTTCTAAATTCGTCGAGACATTTAACCAACCATTTCTAGAAATTTCATCTTCTAACTGCCCAGCATTCCATCCCGCATATCCTAGCGTCATCATAAATTGGCCTGGGCCTTGGCCAAGAGCTACTGCTTCCAAGACATCTTTGGATGTCGTCATTGCTAACCCACCAGGGACAGTTAATGACGAACTATAGCGCAGATCATCAGCCTGTGGATGCAACACAAACCCGCGCTCTGTCTGCACAGGACCACCTAAATAGACTGGTAGCTTTTGTAAGGGAGAACTTTCTAATTTCAACTCAATTTTCTCAAACAGATCTTTCAAATCGATATTCGTTGGTCGATTAATCACTAGTCCCATGGCGCCTTGACTATTATGCTCACACAAATACACGACTGTGCCAGCAAATTGGTCATCCAGCATGCCTGGCATGGCAATTAATAATTGATTGGCTAAATGCGAGACATCTTCAGTAAAAAATTTCATGTCGCTATCTTAGCGTAAATCCACCTGATCGTTTCCACAATTTTTAGCTGTCATCCTGATTTTCTTTGATCTCAATTTCATGATATGGAATGCTTATCATCGCTAGCGATGTATTTCACAGTTATTCTTCTTCAAAACTTCGAAATCCTTGATAAATTACAATCAAGTAAACTAGGAGTAATTATGAAACGCGGGCTTGTTTGGCTAAGAAGAGATTTACGCATCCATGACCATGCGGCGCTCAGTGCCGCACTGCAATCATGCGAGCAAGTTTTCTTAGCCTTTATTTTTGATCAAACAATTCTAGATCCGCTCAAAGATCATCAGCGCACGCATCCCCAAAACTCTGATCAATCAAGCTCTACTTCAAAGATGATTACAGATAGGCGCGTGCACTTTATCTGGCTTGCTCTCCAAGAGATCAATCATGAACTCAAAGCACTTTCTCCAAAAAGCGGAGTAATTGCCTTACACGGCATATCAACAGAGCTGATCCCAAATCTTGCGGTTGATTTGCAAATTCAGTCTGTCTTTGTAAATCAGGATTATGAGCCCTTAGCAATTGCACGAGATGCCCAGGTCCAAGAGGCATTACTAAGGAAAGGGATTGAATTCTTATCCTACAAAGATCAGGTGATCTTTGAAAAAAAAGAAGTCCTTACTAGACAGTCCGGTATTTTTTCCGTATTTACTCCCTACAAAAATGCCTGGCTCAAAAAACTCAGCCCCGAAGATCTTGCGCCGCGTGTGTGTTTTCAAAAGCATAATCAAGTAGAACAATTAGCGTCTATACCTGCTATTTTTCAAAAGAATATCCCTTCATTAGAATCGATGGGCTTTACGCCAAGCGATATTGCAACATTTTTTCCGATGGGAGCCTCTGGAGCAAAACAACTATTAAAAGAATTTTTGACGCGAATTAGTCACTATCAATCATCGAGAGACTATCCATCTATAAAAGGACCTAGTTATCTCTCTACCCATCTGCGCTTTGGTACGATTTCAATTCGCGCCTTAGCACGCGAGGCTCATCAACGGATGTTAAGAGGTGATTTGGGTGCTACCACTTGGCTATCCGAACTCATTTGGCGAGATTTTTATATGATGATTTTAGCTAACCATCCCCGACTTGCTAGTGGGGCCTCTTTCAAGCCAGCATATGATCAAATTAAGTGGGAAACTGGCCCTGCAGCCAAAAAATTATTTAAGGCTTGGTGCGCTGGCAAGACGGGTTACCCTTTAGTTGACGCGGCTATGCGACAACTCAATTCGACAGGTTATATGCATAACCGACTTCGTATGGTTGCTGCCTGCTTTTTAATTAAAGATTTAGGAATTGATTGGCGTTGGGGTGAAAAGTACTTTGCCGATTTATTAAATGATTTTGATTTATCTGCGAATAACGGTGGCTGGCAATGGGCGTCCTCGAGTGGTTGTGATGCACAACCCTATTTTCGAATATTTAATCCAATAACCCAATCCAAAAAATTTGATAGCGAAGGCAAGTTTATTCGTAAATACTGTCCCGAGCTCGAATTGCTCTCCAACCAATCAATTCATGCGCCGTGGTTAGCTGGCTCCATAGAATTGAATATGGCCAAAGTAAGGCTTGGGCAAGATTATCCCTTGCCGATTGTGCAACATGATCAAGCTCGAGTAGCAACTTTAATGCGTTACAGCGTAGTTAAAACAACCCCAGATAACCAGTGACGTTCCCGCAGGACTAAGTCCCAAAGTCCAGAAGCACTCCTGAAGATTGATTCATTACATCTTTTTATAATTCGATCTAAAATCATTAGATGCGTAAAATTTTTGCAATTGGCGATATCCAAGGTTGCTCTTTAGAACTGGATCAGTTAATTTGTCGTCTACCAAAAAACTCCAGAATTGTTTGCTTAGGAGATTTAGTGAATCGCGGCCCTGACTCTTTAGGAGTCCTCAGACGCATTAAATCATGGCAAGAACAAGGCTTTGCAGAGTCTATTCTTGGGAACCATGACTTGCATCTGCTTGCCAGAGCTGGCAATATTCGTGGGCCTAAATCTTTAGATACCCTCGAGGATATATTGAAAGCTCCGGATCGGCAGGAATTGATCGATTGGTTAAGGCGTCGTCCGCTAGCTCTCTTTGATGGTAAAAACCTCCTTGTGCATGCAGGAATTGTCCCGCAGTGGGATATCCAACAAACGATGGAACTCGCTAGGGAGGTTGAAAAAGCTCTCCAGAAAAAAAATTACCTCAACTTTATTAAAAATATGTATGGTAATACACCAGTGCGCTGGTCTAACCGACTAAAGGGTGATGAGCGCTTGCGATTTATAACTAACGCACTTACCCGAATGCGCTTTTGCTCTAGCAAAGGTGATCTTGACTTTACTAGTAAAGAAGGTATTGATGCGGCCCCGACGAATTACTATCCATGGTTTGCCGCGCCTAAAAGAAAAACAGCACATGTTCCAATTTTCTTTGGCCACTGGTCTACCCTTGGCTTAGTCCAAAAAAATAACGTCTTCGGACTCGATACTGGGTGTGTCTGGGGTAGAAAACTAAGTGCTATGTCCCTGGATCTAGACCACCAACTAGTTCAAATAAATGCAACTTCAAAAAACTAAAGCCCATTGTTTTAGCATCTCACGATATAAGATTTTCTATTGACTAGTTAGTGCTATTTGTAGTCATATCTCAATCTCTATCAAAAGGTTTTCGTTTCCAAATCAAAAGGTTTTCGTTTCCAAATCGTTGTTGATTACCCAATACAAGATCACAGTAATGGCACAACATCCCGAATAAAGTGCTGCACTGACATCACTTGAACATTCTCTTTATAAGAATATTGCATTGGAACCGGGGCAATAATATATGCTGCAGAAGCCTGAATATCTTTTAACGCTTGCCAAAATCCTCTACTTACTTTTGGGCTCATTGAGAATTTGATATCGATACCCAATCGGTGTCTGCCCTTTTCGATCACCAAATCTAGCTCTGAACCAACCTGCGTGCTATAAAAACTAATTTGCGCCCCAACCGGTAGATTACAAGCAATCTGCTCGATCACAAAACCTTCCCAGGAAGCGCCAACAATTGGATGCCCTTGTAAATCTTGAATAGATTCGATATTTAATAAGGCATGTAAAATGCCGCTATCCCTAAGATATATCTTAGGAGATTTAACTAACCTTTTTGGTAAATTGGTTAAGTAAGGTTGTAGCCTCCTGACCATCATCGAATCAACAAAAAAGTCTAAATAGTGATCAGCGGTTTTTGGAGACCCATACCCTAAAGATCTTGCTAGCATTGATGAGTTCAATAGTTGACTGTGCAAATTAGCAAGCATTCTCCAAAATCGACTTAAGCTTTCAGATGCTGTTTGTATACCCAAACTGGGGAAATCGCGTTGTAAAAGCGTTTTAATCAAATCAGCTCTCCACGAATAAGAAATCTCATCGCTTGTATCGATATAACTCCCAGGATAGCCAACCTTTAGTCATAATTGCTGAATCTCAAAAAGCTCCTGTCCCGAATCCTGTTCTTGACTCTGCTCAAGAAGATTAATTTCATTGGCTAATAATGGACTCAATTCTACATAGCTAACCCTACCAGCCAAGGATTCAGAACTTTGCCTTAATAACTTTCCAGTTGCTGATCCAAGAATCAAAAAACGTCCTGAAGTACGATGATTATCAATTTCAGGTCGTAATGCTTGAAATATTTCTGGCATCATTTGCACTTTATCCAAAACAATTAAACGATGACGGTGGGCAGAAAAAAATAGCTCCGGCTCTCCAAGCACTTGTCGATCCTTGATCGTTTCAAGGTCCAAAAAAATAGCGCCTGAATAATTTTTAGCAATTTTTCTAGCTAAACTCGTTTTACCAACTTGGCGAGGACCCATTATTGCTACCGCTGGCATCGCTTTTAAGCGGGCAAGTACCACTGCTTCAAGCCTTCGAGGTACCCAATGTGAAGTATTTAATATTTCCATTTGAATTTTTTAACATTGAAAATTAGTATTCAATACACTAATTTTCAATGTTATTTTTTAGAAATTAATACAAATTATTTGCAAAAAATACTGGTAAGCTCATGTAATTTATACTTAATCACCAAATATATCTTCACAGAATATAAACTGTTCATAAATTATGATGATTCGTCTAAAACTCCAGGTTCAATTGGCAGGTTTATTTACTTACTCTCACGAGAAGGGGTTGCTAAGGTTTACCTTGGCTGACGCCGTACAGTATAAAAATATGATTTATATTGCCCAACGAATCTTGTGTGCCCCAAATATTGTTCCAACAATCTCCGACCGTCCTCCTCTATCAGTCGGTCTATTTGGGTCAAATTCATGAACATTATTTATATTAGTCACACCTCTCAGAAGTTTTATGACCAAACACGATTTTCAATCCTGACCTTACTGCATTTGCTAGTGCAAAAAAATGAGCGTGCTATCCAAATTATTGTTTATACCGACTCACCCGAAAGTGTTCCAAGTCACCCTTTAATTTCGATTAAAAAAATCTCTCAAGACTTAATTAAGCGATACAAAGGTCCTTTTCATTTCATACACCGGGTTAAATTAAAAGTTCTACTAGACGAATCCCGAAAAAATAGCGAACCGTTTTTATTTGTTGACTCAGATACAAGATGGTTATCCTATCCAGAGGAGTTATTGCAAGTGATGTCCTCCAAAGAGGCCGCTATCTCCCCGACTTGTTACTTACATGTTCGAGAATCAGATAATCTAGCGAATATCTCAGACCAATATAATAAGATGTACGCAAATTTTGGGCCAGCCCTTCAATCCCTTGGAGTCAGCTTAGATCAACCCTTCCAGATGTGGAATACTGGAGCTGTAGGCGTTAATCAAGGAGCAATTGATTTTTTTGAGAAGTCCTTAAAACTTGCCGATTTTTTAATTCCCAGAGTGTTGCCAACCTACTGGTTAGAGCAAACTTCACTCTCAATGATTGCGATTAATCACTATCAAGTAAAACCCTTAACGGAAAAAATTCTACATCACTACTGGAATTATTCCTTTGAAGCACCCTTTTACCTCAAGCAAATCTTTCAAGAAATGTCAGAAACTA
>CAIQHU010000032.1 GCA_903871735.1 uncultured beta proteobacterium | reverse complement strand
TTGAGTTTGGCGACTACGTCAGGCGGCGTGTTGACCGGCGCGAACACCGCCGTCCAAGTGCGGATACCAAAATTCGGTACGCCACCTTCTGCAACGGTAGGAATATTGTTCAAGGTGCCACTGCGCTCGGGTCCCGTGGTCCCGATGAGTTTGATTCGACCCTCTTTGACCTGCTCCAACATATTACCGACTAAAGAGGTGATCATGAGATCGACGCGTCCCGCAACGAGATCATTGAGTGCGACACCGGCACCTTTATACGGGATGTGGAGCATGTTGATCTTGGCGGCATCGTTTAGCGCCTCTGCGGCTAAATGCTGAGCCGAGCCGTTTCCTGAAGACGCAAAATTCACCTTACCTGGGTTAGCTTTTGCATACTTAACCAGCTCACTCACACTATTGATCCCAATACTGGCGGAAACTAAGACGCCCATGGATTGGGTAGTCGCTAACGAGACGGGTTGAAGGTCTTTCAGAACGTCATAGGTCGGGTTTTTGTGCAATAGCGGTGTGATCACAGTGGCGGGCGTTCCCCAAAACAGGGTGTAGCCGTCCGGCGGCGCCTTAATGACTGACTCCGTGCCAATAAGTGTGCCAGCACCTGCGCGGTTTTCGACCAAAACAGGCTGATTAAGCTTAGTGCCAAGCTCTTGGGCAAAAAATCGGGCCACGATGTCGGTAGGCCCGCCCGGCGCATAGGCCACGACGATGCGAATGGGTTTGTTGGGATAGTCTGGGGTGGCAGAGGCTCGCTGAGCGGCCCAAAGCGGCAACATTGCTAGCGCGGCGCGGATGATTATTTGTTGAATATTCATATTAGTCTCCTGTGTGGGGCATTGTACGGAATGTGTCAGGCTCCGGTTCAGGCAGCGTCGGATCACAAGGCAACTTATGCTCGAAGTCATCTAAGCCTGAAAAGTACTTACGATCCCAGCGGTCGCAGATGCCAATGGGCTCAGCAGGCTGCCGTCCAATGATCTTCAACCAATAAAACCAAGCGTTTCCTCGGTGCTAGCCACTTGACAGTAAATCCAGTTGATCGTCGTTAGTTCGTTCTCATGTAGCGTATCTGTAGCGGCTGCACACGCATCATGGCAGACTAGTACATCAAAGCTTTCATCGGCTAAACTCCGGACCGTACTCGATACACATTGATCTGTAAAAATGCCAACACAAATCACATGGCGAATTCCGACATTGTTGAGCATTAGCCGCAGGTTCGTCCCAGTCAGAGCACTGTCGGTAGTTTTTAGCACTACGATTTCTTCTGGCCTTGGCGCGAGCTCGTCGATAATCTGACTAGCATCCTCCCCTTTCGGCAATAGCAAGTTGTTAAAACCCGGTTTGCGTTGGGACAGAGAACGATCACGGCCGTCCGGTGTTTGGCAAGCGATACGCGCAAACATGACATTCATGGATTTATCGCGACAGTGCTTGATTAGACGCTGAATATTGGGAATGACTAGGCCATGCATACGCTGCATAAAAGGTGCCCAGCGCTCACGTTCTAGGGGATCAGACGCTTCGACTAGATAGGCATTTTGCACATCAATCACAAGTAGCGCTGTCTCGGCGGGATCCAAATCAAGATCTTGCGGGATCGGTGCATGTTCGTAATAAAACGATCGATAGGCAGTTTTCCAACTTTTGTCAGTCAAAATTAATCTCCAACACCACAGTTTTGCTGTTCGGCAAAAGCTTTAGGCCCGGGGCAAGACTAAAATTTATAGCCTAACCCCAACAAAAAATTATATGCACTGACGTTTGGATTTGAGGAAATCGTTCCTCCGCCACCATTCGAGTACGAGTAGGTCGACAATAGATTAGGTCGTCCATAGGCAAAGTAATTTAGCTCTGCAAATCCATACAGTCCTTTGGTAAACAATTGCTTGTAGCCCAGCCCTACGACATAGCCGCTTACTTGGGCCTTATTGGACGGGGAAGAGCAGCAATTTGTCTGACTATATTGCACGTTTTGCACTGAATAGCCCAACTTGGCATAGAGTAATTTTTCTTGATCGATGGCATACCCTGGCGCAATGAATACGTTAAGGCGGTTAGAAATTGAAAATTTATAGTCATAGGTAGTGCTACTGACTCCAGAGTAGTAAAAACCAACTGGGTTAGTGTTTTGCGTGAGAGCGGCGTAGTCGATCCCCACACCTAATGTGAGATTGTTTTTTACAGAAAATATGTAGCCACCACCCACGACAAGAGGAGCTGTACCCGACGTTGCAGTAAGACTATTCGTCTTGTTAGGGGTATCGCCATAATCAGTCCCAGTCAACTGGGCAGCGCTTACAGTGTTCTTTTCATAACCACTTGAGATTTGACCATATGCACCAACAAATTGACTTTGAGCAAATGCTGAACAGCTTAAAACAAGCACAGAGGCACCCAATAATAAATTTATTTTCATATTGATTCTCGCTTGGAATAACTACGTTTTTGCTGCCACTCATTTTAGCTCAAGCCTTTTACTACCATGCCGTATAAAACAAGCCCATAAAAAACAAAAACCCCAGCGCGAACTCTGTGGTTTCAGTAATTTCAGTTAGCTCAACCGCTCGAGCGAATTCAAAAGAGAATTTTTCGGCGACCGGAACTCCTGCGTGCTCTCGGTAATAATCTATGACTTCGCCTCGGCCCACCGATAGAGATCAAAACCTATAACCAATGCCAACAAGCCCATTGTAGGTTGCCAAACCATTGGTTGCGACTCCGTCGAAACGTGGCCCACCGGGTGGATCGGTCACTGTCATGGTCGCCTTACCATAGTTAGCATAGTTAAACTCAACGAATCCATACCAGTCATCATTAAAGAATTGCTTGTAACCCACGCCTAAAGAATAGCCTGTCAAGTTGTCGGTACGTGTAGTGAAATCGGTTGCCTTTGCGCCTGTGTAGCCAATCTTAGCGTACGCCAAACCATCAGTACCAACCATCACTGCAGGTGACAAAAATATATTGTATGACTCTTTCTTTTGCCAACGATAGTTATTAGATATGACCATGGGCCCTGCTTGTACGGTAGCTGTCTTGTTTGCGGCAGATCCTGCAAACGGAGAATACTCGACTCCAATACCCAGTAAAAAACCTTTTGTAATATTCTGATACCAGCCCAATGCAAATGTTCCAGTCACGCTATTCGCGTTATTTGATGACGTGTTGACTGGTACAGGTGTGAAGTTGACCGCCCCTGTAGCGGACTGTTGTGTTTGTGAGACCGCCTCATACCCAATGCCGAGCTGTCCAAAAGCACCTTGGAACTTAGGCTCTTGCGCAAACGAGGCATTGGCTAAGAAAATTGTTGATGCAGCGAGAATGAATTTCAGTTTATTCATGTTTTTTACCCTTTTTATATTTCAGGAAACGGCATTCAAATTGTGGTGCGAGATTGATCAGCATAATGGCAATCGACCGACTTTCACTATTAATTAGTAAACGCAGTCATGACCCCCAACATTGATTGGAACGATCTGCTGGGTTTGCGAGCCGTGAAAACAACCCCACAAAAGCAAAACCCCTAGCGCGAACGCAGGGATTTGGTAGTACCTGGCACATAGTTTACGTTTTACACCAGGTCATGAAAGACGATTGATCGTGCGCAAAATGCGCTTGAGGCCGGAGAAAATTTGGATGACTAAATTGGTACTCGGTTAAATCTAACAAATCTTGGCGGGTAGCACACGTCATTAAAAACGATAGCCTACGCCGACAAGAAGTGTATAGGTGGAAGCGCCATAGTCTGTTGATGTAGTGAAGCTCGTGCCGTTGCTTGCAACCGCAGAAGACCCTATGTTTGTGTCCCCTTTGGTGTACTTCATATAATTAACTTCAGCAAAGCCGTAAAAACTACCGCTAATCATTTGTTTGTATCCCAATCCTAGAATATATCCATTAGTGTTATTAGAGGTGGTCATTGCGGGTGAGTAAGCGGTGGGGCTAGTATTTTGTGCTGGAGTTAAAAACTTGACTGTTTGTGCGCTGTAACCTACCTTAAGATAGGCTAATTTATCTTTATCAATTACAAAGGCTGGCGATAAAAATATATTATAACGGTCCTGAACCGTGAGCTTCATGCCATTGGTGCGATTGCCGTTTGAGTCTGGGGATGAATAAGGAGACGTATCGACTTGGCTTAGAGCAGAATAATCTACCCCCAGCCCGATAAGCCAAGAATCATTAATTTTAAAGTTGTAACCCAATCCAAAAACTAAAGGCACACCACTAGCGGTTTGATTGGATGCCTTCGTTGTTCCATCGCCAGTACGACCACTGATTTGTCTATATGTGTAGTTCTGATTAAGATCGCCTATCGAATTAGACTCATAGCCTGTAGCAATTTGCCCATAAAACCCCTCAAACGCACTTTGCGCGTGGGCTGTTCCAGCTAAACCTGCTACGGCAAAAGCAATTAATAGTTTGGTGTTCATTTTTGGCTCTCTATTATTCAATTTAGCGTACTTACCTTTGTCAGTGCCAACAACAAATTACTTTCTTCAGGCGCCTAAACCAACTTTTTGAATTTTCTGGGGCTCCTGCCTAGTGCAAGACTTAATTAAAAACGATAGCCTAGTCCGACAAGAAGTGTATAGGTGGAAGCGCCAAAGTCTGATGCTGTAGTGAAACTTGTTCTGTTGCTATCAATCGAAGAATACCCTACGTTTGTATCTCCTTTTGTGTACTTCATATAGTTGACTTCAGCAAAGCCGTAAAAACCACCACTAATCATTTGTTTGTATCCCAATCCTAGAATATATCCATTAACGTTATTGGAGGTGTTCACGGCGGATACATAACCAGTGGGGGTAGTGTGTGCTGGAGTTAAAGACTTGACTGTTTGTGCGCTATAACCCACCTTAAAGTAGGCCAATTTATCTTTATCGATTACAAAGGCTGGCGATAAAAATATGTTGTAACGGTCTTGAACGGTGAGCTGAATGTTGGGGGTACGGCCGCCGTTTGAGTTTGAGGCTGAATAAGGAGACGTATCGACTTGGCTCAGAGCAGAATAATCTACCCCCAGCCCGATAAGCCAAGAATTATTAATTTTAAAGTTGTAACCCACTCCAAAAACTAAAGGCATACCACTGGCATTTTGACTGGATGCCTTTGAAGAACCACTACCAGTAAAACCACTTATTAGTCTATATGTATAAAAGTTATCAAGATTTTCAATCGTATTACTTTCATAGCCTGTAGCAATTTGCCCATAAAACCCCTCAAACGCACTTTGCGCGTGGGCTGTTCCAGCTAAACCTGCTACGGCAAAAGCAATTAATAGTTTGGTGTTCATTTTTAACTCTCTATTATTCAATTTAGCGTAATTAACTTAGGCCGTAGTCACAGCAAATTTAACTATTTTCTTGATTATATTTACTACCCGCCTTGACCAACCATATTAAAAGAGTGTGGCCGTTGCCGGTCAACAACAAGTTACTTTCTTTGGGTAAACCCTGTTGTTTTACTGGGAATCTCGGCGGGTGGGGTTGGCGGATTACACTGGGTAGAGGCAACAACTAGACATCTTTAGAAACATTCAGTTACAAGCCCACAAAAGCAAAAACCCCAGCGCGCAGGGGTTTTTCAGTTTTAGATGGTGGCTCGGGGCGGAATCGACCAGAGCCTAAATTTTTGGGCTTACGTATAGGACTGGTTCTTATTTTCCTATGGGGTGTTTCACATAGCC
>CAIQHU010000031.1 GCA_903871735.1 uncultured beta proteobacterium | reverse complement strand
AACATTATTTTTATCTAATCCCCCCCAAAAGGGTCTAGGCATTGGCCAAATAGGCAAGGAAGGTGTTTTGTAAAAACCCAAAAGATGACAATTACCTAAGAAAAAAATTAATGAGATAACCAGTCAGATTTTGGCTAAAGATAGCTATTTTAGGGTTAACCCTTAAGCGCAAAGAGCTTATTGGGTGGAGTTAAAAACGTCTTCTTTTTTAGAAAATTTAGGGTAATTATTTCTCGGAAGTACTATTTAAGGTGGAGGAGTTTTTTGTATATCCAATCGTCTTTTGTAATTCTCCGCCGATGGTTATTGAAACTGCACAATATTTAAATTCTGGTATTTTTCCGACAGGATCAAGAGCTGGATTTGTCATTAAATTAGCAGCAGCTTCATGATATGCAAAGGGAATATAAATGGATCCTGGGGGAGTGGCATCATCGCCGCGCACATGAATCACAACACTGCCTCTTCGTGAGGCAATAGTTACGACGTCATGGGCTTTAATACCTAATTTTTTCATATCCGATTGATGCATTGAGACCGTCGCGATTGGCTCGATGGCATCCAAAAAGGTTGCTCTTCGAGTCATGCTACCGGTGTGCCAATGCTCGAGTTGCCTACCAGTAATGAGAATAAAGGGGAAGTCTTGATTAGGCTGTTCGTTGGCCAAAATAATATTTGCTGGCACCAGTTGCATACGGCCATTGCTAGTTGGAAATTTTTCCAGAAAAACAATCGGTTGGCCGGGATCCTCTGGGGATAAGCAAGGATAGGTAACGCTAGATTCTTTTTCCAAGCGATCCCAAGTGATTCCTTCAATCGATTCGTGCATCGCTAAACGCATTTCATCAAAGACTTCTGCTACACCGAATTCGGGGCCTTGATAATGCCAATTCAAACCAAGACGCTGAGCAATTTCTTGAATAATCCACAAGTCTGGTTTGGCATCACCTGGAGGATTAATTGCCATTTTCCCAAGTTGAACCATCCTATCGGTATTACTGACAGAGCCAGTTTTTTCCGGCCAAGCACTAGCTGGCAGAATAATATCTGCTAGCCAGGCAGTTTCTGTCATGAAAATATCCTGCACGACTAAGCATTCAAGACTAGCAAGAGCGTGCCGGGCATGATTTAAATCTGGATCACTCATCGCTGGATTTTCACCCATGATGTACATCCCACGAATCTTGTGTGGATCGTTATCTGGAGCCAAAATTTGGTTCATGATTTCAACCACGGTATAGCCGGGTTCTTTATCTAGAGTAGTTTGCCAATAATTTTCAAACCAATCATGTGCTTTGGGATTGGTGACCGGTTGATAATTGGGGAACATCATTGGAATTAAGCCCGCATCACTTGCCCCTTGAACATTGTTTTGGCCACGCAGGGGGTGTAAGCCAGAACCTGGTTTACCAATTTGCCCGGTAATATTAGCAAGGGCAATTAAACACCTGGCATTATCTGTGCCGTGAACGTGTTGGCTAACACCCATCCCCCACAGAATCATGGCTGATTTTGCTGTGGCAAAAGCTCTTGCAACTTCACGAATTAATTCTGCAGGAATGCCGCAGATTGGGGCCATTTTTTCTGGCGGATAGGCTTGAATATTTTTTTTCAGTTCATCAAAGTGCGTTGTTCTATTTTGAACAAAATTTTGATCTACTAAATTTTCTTCGATAATCACATGAAGCATGGCATTGAGTAATGCCACATCGGTATCTGGCTTAAATTGTAAAGTGCGCCAGGCATATTTACTGATATCGGTTTTTCGAGGATCTGCCAAGACAATTTTGGCGCCTCGTTGAGCGGCATTTTTAATCCAAGTTGCAGCTACAGGGTGATTATTCGTTGGGTTTGAGCCAATAATAAAAATCAAAGATGCGTTTTCAACATCTTTTACTTGGTTGCTGACGGCGCCAGATCCTACGCCTTCTAAGAGAGCTGCGACACTGGACGCATGGCATAGCCGAGTACAGTGATCGACATTGTTATTACCAAAGCCTGTGCGAACAAGTTTTTGAAAAAGATAGGCTTCTTCGTTACTACCCTTGGCAGAACCAAAGCCAGCGAGTACTTTATGGCCGTAATCGTCTTTGAGTGATTTAAATTGCGAACCAATCATATCCAACACTTCATCCCAAGAGGCCTCTCTAAAGACGTCTTTCCAGTCATCCGGATTCGCTTTAGCGTTGATATCTTTTTTGACACCCGGGATACGAATTAAGGGTTTAGTAAGCCTTTGTTGATGATGCACATAATCAAATCCAAAGCGACCCTTGACACAAAGGCGACTCTGATTAGCGGGGCCATTCCGACCATCCACACTGATTATTTTTTCATCTTGAATGTTATAAGTCAGTAGACAGCCTACGCCGCAAAATGGACAAACCGAATCTACTTGACGATCTACCACTTGATTACCAATATGTGTCTTAGGCATTAAGGCGCCGGTTGGACAAGCCTGGACACATTCGCCACAAGCAACACACGTGCTTGAGCCCATGGAGTCGTCAATATCAAAAATAATTTGACTATCTGAGCCACGCATTGCATAGCCAATCACATCGTTCACCTGTTCTTCCCGACACGCTCTGACACAGCGATTGCATTGTATACAGGCGTTTAGATTCACAGCCATTGCCGGATGTGAATAGTCAGGGGGTATTTCTGGCCGTTTTAGGTCTTTGAGCTCCGGACGAACTTGGATCGCCAACTTTTGAGCCCACATCGATAACTCACCATGGGGTAATGTTTGTTGGCCATCATGCCATTTAAAGCCATCATCGGGCATATCGCTCAGTAATAATTCGACAACCATCTTTTGGCTGGTCTGGGCGCGCTCACTGAGGGTATTGACTTGCATACCTGGGCTAATGTTTCGACAGCAGCTAGGCGTTAAGACGCGTTCCCCAGCAATTTCGACTACACAGGCACGGCAATTACCGTCTGGCCTATAGGTTTCTTTGAAGCATAGTCTGGGAATATCTATTCCTTCAGCTAAAGCAATATCCAGGATCGTCTGCCCAGCCTGTCCAACTACTTGTTTACCATTCAGTTCAAAGGTAATTAAGGCGGGAACCACTGCAGATGTGCTATTCGCCGCAGACATTAAGAGACCTCATGCGGAAAGAATTGTTGCACGCAGCGAATCGGATTAGGTGCAGCTTGTCCCAGTCCGCAAATTGAGGCATCTGCCATTACTTGCGAGAGATCCTTTAATGTGTTGTGATCCCACTGAGCATGCGACATTAATTGCGCTGCTTTTGCAGTTCCGACGCGGCATGGCGTACATTGACCACAACTTTCGTGTTCAAAAAAGCGCATCACATTGAGCGCGCTATCGCGCGCACGGTCCTGGTGCCCAAGAATAATGACGGCTGCTGAGCCGATAAAGCAACCATATTTCTGCAGTGTATCGAAATCAAGTGGTATTTGGTTCATCGTCGCTGGCAAAATACCACCCGATGCGCCACCCGGAAGATATGCATACAAGCGATGTCCTGGCAGCATACCGCCGCAATACTCATCGATCAGCTCTTGTACTGTAATACCAGCTGGCGCTAGCTTAACGCCTGGATTACAAACGCGTCCACTGACGCTAAAACTGCGTAAGCCTTTTCTACCGTTTCGACCAAAAGAGCTAAACCACTCAGGACCTCGTTCCAGAATATCTCTCACCCAATACAGAGTTTCAAAATTATGTTCAAGAGTTGGCAGGCCAAATAACCCGACTTGGGCAATATAGGGTGGGCGAAGCCTTGGCTCCCCGCGTTTACCTTCGATACTTTCAATCATGGCCGATTCTTCGCCACAGATATAAGCACCTGCACCTCTGCGAAGTTCTATCCGGGGTAATTGACAAGGTGGATTTGCAGTCAGTAGAGCAATTTCTTTTTCTAAGATCGCCCGACAGCCATGGTATTCATCGCGCAAATAAATATAGCAGGTATCAATATCGACCACATGCGCCGCAATAAACATGCCCTCTAAAAAACGGTGCGGATCTCTCTCTAAATAGGTTCGATCTTTAAAAGTTCCGGGCTCTCCCTCATCAATGTTGACGGCGAGATTCTTAGGACCTGAAAAGTCTTTGACGATCTGCCATTTCTTACCAGCCAAAAATCCAGCACCACCAAGGCCACGAAGACCAGAATCAGCCATTACTTTTATGGCATGCTCGGGTGTTATTAAATGAGCGACTATTTTTTTTAATAACTCATAGCCGGCTTTTTCGGTATAGGTTTGATAGCCACAATATTCTGGAGCAATGATTTGCGGGTTCGACGGGATTGATTTTTCTAGAAAGTCACAAGGATTAAAGTTGGCTGTAGAGTTTGCATGTGGGTGCGATGAGCAGTGTTCTATGAAATTTTGTTTGATGAGACTCACGCTTGCTTGGGCTACTGGGTACTGATTAATATAAGCAGCTGGAGCCTGTTCGCATCTTCCAATACAAGGGACATTGACTATACGCACCATGGGGTCAGTAAAGAATTTAGTTAGTTCTTGATGCAGGGCGTGAGAACCAGCTAGTTCGCAAGAAACACTATTACAAACCCGAATAGTGGTCGTTGGTGCAGATGCGTCATCACGGAGTATTTCGAAATGATGATAAAAACTGGCAACTTCATAGACTTCTGCCATGGCAATATTCATCAATTTTGCAAGAGCAACGAGATGTGTATCTCTTAGACCCTTATAAAAATCATTAATGACGTGTAGGTTTTCAATTAATAAATCGCGACGATATTGACTTTCTGGTATTAAAAGACGCACTTCTTTTAATGAAATTTCATCAGCTTGTCGGCCTTTTAGAGCAGTCTTTGGGCGTTGATTTTTCGAGAATTTTGAGGAATCGATAATTGGAATCACTGGATTATTTTTTTGAATCATCACTGTCCTGTTTAATCGATTATTCTAGCAGTTTATCAAAAGAATAAGAGCAGAAAATTATTTAGAGTTCAAATCAGGCAATCCTCAAATTGCAAGCGTCCAATGGCTTTTTAAACTGCCCTCTCTCAATTGAATATTACCAATTTAGAGAGGGGGATTGAATCAATAGAGCATTTACTGTTTTGGAACATTTGCTTTTTCGATGATGCTTGCCCACCGTTTTACATCATTTTCTAGGAGAGTTTTCATCTCTTTCGGTGAAGAGGACTGCGCTTCGATAAATAAATCTTGTAATTTACTTTTGACTTCAGGATCATTCAGCGAATCTACTACAGCTTGATTCAAAGCCAAAATAATCTGGTTAGGTGTTTTACCTGGAGCGGCTAAAGCGTTCCATGAAGAAAGTGCATAGTCTTTTACGCTCATTTCATTGGCTGTTGGAATGTCTGGGAAAAAGGCAGATCTTTTCGCACCTGAAACTGCGAGGAGTCGGATAGACTTAGATTTGATTTGTGGCACAAGCGGCCCCATGATTTCAACGGCGGCGTCTACCTGCTCTCCACGGATTGCAGTAATGACAGCTGGCGTACCATTGAATGGCACCACTTGCAGGTTAAGGCCAGCTTGCAGACGAAATAATTCCGCCGCCAAGTTTTGCGTACTTCCAATATTGATGGAAGCGATATTGATTTTGCCAGGATTTGACTTAGAAAAAGTGATCAAATCTTTAAGTGATTGGAAGGGGGAGGATTGATTAACAACTATTCCAATATCAAAAAATCCGAGTGTCGATATAGCCTCAAAATCTTTTAATGTATCGTACGGTAGTTTTTGAAATAGCGTTGCACTAATGGCAGTTCCATTGGACATGAGTAACAGGGTATGACCGTCCGGGTCAGCTTTTGCAACCAAATCCCCAGCAACTACACCACCGGCCCCAGGACGGTTTTCAACTACGACACTTTGGCCAATTTTTGAACCCATTTTTTGTGCAACGATTCGAGCGGTAAGATCTGCCACGCCGCCTGGGCCAAAGGGTACAACAATTTTAATCGGTTTTGATGGGAAGTTTTGAGCTGTGGCAATGAAGCAAAAGCCAGCAGCCATACAAATAGTGAGACTTTTAAAAAAATAGGCCAAAACATCTTTCATCGAAATTTTCCTCAGGTTAATTGACTAGTCAAGTCTTGGGTATAACATTATCAAAACGTTCTTACTCAATTTTATTTAGCGCTTCTTGAAACTTAGTCACTGTGCGGTCAACATGGAGTAATTTATCAATACCAAAAAGACCTAACCGAAACGATCGGTAGTCTGGTCCCTCGTCACACTGCAGTGGAACTCCTGCTGCAGTTTGTAGGCCTTGCTCAATAAACTTTTTACCAGATTGAATTTCAGGGTCGGTAGTATAACTGACGATGACACATGGGGCCTGGAAGCCCTCTCCAGCAACGGAAGGGTAGTTTTTATCAATTAAAACTTGGCGTATCTTAGAGCCCAATTCTGCCTGCGCTGATTTTAATTTTGCAAAGCCAATTGATCGTGTTTCCAGCATCACATCACGGAGTATTTTGAGTCCATCGGTTGGTAGTGTTGCATGATAAACAAAGCTCGTTGTGGCATACGCTTCTGTAATTTGAGTCCATTTCTTTAAATCGCAAGCAAAGCTAGAACTAGTGGTTGACTCCATTTTTTCTCTAGCCAACTGACTCATACTAATCATGGCGCAGCATGGCGAACCAGTCCAACCTTTTTGGGGTGCGCTAATTAGGAGATCGACTTGATTTGCTTTCATATCAACCCACATTGCACCGGATGCAACACAGTCTAGAACAAATAGTCCTCCAACAGAATGCACGGCATCACCGACTGCTTTCAAATAAGAATCTGGCAGCATGATCCCTGCTGAGGTTTCGACGTGGGGGGCGAAGACGATGCTGGGCTTTTCTTTTTTAATAAAAGCTACAACCTCTTCAATCGGATGAGGTATGAAGGCTCCTTGATTTGACTGTTCAGTTCGCTGCGCTTTAAGAACATGGATGTCGGTGGCAAAGCCACCCATTTCAAAAATTTGAGTCCAGCGATAGCTAAACCAACCATTTCTTAGGATTAAGCATTTTTGCTGATTCGCAAATTGGCGAGCAACCGCCTCCATACCAAAAGTCCCACTACCCGGCACGATGGCGCAGGTATCTGCGTTATAGACTTCTTTTAGGACCATCGAAATATCCTGCACAACCTGTTGGAACTTTTTCGACATATGATTGAGTGAGCGGTCTGTATAGACTACTGAATACTCTAACAATCCATCGGGATCTACATTGGGTAATAAAGCTGGCATATTGCCTCCATAAAACAGCAGTTACTAAAAAAATCAATTAGGCGGAGTCTTTTTTGTTAAGATTGACTAGATATTATATGAGTTTTAAGTTAGAGGTATGAATCGGACTGGTCTTAAACCGTTCTGTGTGCTACGGGTTTAATAATTTGTATTTCAACATTTAATCAAATTGAGGGAGTTTTCATGAAAAGCGATATTGAAATTGCACAAGCAGCCACAATTCAGCCGATCATTCCATTAATCAAATCCCAAATTGGTATTGATGCAAAAGAGTTAAATCCCTATGGACATTTCAAAGCAAAACTATCCTTAGATTACATTAACTCATTGCAGGGTAAACCCGATGGGAAGCTCATTTTAGTAACGGCTATTTCCCCTACGCCCGCGGGCGAGGGTAAGACCACTACGACAGTGGGCTTGGGGGATGGACTAAATCAAATTGGTAAGAAAGCCTTAATTTGTTTGCGAGAGCCGTCGCTTGGACCGGTCTTTGGCATGAAAGGTGGTGCTACTGGTGGGGGTATGGCACAAGTAATACCAATGGAAGATATCAATTTGCATTTTACAGGGGACTTTAATGCAATCGCTCTGGCTAATAATCTATTAGCCGCTTTGATAGATAACCATATTTTTCATGGCAATGCCCTGAACTTTGATGTCCGGCGGATTACTTGGAAACGGGTCGTTGACATGAACGATCGGGCTCTGCGCAAAATAACAGTTGGGCTAGGCGGCCCAGGTAATGGTTATCCCCGCGAGGATGGTTTTGATATTGTGGTGGCCTCCGAGGTTATGGCAATTTTTTGCTTAGCTAATAACTTAAAAGATTTAAAAGAAAAATTAGGAAGGATCGTAGTTGGATATACCTCTGATCAACAAGCTATTCTGGCGAGTGATTTAAATGCGCAGGGGGCCATGGCAACTTTGTTGAAAGAAGCCTTTTCTCCAAATATAGTTCAAACTTTAGAGGGTAATATTGCCCTCATTCATGGCGGACCATTTGCCAATATTGCACATGGATGTAATTCCGTTATTGCAACAAAAACCGCTTTAAAACTTGCTGACTACGTTGTTACTGAAGCTGGTTTTGGCGCAGACTTAGGCGCGGAGAAGTTTATTGATATTAAATGCCGAAAATCTGGTTTAGTGCCATCGGCGGTTGTCTTAGTGGCTACTATACGAGCACTCAAATATCACGGTGGTATTGAAGTGAAAGAGACCGGTAAAGAGAATCTGGATGCTCTAAAGAAGGGGTTGGTGAATTTAGAAAAGCATATTACGAATATTCGCGATCACTATGGGCTACCTTGTGTTGTAGCAATCAATCTGCGGCAAGAGGATACTTTGGCAGAAATTGAGTTATTAAAATCCACTACTGCGCAGTACGGAGTAGAGGTTATTCCGGCGAAGCATTGGGCTGAGGGTGGTAAGGGTGCTACTGATTTAGCGCGTGCAGTAGTCAAGCTATGTGATGGCCCATCGCAATTTAAATTTGTATACGAAAGTAACACACCATTAATCGAAAAGATTAAAGCGGTTGCATTGAAAATTTATGGTGCGAGCGAGGTGTCTGTAGATACAAAGATGATGGAGAAGTTGTCCTCTTATGAGGCTGCTGGATATGGGCATTACCCCATTTGTATTGCCAAAAATCAATATTCATTTTCTACGGATCCAACGCTGCGTGGGGCACCACAGGGGCATGTTTTGAACATTCGTGAGGTGAGACTTTCTGCTGGTGCAGAATTTATTGTGGTGGTATGTGGCGACATTATGACGATGCCGGGTTTGCCAAAGATCCCTGCAGCAAATTCAATTGATGTTGATGATCAGGGAAAAATTTCTGGTCTTTTTTAAAACCTTGGTTGTGAATGCTAAAAATAGTAAATTAAAAAATTTCAAAAGGAGATAGTATGTTTTCAAGATTTTACAGAGTTAGATACTTGTTGATTATTCTTAGTTTTTTGATATTACCTATAGGATATTCCCAACCGGTTATAGACCCTAATAGGCCGATTAAGATGGTAATACCTTGGCCTCCTGGCGGGGGTAATGATTCTTTAGGAAGAGGTTTTGCAGTTTTACTAGCTGAGAAGTTAGGTCAAAAAATTGTTATCGAAAATAAGGGTGGCGCTAACGGCATCATTGGTGCCGAGGCTGTAGCTAGATCTGCACCGGATGGTTACACCATTATGTTTCATAGCATGACTTCCCACGCAACTAATGCAGTAATGGGTATAAAGCTGCCTTATGACACGGTTAAAGATTTTGCACCGATTTCTCAAGTTGCCTCATTAGATTTAATCTTAGTTGCTCACCCAAGCTTTCCGGCAAAGAATGTTCAAGAATTAATTGCATTAGCCAAAACGAAGCCTGGGTCTATTAGTTATGCATCTTTTGGGAATGGTAGTATGGCTCATATTGCTGGTGAGTTACTGAATCAAAAGGCTGGCATTAAGATGGAGCACATTCCTTATAAGGGAGGTGCTCCAGCCCTAGCAGATAATTTGGCTGGGCATGTACCATTATATTTTGCAGGTTTAGGAGTTGCCCTACCTCATATACAAGCTGGGAGTTTGAGAGCGATCGCCGTAACCGGTAACAATCGAAATCCACAATTACCTAATGTTCCTAAAATTGCAGAAACTACTGGTTTATCCGATTATGAGGCAAATATTTTTTATGGGATGTGGGCGCCTGCAGGAACACCCGAAGCAATTATTCAAAGGTTCAATCGGGCTACTCTTGAAATTACAGCAAGCGCAGCCTATAAAAAGAAAATAGAAGCAGATGGTTTTGCTGAAACAATTGGAAGTAGCCCTGAAAAAATGGCTAATACGATTAAGGCTGAAATGGAGATTTTGGCAAAAGTAATTAAAGAAGCAAAGATACAGCCGTAAACTTAACCACCTTGCAATAAGTATTACAATCGAATTAGAAAAATAGTCGTCAAGTCATCGCAAAATGACTTCTCAAACTAAAAAATAGATATTACTAGACCATTTATAAAAGGAGACTTATGAAGGGCAAAACTTATACCCAAGAAGAGATGCGCGCCTTTACAGCGCGCTTTCAGGACTTAATTCCAAGTAAGAAAAGTTTTAATCATGAAACAGTTGGCATCCCCGGTGAAGCGTACGAATTAATCGCAGCGCAAAGTGTCTATTCCGTTATGGCCCCAGAGGGTAATACTAGAAAAGCTGCAAAGCCAGCGGTATTGGGTGTCCCGGGTCTCGAAGTGGCGATTGCTGAATGTCCTATTGGGCAAGGCCCAGCGCTGCATAATCATCAAAGAACGGTTGAGACTTTTATGTGTTTGACTGGTCGTTATGAGATTATTTGGGGTAATGATGGTGAAGAGAGTATTTTTTTAGAGCCATTTGATTTAGTATCAATTCCCCCTGGAGTTTATAGGCGATTTCGTAACGCTTCCGATTTACCGAATGCCAAGTTGTTAGTTCTTGTCCAAGGCTCATTAGCAGATACTTTTGGCGACGTTGCATTTGATCCAAAAATTGCCGAAGAGGTAGATCGGCGTTGGGGGCCTGAGGTGGTTAAAAACTTTAAGAATATTGGTATTACTTTTGCGTAGGCGAATTATTTATTGGATGATTTTTCCTAATTAGTTAGCAGAAGTTATATTTGCTGAAGGAATATTGCATTTACACAACGCGGAGGATAAATGGCAATTTACAAAATTGTATGTCGGGTTTTGTTGTCGACTTTAGCAATATTTCTACTTTTTACAAAAGTAGCTCAATCATATCCCTTAGGGCCAATTACATTAGTTGTCCCAAACCCACCTGGCGGATCCTCAGATGCAAATGCTAGAATTTTAAGTGACGCTCTTGCCCCCATCTTAAAGCAACCTGTTATTGTCAATTTTAAACCAGGTGTGGGTGGAGAATTAGGGGCATCTTTTGTCGCTAAGGCTAATCCGGATGGCTATACTTTATTAATTGGTTTGTCATCAGTCATGGTTTCACCAGAAGCAAAAAAAATTCAAGGCAAGACTGCTTTGTATGCCATCGAGGATCTTGAACCAGTTGCGATGATATCCAACGATCCTTTAATTTTATTAGTTAGATCAGAGTCTCCATGGAAATCTTTGGGTGATTTAGTAAAGACGGCTAAAGAGAAGCCAGGAGAGATTACTTATTCATCTTCGGGAAATTTTGGACCGATTCATTTGGCTATGGAAATGCTAGGTTATGCTGGTAATGCAAAGTTTAAGCAGATTCCTTTTGCAGGCGGTGGACCATCCATGATGGCTTTACTTGGTAGTCAAGTTGATCTAACTGCGGTTATTCCATCTGTAGCACTGGCTCAGATTGCTTCCGGAAAAGTACGGCCATTAGCCGTGACTAGCGCAAAGAGAATTAAGTTTTTCCCAAATACGCCAACCTATCGGGAGGATGGGTTCGACGCTGAATATAATATTTGGAATGGCTTGTTTGTACCCAAAAACACTCCCCAGGAGATTGTTGAGGTTCTTAAAAAGGCAGTTAAACAAGCGGTTGACAGTGGTGAAATGCAAAACGCGATGGAAAAAAGAAAAATTATTTTTGATTATCGTGACGCTGTTGAATTTAAGAAATTCTCAAAAGAAGATGGCGACCGCATGGTAAAAGTGATCCGAGATATTGGCAAATTAAAGGATGACTAAAACGTATTTATTACGTTTAGCCTGGATTATGCTGGGTTCAGCTATCGCAATCTCCTTGGCACTATCTCTGACGCAAACTAGTTCTCCACTTCTTCTGGCTTCTCTGGGAGGCTCAACACTTTTTTTATTTGGCCTGACTACAACGCCTGCAGCTCAGCCAAGGGCTTTATTTGGGGGGCATATTCTGAGTAGTTTAATTGGTGTGCTGGCTTATCAGTTTTTTGGGGATGCCCTGCAAGTATCAATCATCGCAGTTATCTTAACAATTGGTATTTTATTAATAACGAGAACAACGCATCCACCTGCTGGCGCTAATCCGTTAATTATGATCCAAGCTCATGCCGGCTTTATGCAGATTGTCACTACAGTCCTACTTGGCGTTGTCGTATTATTCATTGTGGTTTGGATATGGTCCCGTATTGGTAAAGGCGGTAAAACCTATCCAATATCTTGGACTCAACCCTCGCCCGCATCCCGTAATTTTGGAATATGGGGTGACTAAGATGTCAGTGAAGTACTTCAATAGTTATATTCAATTTCTAATTGTACCCCTCACAAGCTTATGAATAATGGGTTTACTCAAAGAAATGATCAAGTAATTTTTGAAACAGGTGAAATCTACCCTAATGAAAAAATTTTGTCATTGATAGGTGCAGCAAATGTTAAATTAGAGTGAGTTCGATTCACTAGTGACTAATTTTTTGTAAAAGAAAGAATTGAATATGAACAGAAATTATTTTGATAATCGACGACTTACTCTTAAAGCATTTTTAGCATCAACTCTTGCGAGTTTTTTAAAGCCGGCGGTATCCCAAGCCAATTGGCCTAATAGACCAATCCGATTCATCGTACCATTTGTGCCTGGTGGAACATCCGACATTGTGGCTCGAACGGTTGCTCAAGAATTGTCTAGGCAATTACCATATCCAGTTGTGATTGAAAATAAAGCGGGTGGGGGCGGTGTCCCGGCTATGCAAGAGGTTTCAAAAGCCGTACCAGATGGCCACACGATGATTCTTGGACATGTCGGTTCCTTAGCTGTTAACCCCTTTATATTTAATAATACAGGCTATGATGTAAATCGAGACTTTGCACCAGTAACCCTGTTAGCCAAAGTACCTAGTCTTTTTGTGGTTCATCCCGATTTGCCATTTGAAAGCTTAAAAGACTTGGTCGCTTATGCCAAGCGTTATCCAGGTAAGTTAAATTATGGCTCTGCGGGAAATGCAAGTGCAGGACATTTGGCGATGGAGTATCTAAAACTAGCGACTGGCATCGAAATGACGCATATTCCTTATAAGGGAACTGGGCCAGCATTAACTGATCTTTTAGCAGGGCGACTGCAGGCTTTTTCGGCGGGTACACCGGCACTACTTCAGCATATCCGCTCGGGTAAATTACGCGCAATTGCAACTGGTACTCCCGCGCGCATTTCGTCCTTGCCAAATGTTCCCACAGTTTCTGAATCAGGTTATAAGGGATTTGAATCGGTACAGTGGTACGGTTTATTAGTTCCCGCTCAAACCCCTGAAAATATTATTAAACGTTTACAAGAAGAATCTTTTAAGGCTTTACGAACCCCAAACGTTGCAGAGCGTTTTGCGAGTGAAGATGCTTTGATTGGAGGCGGTCCTGCAGCGGAGTTTGCGGCCTTGATCACGCAGCAGCAACGTGTTTGGAAAGACGTTGTTATAAAAGCGAATATTCGAGTGGATTAAAATCAAACGTATTAATCGTTCGTTCGATTTTTTATGCATGGTGGGAGCATTCATTTTTTTAAATTTTGTAAAGAATAGTAAACGTGTAATGGCAAGAGTTAGTTATGTGAATGAAATATCTCATCCCGAATTGCAAGAAGTAATTCAGGTAATTCGGGAGCAGCGCCGGGGTAAATTAATACCTGTTTATGGTTTGCTGTTACATAGTCCTGAAGTGGCAAAGACATGGATGGAGCTCCTAAACGCGGTACGCTGGAAAACAACCCTCAGCTCCAGAATCAGAGAGATAGCTATTATAAGAGTGGCCGTCTTAAATCATTGCAGGTATGTCATTGATGTTCATCTCGCTAACTTTGCAAAACAAGATGGACTCACTGATGAAGAGTGCCTGGCACTTTTGCAAACGAAAGTAACGAATGATGTTTTTAGTGAAAGTGATTTAGCCATTATTCATTACGTAGATACATTAACGATGACTGCAAATGTAGAGGAGGCAGTGTTTAAAAAAGTGAAGCAGTTCATGAATGAGCGTGAAATCGTCGAAATTTCAGTGCTAGTTGGAACTTATAATATGCACACGCGAGTATTTAATGCCTTACAAATAGACCCTGAGGATTCTAAATAATGCCAAGACGGACGCATTTGGTCATTGAAAATGACGTATTTACTCGGGTTTTAGAAATCATCTTAGATCCAACTTGTCCCCAAGAGAAGATTGATGCCTTTGCTGATTTTTTTGCCCATGACGCCCCGAATTTTTTGGATTTTGCAAAGAATCTAAGAAATACATGTAAGAACCTAGGCGAATGCCAGATGACTTATGTGGATTCACAAGAAGAGCTACAGGCCGCTTTAAAAGATGCGGACGCTGCGATCATTGAGTCCTTATCATTTGGAGGCGCCGAAATTGCATGCGCTCCTCGTCTTCGTGCGGTGCAAAAATACGGCTACATTACGAAAAATATTGATTTGATAGCCTGTTCGAACGCACAAATCAAGGTGCTAACACTCCGCCGAAGAGCCAATATAGCATGTGCTGAGCAGGCTATGATGATGATTTTAGCTTTGGCTAAACGCTTGCCTGAGTTAAATGGATTAACTACCGTCAAGCGGTTAGAGAATGCCGGCTTTAAACCAAGGGCGTTTGATAAGCGCTACACCCCAAGTGGGAATTGGGCTAGAGTTGGCGGGATTACTTGCTTATATGGATCTGTAATAGGTATTATTGGTATGGGTGAGATTGGCCAAGAGATTGCAAAGCGTGCCCGCGCATTTGATATGCAGGTGATTTATACGCAGCGCACGCGTCTTGACCCACAAACCGAAAAAGATCTTGGACTTACATTTTACGATTTAGATAGTTTGTTAGCCATATCAGATTGGTTAGTTCCTCAGTTACCATCTTCGCCAAGTACGGAGAACTTACTAGATCATCGGGCTTTTTTGAAAATGAAAAAAGGTGTTCGGCTGGTGAATGTTTCTCGAGCACAATGTATGGATAGGTCCGCCGTAATTGCTGCGCTTCAAACTGGCGTCTTGGGTGGATTTGCTCTGGATACGCTTTGGAGTGAGCCTGGTTCAGATGATGACGAATTATTATCTTTTCCAAATGTGATATTAACTCCTCATATGGCAGGAAGTCCTCGGTGGAATGGTTTGAATGATTTTGTAGAATTAATTGAGGGTTTAGATAATGAATTGGGTACATAATATCTTTGGGAAAACTTGTTTAATTTCCATTTTAGGCATGATGATGAATCATTCCTTAAATGCGCAAGAATTATGGCCTAATAAGCCGATTAAATTGATTTTGCCATTTCAAGCAGGTAGCGCTATTGATAATGCTGCGCGAGTACTTGCACCTAAATTGGCAATGAATTTACATCAGTCACTGATTATTGAAAATAAAACTGGTGCAAGTGGACTTATCGGAACTGAGGCTGTGGCACGTTCCCCTAGTGATGGATATACCTTCTTATGGGGCACTACGAGTACCCAGGTTGTGGGGCCTAGTTTAAGTTCCAATATATCCTATGACCCATTAAAGGATTTTTCATCGGTTGGTTTAGTTGCATTTTCACCGTATATATTGGTATCCGCCTCTAAGTTAGGCTATAAAGATTTGGCAGAATTCATCAGCGATGCAAAATTAAAACCAGCTAGATTAACGTATGCCTCTGCTGGCAACAGTAGTATGGCTAATTTGGCTGCACAGTTATTTAGTTCGAGTGCGCAAGTTCAACTAGTTCATATCCCTTATAAAAGTTCAGCTCAATCGGTGACAGATACTTTATCTGGAACTATAGCAATACAATTTTCTACTTTTTCTCCGGTGATTGCACATATAAAGAGTGGTAATTTGAAACCTCTTGCCGTTACATCCAAAAATCGGTTGTCTTTGATGCCGGATGTTCCTACAGTTGCAGAATTGGGGTTTCCAGGATTTGAAGCGATTCTTTGGATGGGTATATTTGCACCTCAAGGTGTGCCAAATGATATTTTAGATAAATTTTCAAATGCGCTTACAGCTAGTTTAAAAGATCCTGAAATTACAAAACAATTACAAAATCAAGGTCTTCAAATTTCTAATTTGAATCGTATAGGTATGGATAAATTTTTGCGAAGTGAGATTAATAAATGGTCTCAAGTCATTAAAACAAGTGGCATTGTTGCCGAGTAAATACAAGTGTTAAGAGTGGTTATATTGGCAAAATAAAGGCATCAGTAATAAATCACTTCCGATGCCCTATGGATGGTCCTAGCTCGAATAAGAAAAACTAAATTGATTTTTCTCAGACAGCATTTCAGAAGGCCTTAGTAAAAGAGGATGAGATACTAAATAGGTTCGACTATTTGGTATTCAAAGCGTTTAACCTTGGACATATCCGTTCCCTCAATCCTTATTAAGCTGGTAGGGCCTGATCTTTTCGGGGAGTGCAAATCACCTTCATTGTATACATGGGCCATGCCAGGCGAAAGTGAGTAGGTACGAAGATATTTAACTTTTCCTGGAGTTTCAAACGAGCCGGGCTCGAGAAGAGCATAGTCACGCATTTCAGTCTCGCCCCGAGCTTGGCCGTAGATCGCCCAAGAATGAGCGTGATCATGAGCGCCACTCGTTTTAGCACCAACATAATTGTGCGCAAGAATACAAAAACCAAGTTCAGAATCTTCATAGATAATTTTTCTCTCGCCAACAGAGTCATTAATATGAAGATCGATAAATTGCGTGTCTTTCAGAAGGGTTGATAAAAGATCAGCAACTTGTTGCCTACCTATTGGATTCGGATTATTTTTGAGTAGTACGTGACATTCATGAGCAAACTGTTCTAAGGTGATTGGCATTATCATTCTTTCTATTTAGAGGCTAACGAGTACAACTTTTATTAAACCACAAATTGACTTGCATTCAATGAATTCGCAAGTATGATAGAAGTAAAGATTTAGGAATATTCATGGAAAAAAATATTATTTTAGGGAGTGAATATGGGTTAAGTGGTCAAATGATGTCTCGACCACTGATGATTTCTGACTTGTTAAAGCATGCAAGTAGTCAATTCGCTACTACCGAGATTGTTTCTAAGAGAGTTGAAGGGGATATACACCGCTATACCTATTCAGATTGCGAGTTCAGAGCGCGCAAAGTCTCTCAGGTACTTACTAGACTTGGCCTACAATTAAGCGATCGGGTTGGTACGCTAGCTTGGAATGGATACCGTCACCTTGAGTTGTATTATGGTATTTCTGGGAGTGGATTAGTCTGTCATACGATTAATCCGAGATTATTTGAAGATCAAATTGTCTTCATTATTAATCACGCGCAGGATCAGGTAATTTTCTTTGACTTGAGCTTTTTAGCATTAGTAGAAAAATTACAAGCCGTATGTCCTAGTGTTCAGTATTGGGTCTGTATGGTTGATGAGGATTTGATTCCGATTAGTAAAATACCAAATCTCTTATCTTACGAAACGCTACTCAGTAAAGAGTCTGGAGATATTACGTGGCCAATATTTGATGAAAATTTAGCTGCAGCTCTATGTTATACGTCAGGTACTACTGGAAACCCCAAAGGGGCATTATTTAGTCACCGCTCAACCCGGCTTCATGCCTATGTGAGCGCTCTACCAGACTCATTTGATTTGTCTGCGTCCGACACGATCATGCCAGTAGTTCCAATGTTTCATGTCAACGCCTGGGGAATTCCATACAGTTGCCCGATGGTTGGTGCAAAGCTAGTTCTGCCCGGGCCTCAATTAGACGCCCCATCTCTTTTTGAATTAATTCGGTCAGAAGAGGTAACGATGTCTTTAGGTGTGCCAACTGTTTGGTCAAATTTACTGTTACACATGAGCGAAAATGGTCAAACGTTTACTCATTTCAAAAAAGCAGTTGTTGGCGGGTCAGCTTGTCCACCGCAGATGATGGATAGCCTTAATCATTTAGGTGTGCGGGTTATTCATGCTTGGGGAATGACAGAGTTGTCTCCTCTTGGGACATTCGCGACCTTAACTGGAGCTGATTTAAAAAAACCAATTTCTGAACAGCATAAGATTTTACAGAAGCAAGGGCGGGCATTATTTGGTATCGAAATGAAGATTGTTGACGAAGATGGTCTAGAACTAGTTCATGACGGAGTTGCTTTTGGTAATTTAATGGTTAAAGGTTCTTGCGTGATTAATAAGTATTTTGGAGTTGAAGAGTCGCCTTTGATAGATGGTTGGTTTCCAACGGGTGATGTGGCCACGATTGATGCTGCAGGTAATATGCAGATCACTGACAGAACTAAAGATGTTATTAAATCAGGTGGAGAATGGATCTCATCAATTGCTATCGAAAATATTGCCAGCGCTCACCCCGATTTATTAGCAGTGGCCTGCATTGCGATTGCTCATCCCAAATGGGATGAAAGACCTTTACTCGTTGCGGTCAAAAAACCGAACTACATTCGTAGTGAGCAATTACTCAAAGAAGAGATATGGCAACTTTTTCAAGGAAAAATGGCTAAATGGTGCGTACCCGACGAGATTATTTTTATTGAAGAAATGCCACTCACTGCTACTGGAAAAATATTTAAATTGAAGTTAAGAGATTTATTGAAAGATTTTCAATTTTCAAATTAAGACTGAATAATTGTAGGGGGTTTAACTTGCAATTTTCTTCAATCTTTCGAGTGCAAGTTGCAAAGTAGTATCTTTTTTAGCATAACAAAATCGGATTACATGGGAGTTGACAGGTTTGCTATAAAAAGCAGATACAGGTATCGCTGCAACTTGGATTTCGGAGGTTAGCCATTGGCAGAATGTTGCCTCATCCAATTGCGCTTCGGGAATTTTTAATTGTGAATAATCCGCACATTGGAAATAAGTTCCTTGTGAGGGAAGTAATTTAAATTGCGTCTGCAATAATTCAGAGGAAAAAAAATCTCGTTTTTTTTGGTAGAAGGCGGGTAATTCTGTATAAGCAGTTGGGTAATCTAAGTAGCTCGATATCCCGAATTGCATAGGGGTGTTTACAGTAAAAACATTAAATTGATGGACTTTTCTAAATTCTGTCATCAGATATTCGGGAGCACTCACATATCCGACCTTCCAGCCAGTAACGTGAAAAGTTTTTCCAAAACTAGAAATGACGAAGCTTCTTGCTTTTAATTCAGGGTGGCGTGAAACACTTTGATGTAGCTGGTTATCGTAAACCATGTGCTCATAGACTTCATCGCTACAAATTAGAGCATTAGTCGGCCTAACTAATTCTACTAAGCGATTTAAATCTTCAGTTTGCCAAACCATACCTGTTGGGTTGTGGGGTGAGTTAATCATCACTAACCGTGTATTCGAGTTGATAGCCTTGGCCAGATCATCCCAAGGAAGCACGTACTTTTCTACCAAGCCTTCGGCATTTTTTTGAGGGATCATCTTGACGGATTTTAACTTTCCTCCTGCCAAATCGATAGCTGGAATATAGGAGTCATAAACTGGCTCTATGACGACTACTTCCTCATTTGGTCTAACCACTGCCAAAACTACAGTTAAGATTGCTTGAGTGGCCCCTGCCGTAACGGTAATTTCAGTATCTGGATCGTAATGAGCACCATAAAACTGCTCAATTTTTTGAGATATTTTCTGCCGTAATTCTGGTATACCGGTCATTGGAGGGTACTGATTATGGTCGTTTCGCATGGCATTTTCTACAGCCTCAAGCAATTTAGGGTCGCATGAAAAGTCTGGAAATCCTTGACCCAAATTAATAGCTTGATGTTCTTTTGCTAAAGCGGACATCACGGTAAAAATCGTTGTTCCAACTTGAGGAAATTTAGATTGAAAATGAACTTGTGACATATATGATTTTCCAGATATTTTTCTTGAAATGCTTGGAGCAAAACTAATAAAGACTTGATTCGATTTGCGAAGATTACTATTATATTTCCTTGAGGTGGTCCAGTTTGGATACTTGCGTCATAATTGATTTCCTGATCCATTATCGGCAGATGTGACCGGATACGAAGGCTCTTTTGTATTTTATTTAGGAAATGGACTTTTTTCTAACTTTTGGAAAAAAGATCAGCCTTTTACCTTAACATCTAAATGCACAGAAACTTATCATTGGCGAGATGCTTTGGTACGTGATTCTGACGGCGATTTCCAAATTGATGAAGCCATTGTTGAGGCGTGTATCGAGCAAACCTGAGCTGATCCGGTAAAGACGCAAAAAGTATTAGCTACCATAATGAGAATGAGAAATCCCGATGATATTTTTGCAGGTGGCGGATGCATCGATTTTCAGAGAACATCCCTTAAAAATATTTGCCAAGGTACAGCTGATATCAGCTTTCCACCCACGAATTAAATATCCAATTAATCCAGTATCAGGCTCAATTCGAATAAAAAGGATTTCCATCTGCCGAGGGATACCAGCAAACGTCGGTTTAGGACCACCAATATCATAGGGTAGTCAGATGGGAATTGCCTGAGCTTGCTCGGTAGTCATGCATGCACTATCGAATTGTATCTATTGTTCTGCCGATACTTAATCAGTCATAATAGTTATATCAAAAGTATATACTAAGCTTGCCATAATCAAATTTTGCTTGTGTAGCAGAGGATTGTGCATCGTATTAAAATATGGCAGAGTGTTTATTATGGCAATTAAATAATTATTATTATGAGGAAGTATGAACCCATTTAAATATCATCGGGCAGAAAATTTACAGCGTGCTAAAGATCAACAAAATTCAGACGAAAACGCCAAATATTTGGCGGGTGGCATGACTCTATTGCCAGCCATGAAGCATGGTTTAATTCAGCCGAGCCAATTAATTGATATTAGTACAATTATTGAGTTGGGTGAGATACAGGACGACGCCTTATCAGTGACAATTGGCGCTGCCACTAAGCATGATCGAGTAGCGACTAGTTCCCTTGTTCAAAAGGAAATTCCTGGATTAACTTATTTAGCGAGTCAAATTGGTGATGCACAAGTTCGTGTGCGGGGAACGCTAGGGGGCTCTTTGGCAAATAATGATCCAGCTGCTGATTATCCTGCGGCTACTTTGGCTTTAAAAGGGCAAATCATTACTGATCGGCGCACGATTGAAGCAGAAGATTTCTTTACTGGATTTTATGCCACTGCTTTAGAAGATGGCGAGATTATTCGAAAAGTACGGTTTATCAAGCCCGTCCAAAGTGCCTATGCTAAATTTAAGCAAGCGGCATCGGGATATGCCTTGGCTGGTGTCTTTGTAGCCCTGTACCCCAATCAAGAAGTACGCGTAGCTGTGACTGGTGTTGGTCAAGGGGTGTTCCGGTGGCTGGCTGCTGAAAAGCACTATTCCGATTCGAGTCAAGTCATTGATTTGCCATTAGAAAATTTAATTACAGATCTTCATGCTACAAGTAAGTATCGCGCCCACTTAGCGAAGGTTCTATTTAATAGAGCGGCAACACAGATCAAACAATATACATAAAGGTATTTATGATGCAAATGACAATCAATGGCGTAGTACAAGAATTTGAGGTAGATGATCAAACTTTACTTGTTGAAGTATTGCGGGATCATTTTCATTTAACAGGAACGCATATTGGTTGTGACACTAGCCAATGTGGGTGTTGCACTGTCCTTATGAACAATGAGGCGGTTAAGTCTTGTACGATGCTAGCAGCGCAAGCTACCGGTTCACAGATCGTAACAATTGAAGGTCTTGCAAGTGACGGCTTACATCCTGTGCAAGAAGCATTTTCACAGGAGCATGGTTTGCAATGTGGTTACTGTACTCCAGGAATGATTATGAGTACTGTTCATTTACTCAATCGGCACCCCAACCCGAGTGATGATCAAATTAAAGAAGGTTTAGCTGGCAATATTTGTCGCTGCACGGGTTATGTCAACATTATTGCAGCGGTAAAATCCGCTGCTAAAAAGATTCAGGAAAAAACTGTATGAACGCACATCATCCATCGCAACTTGTATTAGATAAAGAGTTATTACGTAAAGAGGATTTACGGCTGATTACTGGGCAGGGTAAATTTACCTCAGATTGGCATTATGAAGGGATGTGTTTTGCGCACATGATTCGATCGCCTTATGCACATGGGCAAATTAAGCACATCAATGTTAGTGATGTTCGAAATGCTTTGGGTGTGCTTCAGGTTATTACCTCTGAAGATGTTGACGCTGCGAAGATGCAAACCCTGCCAAGTGGCGTAACCATTCAAAATTCTGATGGTCAAGCACAGCACTTAGCACCGATGCCTATCCTGGCAAAAGGTAAAGTATTATTTGTTGGTCAACCGATTGCGATGGTTGTTGCTGATACCTTGGAGCATGCACGTCAAGCAGCTGAATTAGTTCAACTCGAGATTGATATGCTAGATGCTGTAACCGATTATGAGTCAGCATTATCGCCTGATGCAGTCCAGTTGCATGCGCATGTTCCGAAGAACTTATCGATTCATTTTAGTAAAGGCGACGTGCAGGCCACCGATAAAGCTTTTGAAGAAGCTCAGTTCATCAGCCATATGAAGATTAAGAGTCAGCGATTAATTGGTTCGCCAATGGAGTTACGCTCAGTACTTGCGAAGTATGATGCCATTCAGGACAAGGTCACGATTCATACGCCCAATCAAGGCATGCTTGGGATGCTAGGCGCATTAGAACAAATTACTGGCATTAAAAAAGATCAGATAGAAGTAATCGCCCAGGATGTCGGTGGTTCTTTTGGTATTCGGGCAGGCGCATACAGTGAGCATGCCTTAGTTATTTTGGCGGCCAAATTAATTGGCCGACCTGTTAAATGGGTTGGCACTAGATCTGAGGTATTTGTATCGGATTGGCATGGTCGGGCACTTGAGCTAAATGGCTCGATTGCACTGGATGCGAAGGGTAAAATTTTAGGACTCCGGTTTGATGACAAGGCTGATTTAGGGGCATTTACTTGTTATTTTGGTTCCTTCATTGGGGCAAGAAATATCTCAATTACCATGAATGGGGTATATGACATTCCAGCCTTATCGATGCGCTCAGAACTGTATTTTACAAATACGGTTCCCGTCTCTGCTTACCGTGGCGCAGGCCGGCCAGATATTGCCTATGCCATAGAACGTTTAATTGATCACGCCGCACACGAACATGGATTTGATCTGGTTGCACTTCGAAGAATGAATTTCATTAAGCCAGAACAGTTCCCCTATGACAATCACATGGGCTCTGTT
>CAIQHU010000030.1 GCA_903871735.1 uncultured beta proteobacterium | reverse complement strand
GGCCGGCCAGATATTGCCTATGCCATAGAACGTTTAATTGATCACGCCGCACACGAACATGGATTTGATCTGGTTGCACTTCGAAGAATGAATTTCATTAAGCCAGAACAGTTCCCCTATGACAATCACATGGGCTCTGTTTATGATAGTGGAGAATTTGAACTATTGATGAAGCGCGCAATTGAGGTGAGTGATTTCAACCATTTTGAGTCCCGCCGCGCTAAAGCTGCGGCAAATCATCGCTTGCGCGGTATTGGCTTAGCATGTTTTATAGAATGTTCTGCAGCGGGAACAACTAATAAAGATCAGGTATTAGGTCGGTTCACCAAAGAGGGTGTTTTACAAATCTTAGGTGTAACTGGAGCTTCTGGGCAGGGACATGAAACTTCGTTTGGTCAGATCGTCACAACTGCGACAGGCTTGCATGCAGAACGAATTCAGTATCTTGCTGGACCAGCCAGTAAAGCTTTGATTGGAAGTGGTACAGGTGGCTCTCGGTCTTTATATGGTGCGGGTAGTGCCGTACAAAACTTATGTGAACAAATTTTAGAAAAGAGTAAAAAGTTAGCTGCGCAACACTTGCAGGTTGAGGCTGGGGATTTACATTTCGACCATGGATCTTGGCATTTATCTGCGAAGAATGGTTCTGTTTCGCTAGACGATTTAATCAAAAAATTTCAACCAATTGATGCCAGCGCACATCCTTTAGATGCCCAAGGTGAAGCATCATCAGGCTCTACATTTCCCAATGGTTGTCACATTGCTGAAGTAGAGATTGATCCAGAAACGGGCGTTTGTGAAATTGTTAACTACACCGCCATAGATGATTTAGGAGTAGTGATTTCTCCTAAACTTGTAAAGGGTCAGATCCATGGTGGGGTCGTCCAGGGGATTGGCCAGGCATTCTTTGAACAAGCCATTTATGATGAGTCGGGGCAATTATTGACTGGGTCTTTTATGGACTATGCTATGCCAAAAACCGGTTGTTTAATGCAGATTCACAGTGAGCATATCGAGGTTGTTACTAAATCCAATATATTGGGTTCAAAAGGTGTTGGGGAGTCAGGCTGTTCAGGGTCTCTTCCAGCATTATCAAATGCTGTTATTAATGCCTTACGACCAAAAGGAATATGGGCAATGGATATGCCATATACTCCCCCAAAGATTTGGGAAGCTTTGCAAGGTTAGTTGTGGGCCATGAGCAACGATCGTTGCTCATGGCGATAGATTGTTAGTGCACTGAGTTAACGCACTGAGTTAGCGCGATGACTGATTGCAGTGACGGATCGCAGTGACTGATCGTAATTACTGAGCTCGTTCGATAGCAGCTTCTTTAACAATACGATCAAACTTTCTCATTTCAGCTTTAAAGTAAGCATCAAAATCCTCAGGGCTTCCTCCGGCTGGATAAATCCCTTTACTCTCTAAATTACTTTTCGTTTCAGGATCTCTTAATGCAGCTTGGAAAGCGGCATTTAAACGAACAGCAATGGCCTTAGGTGTGTCTGGGGGAAGAAACACGCCGAACCAGGTATCAATTTTGATACCTGGCAAGCCTACTTCGGCCATTGTAGGAACATCAGGAGCATCTTTAAGTCTGTTCGGGGCTGCGATGGCGATTGCACGAAGCTTGCCTGCTTTAACTTGTGGGAAAGCGATTGACGTTGTTAAGAAAGTAGCTTCAGTTTGTCCAGAAATAGCGCCTGTCATTGCTTCAGGAGATGTTTTATAGGGTACATGGGCTAATTTGACTTTTGCTTCAATATTAAATAATTCTCCTGCTAAGTGACCCATACCGCCCACGCCCCATGACGAATAATTCAGTTTTCCAGAAGCGGAAGATTGAGCGATCGATAAGAACTCTTTCATATTATTGGCTTTGACATCATTATTGAGAAGCATGACAAGCCAAACATTACCAAGATGGATTACTGGAACATATTTTCTTGGGTCATAGTTGAGTTTTCTGAGGAATGGGTTTGCAGCAACTGATGCTGAAGAAAAGATCAAAGTGTAGCCATCCGGCTTCGCGTTAAAACCTTGCTCTTCGCCTAAGACACCATTCGCCCCAGGCTTATTTTCTATAACCATTGGTTGGCCAAGGTTGGTAGTCATGAATTGTTGAATTGTTCTTGCGAATACATCGGAGGTCCCACCAGCGCCCATTGGTAAGATCCAATTGATAGGACGATTGGGATACGGCTTTTCTTGGGAGACAGATAAAAAGCTCATTGAGCTGAGTAAAGCAATAAGCAGCGTGTTACGTAAAAAATTCATGGAGATGCTTTCGGTAAGTAAAAAATGATTAATGGATCAATTACTGTGGTTGGAAGTTAATGTCTTTTACAATCTTGCCATATTTTGCATAATCTTTGTTAATCAAGTCAATAGCAAACTGTGGCGATTCAGTCGCGACAGATAGGCCCATTTGATTTAATTTATCGGTAATACCTGGAGATTTCAGTGCAAAGTTAATCGCATCATTTAACTTTGCCACGATAGGTGCTGGAGTTCCTACTGGAGCAATATAACCAAACCATCCGTTGGAAAGCCAACCGGGGAGAGTTTCAGCAATGGCCTCAAAATTAGGGTTGATAGGAACTCTTTTTTCATTAGTAATTCCGATCATTTTGATATTGCCACTTTTTACTTGGGTGATTTGGCTAGCAATACTTCCGATACTCACCATGATTTGACCACCCATTAAGTCGTTTAGCACCGGCGCTGCTCCCTTATAAGGAATATGACTAAATTTAATATTTGCGGTTTGCGCAAAATGTTCAAATGTGAGGTGCGGAAAGCCACCTTCGCCATTGGTCCCAACAGTTAGCATGCCTGGATTCTTTTTGGCCCAGTCAATCAATTGAGGAACGGTACTAAATGGCGCCTTATTACTAGCAGTGATAGCCAGGTAGTTGAAAGTTGAAATCGTGATTGGGGCAAAATCCTTGAGGGCGTTATAGGGCAAACTTTTCCTAGTATGAGGTAAGGTCACTAAATTACCGCCTTGGCCAACACCAATCGTGTATCCATCTGGTTCTGCTTTAGCTATTAGGTCTGTTCCAATAATGCCAGATGCTCCCGGGCGATTTTCGACAATAACCGCTTGGCCTAATCGCTCGGACATTTTTTGTTCGATCACTCGGGACATAATGTCGCCGGTTTCACCTGGAGGGAAAGGAACAATAATTTTAATTGGTCGAGACGGATAGTTATCTGCTAAGGCGCTGACGAAAGGCCATAGCGTGGTTAAAAATAGAGCGGACAAGAGATATTTTTTAAACTGGTTCATGCGATTCACCCTTTAGAAGAAATTTGTAGTTAGTATATTGGAGTTTTCAACTCAGAGGGGCATTAGATAGTAATTCGGCATGAGCTTACTAGGGTTTGTCCTAATATCCTAGAGTGTCTTAAAGGCGCAAAGTATATGCATATTCATGCATATACTACTATCTTTCTTTTTAAAATGACTATCAATCAAGAGCTCGATCTAATATTTATTAAAGCAGCTAGTTTTTTTAGTGTCTTAGCTGAGCCAACACGCTTAAAAATCATGCATGTCCTTTGTGATGGAGAGCAGTCTGTCAGTCGGGTTATGGAAGAAGTCAATTCCTCACAAAGCAATGTTTCAAGACATTTAGCTGCCATGTGTAAGGTTGGAGTGTTAAGTCGGCGTAAAGAAGGTTTGATGGTCTTTTATCAAATTCAAGATCAGCAAGCTGTCGAATTTTGTCGCACCATTTGCGTAGGAATTGCAAGTGACGCTGATGTGAGCGATCTTGTTTTACCAAACAATACAAATCATCAAAATCGGTCAAAACATGTCATATAAAGATCAACTTGGGGTAATTAAAGCGTCCCCAGAAAACTATATTGATCAAGATTTAATCATGCAGGTAACTCAAAAAGGCCTAAATGACGATCGTAGAGGGTTTCTCAGAAAGAGTTTTGCATCTGCACTGGGGGCAGTTGCGAGTAGTGGATTAGTTGGATATGTCAACGCTGAAGAAAAAAAAGTCTTAGCAGGTGACCCAGCGATTTTAGAGAAGCAAGATTGGCAAACGACACTTGGTAAACCAGTAGTAACAAATCCATATGGCATGCCATCAAAATTTGAAGATAATTTACAACGTCGAGAATCACCCGGATTAACGAGAGTATCGGCAGCGTCTGTTTCTTTTACGCCACTGCAAGCATTATTTGGAATGATCACGCCAAGCGGCTTACATTTTGAACGCCATCACCAGGGTTGGCAGGATATTGATCCAACAAAACATCGTTTGATGGTCAATGGTTTAGTAAAGCGCGAAACAATTTTTACGATGGCTGATTTAATGAGATTACCCTCCGTATCCAAAATTCATTTTATTGAGTGTGGTGCAAATACAGGACTCGAGTGGGGCAATGTCGCTGTACCATCCGTGCAATATACCCATGGCATGATTTCTTGTAGTGAGTTTACGGGCGTCTTATTGTCCACGTTGCTAGATATATGCGGCGCTGATTTAAAAAAGGGTAAGTTTGTATTAGCAGAGGGAGGTGATGGCTCAGGATTGACAAGAACAATTGCCATGAGTACAGCCCTTGATGATGTAATGGTGGTTTGGGGTATGAATGGTGAAATGTTAAGGCCTGAAAACGGTTACCCACTTCGTTTAGTTGTGCCCGGTGTACAGGGTGTTAGTTCAGTAAAATGGTTAAGGCGACTAGAAGTTGGGGATATGCCATACGCCACAAAAGATGAGGCTATGCATTATATTGATTTACTACCGAATGGACTACACCGTCAGTACACATCTATTCAAGAGTGTAAGTCAGTTATTACATCGCCGTCAGGTGGACAACAACTTTTGAGTAGGGGTTTTTATAATATTAGTGGTATAGCATGGTCAGGTAGGGGAAAGATAAAGCGTGTAGATATTTCTATGGATGGTGGTCAAAATTGGCGGCCAGCCAGATTGCAAGGACCCATCTTAAATAAATCTATCACCCGTTTTAATATGGATTGGAATTGGGATGGCAAGCGCAGTATTTTACAGTCCCGGGCAATCGATGAAACAGGCTACGTTCAACCTACCATGCGACTGTTAAGAGAAGTTCGTGGGACTCGGTCAATTTATCATAACAATGCAATCCAATCTTGGCTAGTCGATCTCAATGGTGAGGTGAGTAATGTCCAGACGATGTAAGCATCAAAAAATAACTATTTTCAGTATAGGTATTTATTTAATTTTTAGTTCTTGGGTTTTGGCCCAGGATCAACTTCATACAAGGTATTCAAATATCGGCCGGCAAGCTACTCAAGCCGAAGTGGCTGCCTGGGATATTGATGTTCGGCCTGATTTTAAAGGTTTGCCAAAAGGCTCTGGAAGCGTGGCTCAAGGTCAAGACATCTGGGAGGCAAAATGCGCTAGCTGTCATGGTGTGTTTGGAGAGTCAAACGAAGTATTTACGCCAATTATTGGTGGGACTACTTTAGAAGATATCAAGCGTGGACGAGTTAACGCTCTCATCGATCGCAAACATCCACAGCGAACCACTTTCATGAAACTGGCTACATTATCAACGGCGTTTGACTATATCTACCGCGCAATGCCGTGGAATGCACCACGAACATTATCAGTCGACGAGACGTATAGTACCCTGGCTTATTTACTACACTTGACAGAAATGGTGCCAGCAGAATTTGTTTTAAATGAAGTCAATATGATGCAACTTCAAAATAAAATGCCCAATCGTGATGGGATGACTACTGACCATGGGCTGTGGCAAGTAAGTGGTAAACCAGATGTTCGGGCTGTAGCGTGTATGAAAAATTGTATAAAAGAGGTAAAAATAGAATCTTCACTACCTGACTATGCGCGTAATTCACATCATAATTTAGCTCAGCAAAATCGTATTTTTGGACCCTATTTAGGGGTCGATACGACTAGGCCACCTTTATTAGAACTACCGAATAATTCGGGATTAATAAAAGTTGTCGCAAAAGAAGTCCCGCGGACTTTACCAACAGACGATGTTCGGCAGGGTGGAACATTATTCAAGAAAAATAATTGCGCTGCTTGTCATGGAATGAATCATAAAGTACTTGGACCTTCTGTTGTTGAAATATCCAAAAAATATCAAGGGAAAACAGAAGCACTAGCTACCCTGACTAAAAAAGTAAAGAATGGTGGTGCCGGAGTTTGGGGCGCAGTGCCTATGCCGGCTAATCCTCAGTTAGCAGATTCAGATATAAAGATCATATTGGAATGGATGATCAATCCTCAATAAGTGCAGTATAAAAATAAGGGAGTAAGTATGGATTACAAACGTCGTAATATGATTAAAATTGGCACAGTAATTAGTTTAATGGCTAGCACAGGCTTAATATCATACGCGCAAGCCAATGAATGGAATAAGGCAGCGTTTGATGGAAAGTCTTTGGATGACGTTTTAAAAGCTTTGGGTAGCGCCAGTGCAGAAAAGTCTGCGAGTATTACGTTAAATGCGCCTGATATTGCTGAAAATGGGGCAGTGGTACCCGTGGGTATTTCAACTACTTTACCAGCCAGCCAATTAGCGATACTTGTTGAAAAGAACCCCAATGTATTAGCGGCGCAATTTACGATCCTAGAGGGCGCACAAGCATTCGTAACTACGCGTGTCAAGATGAGTCAAAGTTCTCAAGTGTACGCCTTAGTTAAGGCTGATGGTAAGTGGTTTGTAACGAGTAAAGAGATTAAAGTGACACTAGGTGGTTGCGGAGGCTAAAAGACGTTTGTGGCGGTAGATAAAAATAACTAACGAGAGGAAATCATGGCTGATCCAATGCGTGTTCGGGCAGTTGAAAGTGGCGGGGTCGTGGACGTAAAAATTTTAATGAAGCACGATATGGAAACGGGGCAACGTAAAGATGCTTCTGGTAAGGTCATCGCTGCTTGGCATATTGCCAATATTGTGGCGAAGATAAACAATAAAGAAGTTTTTAAAGGCGAGTTTGGTACGGCAGTATCGAAAGATCCTTTCTTGAATTTTAAGTTTAAGGGCGGGGCAAAGGGTGAAGAGGTAGTAATCACTTGGGTTGATAATAAGGGCGATACAAGAACGGATAAGGCGATCATCGCCTAGGCTAAAAATTGTGATCATCGTTGCTACCATCGTGCATTCCGCGCGGGCTTTTTTCACCTGTGGTGTTTGATTTCAAGCAATATCATGCAGTAATTTTTGTATTTAACCTTGGAAGTGGCGATCCATCCAATTTGTAAATAACTAGAAAATAATAGAATGACTTTAAATCGCCGAGATTTCCTGCAGGTATTATCTGTTGCCGCAGCTAGTGGCATGATGCTGCGGCCGGAGTATGTTTCTGCTCAAGTAGCAGCAAATCAATTCTATGATTTACCTCCTTTTGGTAACGTTCATCTATTACATTTCACAGACTGTCATGCGCAATTAAAACCCATCTATTTTCGGGAGCCAAATGTCAATTTGGGATTTTCAGGTCAGTTTGGTCGGGCTCCACATCTGGTGGGTGAACATTTGTTAAAAGCCTTTAAGATCAAGCCTGGCTCTAGGGATGCTTACGCATTTACCCATTTAAATTTCCAGGCAGCTGCCAGAAATTACGGTAGGGTAGGCGGATTTGCGCATTTATCTACCTTAGTAAAAAAAATGAAGTCTTCTCGTCCTGGGGCGTTATTACTCGACGGTGGTGATACTTGGCAGGGATCTGGTACGGCTTTGTGGACCAAGGGTCAGGATATGGTTGATGCCTGCCTAGCATTGGGCGTCGATGTGATGACAGCGCATTGGGAAATGACTCTTGGAGCCGAGCGTGTGCAAGAAATTATCGAAAAAGACTTCAAGAATAAAGTCTCTTTTTTGGCGCAAAATATTAAGACAAATGACTTTGGCGATCCAGTCTTTGCACCATACATCCTGCGTGAGATAAATGGTGTTTCAGTAGCTATTATTGGTCAGGCATTTCCCTATACGCCAATTGCAAACCCCAGATACTTAGTACCTGATTGGACTTTTGGAATTCAAGAGGAAAATCTCCAAATAGTGGTTAATGAGGTGCTCTCAAAAGGCGCTCAAGTTGTAGTACTTTTATCCCATAATGGTATGGATGTGGACCTTAAATTAGCAAGTCGTGTTACTGGGATCGATGCCATTTTAGGTGGCCATACGCATGATGGTGTGCCGGGCGCCATTCCAATTAGAAATTCGAAGGGGATAACCTTAGTTACTAATGCTGGGTCAAATAGTAAATTCTTAGGAGTTTTAGATTTTGAAGTGAAGCAGGGAAAGATTGTAGATTTTCGTTACAAATTAATGCCAATTTTTGCAGACTTGATACCTGCTGACCCACAAATGAATCAAGTAATTGATCGAGTCAGGGCGCCGTTTGAAGCAAAATTATCTCAACCTTTAGCCGTTACGGAAGGTTTACTCTATCGTCGGGGAAATTTCAATGGTAGTTTTGACCAATTGATCTTAGATGGTTTAATGACTATGAAAGACACGGAGATTGCTTTTTCTCCGGGATTTCGGTGGGGCACTAGTTTATTACCAGGACAGACTATCCGAATGGAGAATCTGCTGGATCAAACGGCTATTACATATCCATACACCACGGTTAATATGATGACAGGTGAAATGATTAAAACTATTTTAGAGGATGTGGCAGATAATTTATTTAATCCAGACCCGTATTATCAGCAAGGTGGTGATATGGTGCGTGTTGGCGGTTTGCAGTACGCAATTGATCCTACTGCCGCAGCAGGAAAAAGGATCAGTGAGATGAGATTAAAAAATCAGTTGATAGAAGCACAGAAAACTTATAAGGTGGCTGGTTGGGCGCCCGTATCTGAAGAGGCAATGAAACTTGGCGGTGAGCCAATTTGGGACGTTCTAACCAGTTATCTCAAAGATATCAAGACAGTAAAAGCCAGGCCATTAAATATGCCAATAATCAAAGGGATTAAAAATAATCCAGGAATTTCATAAGAAGGAATTGTCATGAAAATATTTTTCAGCAAATTGGCAGTAGCCTTGATATGCTCTTTTAGTATCTGTACCTTTGTAATGGCTGATCAGGTGGTTTATCACATTGATCAATCTCAGATGCAAGGGTTAAAGGGTTTAAGAAATATTCGAAATCATTTGGATGTGGCACCAAATACGAAAATTATTGTAGTAACTCATGCTGAGGGAGTCGATTTATTAATGGACGGGGCTAAAGACCAAAAATCTGGCACTGAATACGGACCATTGATTACCGCTTTAAAGTCACGTGGAGTTCGCTTTGAAGTTTGTGAGATTACTTTAAAAAATCGGCAACTTAAAAAAGAGCAGTTTATTTTAGATGCGGATTTCACGCCCTCTGGCGTAGTTCGAATTAGTCAATTACAGAGTAAAGACCGGTTCGCTTATATTAAGCCCTAAAATAAATTGAAATATTTTTTAAGTTTTTGTTATTTTTTCTTGGGAGTTATTGGCCACGTTGGGGTAACTTTTGCACAATTACCGATGCAAGCAGTTCAAGTTTCAGAGAGTAGCTATTATGTTCAAGGATACGCAGCATTAGGAAATAGTCAGAATAAAAACTTTATTTCGAACGCTGGCTTTATTATTGGGCCAACTGGTGTTGTTGTAATTGACGCCCTTGGCTCTCCAGCAGTTGCCGACGAGTTGATTTCAGTGATTAGAAAAATTACTGATAAACCGATTACTCATGTCATTGTTACCCATTACCATGCAGATCATGTTTATGGCTTACAAAGTTATAAACAAGTTGGCGCGCAGGTTATTGCGCATACGCTAGGAAAAAGTTATCTTTATTCAGAGACAACTGCCACGCGCTTAGCCGCATCGAAAAAAAATATTTCTCCTTGGTTAGATTCTGTTGAGAAGATTATTCCGGCTGATTTGTGGATAGATCGACAATCCATCATGCAAATAGCTGGTCTAGATCTCATGATTAAGCCAATAGGTTATGCACACACGGCAGAAGATTTAGTAGTTTACTTACCCAGTGAAAAAGTTTTATTTGCTGGGGATTTGATTTTCTCTGGCCGTATTCCCTATGTGGGTAATGCGGATAGCCTAGGATGGGTGAAGGCACTGCGAGAAGTGGCTCAAATGGATATTAACGTCCTGGTTGCAGGGCATGGAAAAGTTTCAACACAACCCCGCAAGGATTTACAGTTTGTGGAAAATTATTTACTATTTCTACGAACCTCTATGAAGCAAGCGGCAAGTGAAATGGAGCCATTTGAAGAGGCCTATAAAAAAATTAACTGGTCCCAATATGCGCATATTCCATTGTTCAATACAGCAAACAGAATCAATGCTTACAATATTTATTTGGCACTGGAAAAAGAGTAGTTTACTGGCTGAATTTTTTGTATTCAAAAAATTCAGCATCTATCATTAAGCCAAAGTTTTTTTGGATAACCTTACCTTGTGGATTAATTAAATAAGTTTCTGGTATCCCTCGTCGCTTACCAATCTCTTTTGCTAGAGATTCAGTCATCATCGCCATGGGGAATTGATAGTTATATTTTTTTTGATATTCGATGGCATTTTTAGGGTTCTGATCAATCGAGATAGCTAGGATACGAAGATTTGAATTTTTTGTTTGTTCAGCGAGGGTTTGAAGATTTACATTTTGCTTTTGGCAATATGGGCACCAAGAAGCCCAGACCTGCACTAAGATAAATTTATCTTGCCAGTAACTTGGAGGAAGGATAGATTGATCAAGTGTTTTGATTTCGCGAATAGTTAAGGAATCACCAACTTCAATGGCAAAGCTTGGATTAAATATTGTTAGGCTAATTATCAGTAGGATTTTTATCAGCATGGACATAACTTAGATTATTAACATTTTTGGAGAAAAATAAACAATTTATCATCTTTGATCTCACTACTAAGATACAGATGGCCTTTTTTTTTGCAGAATTTTTTTAAATCATCCTCCGCCTTCAAATCAGTACAAATAATCAATAAAGTATCATTCACTGAGAGTGTTTGAAGGGCTTTTTTAGCATATAAAACTGGCAGGGGGCAGGTTTTATTCGAGGCATCTATAACTAGATTTGCCTCTATCATGATGGGATTGGATTCATTTTCAATGAGCGTTTTTTCGGCGCGTATCGTATCTTGAAGATTGGATCTAAAAATAAATTATCCAGTCAGCTCCTAGTTACGATTCTTCTTAAATAATCTACTGAATCAATCCTATTTAATCATACCTGCATTCTTAGCATCATCCATTGCCAAAGGTGTTTTTTCTTTCATAAATGCTGGTATTTTAGCTAGAGGAATATCGACCAGCACAAAGCCAGCATCTTCTAGACGTTTTTTTGTTTCTAGATCAGCATTCAGGCTTGCAAAATAATCAGACATTTTTTGTTGTAATGCTATGGGAGTTGATTTGGGCATTGCAATACCTCTGTAAGCACCATCGACCCAATTTAAACCAAGCTCTTTGAAGGTGGGGACATCTGGTAGTGCGGGATGTCTTTTCTCCGTTGCAATTGCTAGCGTTCGGACTTTCGCTTTTTGTTGGATTGCTAAAGGCAGATATCCCATTGCACCGTCAACGTGCATGCCAATGAGAGATGAAATCAAATCACCAGTACCTTTAAATGGTACATAGGACACTTTTACTCCTGCCAATTTATTTAAGCGTTCAGTGGCCATATGATTTGCAGAGTACTGGGCTGATCCTGCCAAGGTCATTTTTCCTGGATCTTTTTTTGCCGCATTAATAAAATCTTGATACGTTTTATATGGGCTGTCCGCTGATACCATCAAAGCGTCGGGTGTGAAATGGTAGTAGTAAATTGCGTTAATATCTGTCGTTTTAAATTGAATACCCTCTTGCAGAGGTTGTAAGATGATATGTGGGATATTCACGCCGACCACTGAGGTTCCATCCGCAGGATATGTATTTAATTGACTCCAAACTAAAGCCCCACCTGCTCCAGCCCGATTAATGACTAACATTTGTTGATTATATTTTTTGATTGAGATATCTGATTGCAATCTTGCGACTATGTCGGATTCTCCAGCTGCTGGAAACGGAATGATGTATTGAATTGTTTTATCAGGTAGTGGCTGGGCAGCTAAGGTACACATAAAAATATGTGTAAATAGCACACATAGCGATTGCATCATTCGAGAAAATATCATGGGTCTCTTTCTAAAATTTTGATTTCTGATTATTCAAACAGGCTTCATAGTTATATTATGACGATATCTGACTTTTGAATACAATTAAATACCCTATTTAAGTCTAAAACATAGGGATTCCCCTGATTGGAAATTTGGTATCTTAAAATCAGGCTGAAGAGATTGAATGGAGCGTCAAAAGATCAGTATCGCTCTCGCCCTTAACGTCACATACCTCTAAAAATATCCTATTATTTGATCGTTGGATTTTAGAGAGTGGCGTTGCAATTAGACTGTTCACTCGATAATCGTTTAACTGGGTTTGATAAAAAGACTTGAGAAGCAAGTCTCAAGAACGCATAAAATAGCTTAATATAAAATCATTTATTAACAACACTCACTATAGAAAATACATCAAAAATATGGGTTCAACAATTAGTGAAAAGATTCTAGCTAAGCATTCCAGCCAAGAACAGGTTCAAGCAGGGGATGTCGTTGTCTGTGCAGTAGATTACGCCATGATGACGGATACGCGGTCTGTTAACGCTATTCAGATGATTGGTAAGTTGGGTAGTAAGAGCCTGAGTTTTGCAGGGCAAACGGCCATGGTTATGGATCATTATTCGCCGCCACCGAATGAAGAAGCGGCCCAAATTCACACGACTATGCGTGCTTTTGCGAAAGAAACCGGCACAAAATTATATGATATTGGTGAGGGAATTTGTCACCAGGTCCTTCCTGAAGGTGGTCACTTAACTTGTGGAGATTTAACCGTTGGCACTGATACCCACTCAGTGACTTATGGCGCTTTTAATGCCTTTGGAACGGGCATTGAAGGAACGGATGTGTCTGCAGTCATGGCCAGTGGAAAAATTTGGTTACGGGTGCCAGAAACCATTCGAGTTGAATTAAAAGGCCCATTTCAAGCTGGGGTATGGGCTAAAGATTTGACTTTATTCATGCTGGGAAAATTTGGTGCAGAGGGGCTTAACTATAAAGCGATTGAATATGTAGGTAGTGGCGTAGCGGCTATGGATATTGATGACCGTATGACTTTGTGTAATCATGCAGCTGAATTAGGTGCTAAGGCGGCGATACTAGAGGCTGATGAGAAAACATTGCTGTGGTTGCAAGCCCATGGAGCGAAGCAGCCTCAGCCAGTTAAAGCGGATCAGGATGCAGTGTATGCACAGTCAATCGTTGTTGACACGGCGCAATTGGCTCCCCAGGTAGCTAGAAAGCATCAAGTAGATGATATTGTTTCAGCGCATGAGGTCACACATCAAAAAATTCAATTTGCGCTGATTGGAACTTGTACCAATGGTCGATTAGATGATATTCGCCAGGCAGCAGCGATCCTTAAAGGACGACAATTAGCCCCAGGGGTTCGGATGATTGTGACGCCAGCATCCAGAAAAATATATTTAGATGCGCTGCGCGAGGGCTTGATTGAGATTTTGACGATGGCGGGTGCTTCTTTTGAAGCTGCTGGTTGCGGTACTTGTGTTGGTATAACCAACCATTTAGTGCCAGGTAATGGTGATACAGTGATTTCTACTGCGAACCGAAATTTTAAAGGTCGGTTAACGAACGACCGTGCGGAGATCTGGCTGGGTTCGGCAGCAACTGTTGCTGCCTCAGCATTAACTGGTTATATCACTGATCCTCGGACCGTAAAAGGTGGTGAGTGGAGGTCTATCAAGTGAGTTCTACCAATTTAATTCAGTTATCTGGAAAAGCTTTTGTACTTGGCGACAACATCAATACAGACCTGCACTGTTCGAGTAAATATCTGCCTGGCAAAGATGCTCTTTATGTATCAAAGATTGCTTTTGAGCAAGCGAATCCCGGTTTTGCAAATAGGGTTCATGAGCTTGGCGGCGGCATTTTAGTAGCTGGTGAAAATTTTGGGATTAATTCATCCAGAGAGCAAGCTACGCATATTTTGTTACTGATGAATATTCGGGTCATTCTCGCAAAATCATTTGGGAGGCAGTTTTTTCGGAATGCGATTAATAATGGTATTGCTGTTTTGGAGTGTGACACATCTCAGATCTTAGAGGGTGAGGATTTAGCAATCGATTTTTATGCTGGCACGGTTGGGTCGTCTAGTGGACTTCGTTTACAGGCTAAGCCCTTGCCACGAGAAATTATGAAAATCGTAGAGCTAGGTGGATTGATTCCTTTTTTGCAAAAGCATCCTGATTGGAGTTTTCCTGCATGAAACTAAGTCCTAACCAAAAAAGAAAAAAATTACGGCAATTAATGGTTGCAAAAGATACTTTAATTGCTCCTGGTATTTATGATGGCTATGGCTTGCGTCTAGTCCAGCAAGCCGGCTTTTCTGCGGCGTATCTGACAGGTAATGGCGTATCAGCTGCATTACTGGGTATACCTGATGTTGGTCAAGTCGATTTAACCCTGATATCCGATCATGCTCGGCGTATTGTCTCTTGTGTTGATATTCCGGTGATCTGTGACGCAGATACTGGGTATGGCGGTATTTTAAATATTCAACGCACCGTTATGGAGTTTGAAGCCGCTGGGGTGGCGGCAATCCATATCGAAGATCAAGTTTTCCCAAAACGTTGTGCTCAATTTTCAGGCGCGCGGCAGGTGCTAGATTCTCGCCAAGCATTAGCTCATATTGAGGCTGCGATTGCTTCTCGTGTGGATCAAGATTTTGTAATTATTGCGCGCACTGATAGTGCTGCGAGTTTAGGTTTAGATGAGGCAATCCGACGAGCGAAATCTTTTACTCAGGCGGGGGCAGATGCTATTTTTATCGAGTTAAAAGCGCATGCAGATGTTTTGTCGCAATTAAAAAAAATTCGAGAAGAGTTGGATGCCTGTTGCCTATTTAATATTGATGTGGGTGGACCGATTTCGGAACTTCAAGCATCAGAATTAAAGGTTTTAGGGATTGATATTGCAATTCATCCTAATTTAGCTCGAGGTGTTTTTGGCTTTGCTATGCAAAATGCATTACAACATATGAAAGATCATCAAAAGCTGAGTTCGCATGCTGATCAGATGTTTACTCCAAAGCAATATAACCAAGTATTAGGACTTGAGGATATCGAATCTTGGGAGAAGCAATTTGATTAAAGCAGCAAAAAATGGCCACGAACAGATGAAATAATAACCAGCCCCGCAAGATTAGTTATCTAGATACGTTATGCAGGGGCTGTTTCAAGGAATAATTTCCATTTTTTGGGTCCACTGGTATGCACTGATTCACCTGTTGAGTCAACGGCCACAGTGACGGGCATATCCTCCACTACAAACTCATAGATTGCCTCCATCCCTAAATCTTCAAAAGCAACGACTCGGGCTTTACGGATCGCTTTACTCACTAGATAGGCTGCACCCCCTACTGCAATGAGGTAGGCTTTACGGTGTTTTTTGATGGCCTCGATGGCGACTGGGCCACGCTCTGCTTTACCAATCATACCTGCCAACCCTACTTCTCCAAGCATCATTTCAGAGAACTTATCCATCCGTGTTGAAGTTGTAGGGCCAGCTGGCCCTACAACTTCATCGCGGACCGGATCTACTGGGCCAACATAGTAAATAAATCGATCTTTCAGGTTTACTGGCAATTCTTCGCCGCGCGCGAGCATATCCATAATACGTTTATGAGCCGCGTCTCGACCAGTAAATATTTTGCCATTCAATAAAAGTGTTTGTCCTGGTTTCCAGGATGCAACTTCTTCTGGAGTGAGGGTATCTAGGAGCACACGCTTTGATTTTTCAACATCTGGAGCCCATGAAATATCTGGCCAATCAGATAGAGACGGTCGTTTAAAAATGGCAGGACCAGATCCGTCTAGATGAAAATGCGTATGCCGCGTTGCTGCACAATTTGGAATCATACCCACCGCAAGGTTCACTGCATGGGTTGGATAGTCCATTATTTTTACGTCGAGCACCGTTGTCAGACCACCTAGTCCTTGGGCGCCAATACCTAGTTTATTCACTTTTTCGTAAATTTCTAAGCGCAGTTCCTCTAGGCGGTTATTGGGTCCACGGGCAATAAGGTCGGCAATGTCTATAGCGTGCATTAAGGACTCTTTTGCCAGTAGCAAGGATTTTTCAGGAGTGCCGCCAATGCCAATGCCAAGAACACCTGGGGGGCACCATCCAGCACCCATTGAGGGTACGGTATTTACTACCCAATCAACTATCGAATCACTTGGGTTGAGCATCACAAATTTACTTTTAGCTTCAGAACCACCGCCTTTAGCGCCGCAAATAACTTCAATTCCAGCACCATCCACCATTTCATAATGAATAACTGCAGGGGTATTATCTTTGGAATTCCTTCTCAGCCCAGCGGGATCATGTAAAACAGAAGCTCGGAGAGGATTTTCTTGATTTGTGTAAGCCTCTCGTACCCCTTGATTAACCATGTCAGTAATATTCATAGTGACATTTTCCCAGCGGACATGCATGCCTATTTTAAGAAATACGGTAGCAATACCGGTATCTTGGCAAATAGGACGCCTGCCTTCTGCACTCATTCGGCTATTCATTAGGATTTGTGCAATCGCATCTTTTGCAGCTGGATTTTTTTCTCGATCGTAAGCACTCGCTAAAGCCTGAATAAAATCTGCTGAATGATAAGAACTAATGAATTGGAAAGCATCGGCGATGCTTTGAATAAAATCTTCTTGTTGAATTGGGCGCATAATTTGACTTTAATAAATGACTGTTCAGTTTAAAATAGTAGGCTAATGATAACGGAACAACTGAGAATTTACCATGCAGAAAGTTAGGTTGTTTTTAAAAACGTATTAGATTATTTGATTTTACATAACGGAGAGAAGATGATTAAAAAACCGGTGATTGGTTTGATGCTAGGTGATGTTACTGGCATAGGCCCTGAAGTAGCAGTTCGGTTACTAGAAAGAATAAAGAACCATCAAAGTACTCGTGTCGTTATTGTGGGGGATTTACGCGTTCTTCAAGTTGGAATGAAAGATTCTGGGATAACAATTGATTTTCATCTAGCCAAAGATGTTGACGCAATTGATTGGACGAAGACTGGATTTCCGATGATTGACTTACAAAATGTCGATCCAGCAACTATTGTGCGAGGTGCTACCTCAATTGAATCGGGTCGACTGTGCGGTGAAACCTTAAAAGTAATGACAGATTGGGCGCATGCTGGCAAATTGGATGCAATTTGCTTTGCGCCTTTAAATAAGGGAGCTCTCAATAAGGGTGGTTGGAAATATCGTGATGAGCATGAGATGTTCGCAACTTGGAATCATCACCAAGGCTATTATGGCGAAGTAAATCTCATTAAACTTTTTTGTACATTTCGAGTTACGTCACACATTAGTTTGAGGCAGGTCGTTGACATGGTCGTGCCAGAAAGAATTGAAGGTGCTTTGCGATTGGCGCACGAAACGATGCGCGGTTTAGGTAAGCCTAACCCAAGGATTGGGGTTGCCGCGTTAAATCCACATAATGGCGAGGGTGGTCTATTTGGGATGGAAGAAATTGAAATTATTGCGCCCACGCTCAAGCGCCTTAGAGAAGAGGGGCTGAGTAGTGAGGGGCCATTACCTTCCGATACAGTGTTTTTAAAAGCGCGGGCAGGTGATTTTGATGCGGTAGTGATTATGTATCATGATCAAGGTCAAATTGCCACCAAGTTACTTGGTTTTACTGAAGGTGTAACGCTGACTGGTGGGTTAAAAACACTGTATACAACTCCGTCTCATGGCACAGCATACGATATTGTGGGTAAGGGAGTTGCTGACGTTGGAGCAATGCAACGGGCCTTTGATGTCATTGTAAATCTCGCCTTAGAGCGACAAAAAACATCTGATAAGTAAGTAATATGAAAAAAATAGGAGATTCAAAAGTATGCAGGTAACGAAAATAGCAACACCCAGTGATGTTGATTCCTTAGTTTTTGATGATTTGATTCCTTATAACTCGAACTTGATGGAAGGTTTTAAGGCATTCGATTTACCAGGAATAGGCGCAAAAATACACGGAGTTATTGGCGGCAGCGGCCCCCCTTTATTATTAATACATGGCAATCCTCTGACCCATGTAACGTGGCATAAAATTGCCCCCACTCTAGCAAAGCACTATACCGTGGTAGCAATCGATTTGAGAGGTTATGGCGACAGTGAAAAACCGCTTGGTGGCGGTGACCATTCTGATTATTCGTTTCGAACAATGGCTAACGATGCGGTGCAGGTTATGCAAGAACATGGGTACTCCAAGTTTGCTGTTGTAGGGCACGACCGCGGGGCACGCGTTGGTTTTAGAATGAGTCTAGACTATCCTGACAAAGTAACGCATTTAATCTCTTTAGATATTGTGCCAACGCACGAAGTTTTAACACGTGTCACGATGGGTTGGGGGCTTGAATCGTATCACTGGTTCTTCATGGCTCAAAAGGAGCCTTTTCCGGAGCGCTTAATTTGTGGAGATTTAGATTTTTATATTAACTATAAATTAAATAAAAAAGGTGTTGGGTTAAAGATTTTTGCACCCGAAGCAATGGCTGAATATATTCGTTGCACAACGCCGGAGCAAATTCATGCAATTTGTGAGGACTATCGCGCTACCGTATCGATTGATTTAGAGATGGATACGGCTGATTTAGGGATAAAAAAAATTCAATGCCCAGTATTGGTCTTATGGGGCAGTAATAGTCACTGTGGGAGGCACTTTAAACCGATTGAAGCATGGTCTAAATGGGCTGATGACTTGCAAGGTACTGATATCCCAACTGGGCATTACCCGCAAGAGGAGCGCCCTGATTTAATCTATAAAGCAATCAGGGCTTTTGTCAGTTAAGCACTAGCTGTTGAGAGGAGAGCGGTAAGCTCTCTAATCGAAGTTAATTGTTCGATGGATTGCACTACTGAGATAATTCTCTTCGAAGAGACTGGAGAGAAATGCGCGTAAGCGCAATTTTCTAAAAACTTATCAGCAACTTCGTCGTAGCTCATGGGCATTGCTGGGCTACCTCGACCAAAATCTGCTGAGCCTCGAATCACTTGACCATTTTTAAGCGTTATTGTGATAATCGTAGTCATTTTATGAAACCCGGCTTGCTCAGCCTCGTCATCGACCCCAAAATGAACTCGTTTAATCATTTCTTGTACATCTGCACGCAAAACTACTTCATCAGTAAATTCTGATAATCCTCCTCGGCCTTCTAAGAGCAGGATTGCCATACAAAACTCCATAGAAAATTTTGCTTGAAGTTCATTTTGAGGTTGATGATGTATTAGGGCATTGGGCATATTATGATTCGTTCCAACCTTGACCGACACTACATCATTTGCAACAAGATGATGGGCTTTAATGAGGCGTAACATTTCGGTCATACCTGGATGTGTTAAAGACCCAGAAGGGTGGGGCTTAATTGAAACTCCAGGAGAGGCAAATGTCCAAGGGTGTCCGAGTTTATCTCGAATAAAATCATCTTCAAAACCTCCGCCGGCTGCTTGAAAAAATCCTCTTGGCGCTTCTAAAATAATATCTGTAGCTGTCCATCCTAAAGCTGCGAACTCTGCTGCAACTACGCCGCTTTCTGAAGCCCGGCCTGCATGAAAGGGTTTTGTCATTGTGCCGAAATTTTCTCGTAGACCAGCGGATTGGCTACCAGCAATTGATAGAGCACGACGCATAGTTTCTAAGTTGAGGTTTAGGATTTTTCCTGCAGCCGCAGCCGCAGCAAATGTGCCACAAGTCGCTGTCGCATGAAAACCCGTTTGATAATGTCTAGGGTTAATTGCTTCGGCTATTTTGCACTCGAGTTCAACCCCGAGGTGATAGGCTAAAAAGACGTCCGCACCAGAGGCGTTATTTTGCTCTCCCACAGCAAGAGCGGCTGGCAATGCTGGAGCAGTAGGGTGAGTAAGAAGACCATATACCCGATCAGAAGCTACAGCTAGTTGCGTATCATCATAATCATCGGCATGCACACCAACACCATTAGCGAACGCCGCAAAACGTGGAGCACAACGCAAATTGGACCCAATCACTGTAGCAGTACCTGAATTCAATCCTTGCGCATGGAGGTGTTTTCTGACTAGTTCGCCAGATTTTGCAACAGAGCCAGCAATCGCCAAACCAAGGCCATCGAGCATCGATTTTTTACCAAGATCAAGAACATTCTCAGGGATATCTTTTAATTGTGTTTTACAAATAAAATTTGCAGCATAAGCGGTTAAGCTTTCATTAGTTGTTGGCGTTACAGACATGTACTACGCTCCTTTATTGATAATAGTAAAAAGTATTATTTAGCGATGAAGTTGGTGATTAATTGATGTAATTTAAGAAATAGCTTATCAATTATTTAGTTTGAAATTTCTTCCAAATAGAGTATCCGGTTGAGGCTAAAATTAAAATAAAGAGGGCTACACCTCCTGGGCGCTCCAAGAAATAAAACATATTCCCAGCGCTTAATTGCATTGTTTTAATGGCTTCTGTTTCAAACATACCCCCTAGTAAAAGTCCAACCACCATCGCTGATGGCGGGTAGTGATACCTTGCCATTAACCAACCGATTACTGAGAAGATGCATAAGGTGATTGCGCCGGCAGTATTACCATCAGTCGCATAACAGCCAAAAATTGAAATAATCAGAACGGTTGGAATTAAATACTTTAGGGGAACTTTAACGATTGAGCTAGCAAAGAAAATAAATATGAGGCCAACGGGAATTAAGATGAAACACTGGGCGATATTATTGATAATTAAGACATACACCATATCTTTACTTTTATCGATGAAGCTCGGCCCAACGACAATGTTATGCATTGCAAATGCCGCCAGGATGACGGCAGTAGCTCCACCGCCAGGTATTCCTAATGCGAGGGTAGTTGCCATTGATCCACCCTCACCACTACTATTACCAGATTCTGCTGCAATGACTCCCTCGATAGTTCCTTTTCCAAAGGAGTCTGGATCTTTTGACCTGCGTTTAGCATCCGAATAGGACAGTAAGTTAGAGACAGATGCTCCGACTCCTGGCGCCGCACCAATGATCATACCAATGATCGTACCTCGCAGCATAGTGACTTTGTGTTTAAAAACCGCCATGAAGCCTTGCATAATTTTTGCAGCGCTTAGTGTTCTAGCATTTTCGTTATCAATAATAAATTTAGCACTAACAAGACCTAGAAGTTGGCTAGACGCAAGCAGCCCCATCAGCGCAGGAATTGGGCTAACACCATCTAGTAAGTCAGGGATGTCCATTGTGCCTCGAATAAAGCCAACGGTATTCATGCCAATAGTACCAATGAGAATCCCAAGTCCGCCAGCCACAAATCCCCGCAACATCGACGGACCTGTTAGCGAACCGATCATCAACATTCCCCAAAGCGCAACACCAAACATTTCCACGGGGCCAATTTTAATCACTAGATCGGCAATTGGAACCACTAAAAACAATAAAACAGTATAGGAGATGACTGAGCCGATCACAGAGGCACCAAGAGCACCACCTAGGGCTTCGTTATGCATGCCCTTACGAGCCATGGGATAACCATCGAAGGTAGTGGCTACGGCTGCTGATGTCCCGGGGATATTAATCAGTACTGCGGGTACCGAACCACCATAACCAGCACCTGTATAAACAGAGGTCAGAAAAATGATGGCCGATAAAAAATCCATATAAAGCGTTAGTGGGAGAGTTAGCGCCATTGCCATAGTGATTGAAATACCAGGCATGGCACCAAAAAACAATCCAATCGCAATTCCTGGTACAACCCATAGCCAAGTATCTAAAGATGAGCCTATTAAATTCAGGGCTACTAATAAAGCTGACATATCAAACATGGATGATCTTTAGTCTAAGTGAATCGATGATTGGATTTAAAGAAATAAGTTAGGCATTGGAAAGGTAATTAATAACTGATAGCCTTTAACAATCACTAAAGTAGTTACTATTGAAAATAGTCCCACCAAAAGGGGTCTTCTTTCCCCACAAATAATTGTTGTGATAGCTGAGAAAAACAAGACTCCGACATCAAAGCCAACTGTAAACATCAGATAAACTAAACCTACCATCGCCAGCATCACTGCCACAATTTTAAGGAACTCCACAGTCGAAAGAGGCTCGGGCTTGAGTTCAGCAGGAATATCTGCACTCCGAAAGACTTGCGGCAAAATGCAGACAGTTAAAATTAATATACCGATAGAAACGGGTTGAATAATCAGCAAATTTTCAGGGCTAGTTGAGACAGATCTGGCATTGATCCAATACCAAATCACCCACCCCGAAATGATGATTAAAAATATTAAGTGGCCGTAATCGATGCTAAAGCGAAGGTTATTTTTCACGCACTACCTTTACTAAAGATACGAGTATTCAAGCGAATTATTTGGCTTGAATGATATCAATATGTTTAAGCAATGTATTCGATGCTTTGAGATATAGTTCTTGCGATTTTTGCGGCCCGAGCCAGTTTACTGGTAGAGCCTGCGCCTTGGCAGCGGCAATGAATTCTGGATCTTTAGAGGCATCTGTAATGGCTTTGACTAAAATAGCGTGACGATCTGGATATTTGCTTTTGAGAGTGGCTGGCAGAACCCAACCGCGCTGTGAACCCGGAACCCACTCAATAGAGAGATTACGTTTTTTTTCGTACTCGTCAATGTGCGGCGTATCTGCAAATTCTGGGTCACGCTGATCATCAAATAAAACGAGTCCGCGGATACGGTTTTTGATAGGCACAAAGCCTTCAGCACCAACCAGTCCGACATCTACCGTGCCGCCCAAAACAGCATTTCTAGCTGGACCGCCACCAGTAAACGTTACCACGCGTACATCCTTGATATTAATTTTTTCTGCTTGTAAAAGTAGGGCTAAATTCATCAGATCAGCAGAAGCAGGTTGAACTCCAATGCTGATACTTTTCGGATCTTTTTTTAATGCATCAATTACTTGTTCAATGGTTTTAAATTTAGAATCACTAGCGGTTGCTAGGATTGTAGAATCATTCGAAGGTAAGTTCACCATTTCAAAGTCTTGCAATTTATATGGTGCTTTAGTAATACCAATGTTCAGAGGAATATAGTTTACTGAGGATGATAGAATCGTGTAGCCATCATCTGGCTGTTGTAAAAAATAGGTATGACCTAACTGTGCTCCGGCACCAGCTTTATTAATAATTTGAACAGGTTGACCTAAATATTTTTGTAAATAAGGGGCCATCAATCTAGCAATCCTATCGTTTTGTCCACCTGTAGCAAATGGCACTAAGATATTAATCGGTCTTGAAGGAAAAGCTTGCGCTAGGGTATGAGTTGTTGTTGTGGCAAGTAGGGCAAATATTACAAACGTTAAACAAGCATTAAAAGCTTTTTTGAATTGTGATGCGAACATTTTTTCTCCAAACTTAATTGATATTTAGGCATTAGGATACCACTATTTTGAAAACATCGAAATAGGCTGGAATGCTTACTTTGAAATAATTTGAAAGGGGTATTTTTTAAGTTTTCAGTCTTTATATATTGGTTTTCGATTAAACAGGGGTAGGGTTGGATTAATACGTCTTATGGAGAATTACTCAGAATAATAATTGAATGGATGCACACTATAATCCCGATTATTCTACTAATTTAGGAAAAAAATGAAAACTTATCGTATTGCATCAATTCCTGGGGATGGAATTGGCAAAGAAGTCGTACCTGAAGGAGAAAAAGTATTACAGGCCTTGGCTGCCAAAAATCAGGATATTCAATTTGAATTTCAGCATTTTGATTGGGGTGGTGATTATTATCGTGCGCATGGCGTGATGATGCCCGCTGATGGTTTAGATCCACTTCGAAAAGTTGATGCCATTTTGTTTGGTTCGGCAGGCGATCCAAACATTCCTGACCATATAACTTTGTGGGGATTACGATTAAAAATTTGTCAAGGTTTTGATCAATATGCGAATGTCCGTCCCACGCGGATCTTGCCTGGTATTCAAACGCCCTTAAAAAATTGTACGCGCGATCAACTGGACTGGGTAATCGTTCGAGAAAATTCTGAAGGAGAGTACGCTGGCTTAGGGGGGCGTGCCCACCAAGGTCACCCTATTGAAGTTGCATCCGATATGAGCATACTGACGCGCGTTGGTGTAGAGCGGATTCAGCGATATGCTTTTCGATTAGCGCAGTCTCGCCCCAGAAAGCATTTGACAGTTATTACTAAATCAAATGCTCAGCGCCATGGAATGGTAATGTGGGATGAAATTGCCGTACAAATTGCTAAAGAGTTCCCAGATGTTACTTGGGATAAAGAGTTGGTAGATGCTGCGACTGCCCGCATGGTTAATAGACCGGAGTCTCTTGATACGGTTGTAGCTACCAATTTACATGCAGATGTATTGAGTGACTTAGCAGCTGCACTTGCAGGGAGCCTTGGGATTGCACCAACTGGTAATATTGACCCTGAGCGAAGATACCCATCAATGTTTGAACCAATTCATGGTTCAGCGTTTGACATCATGGGTAAAGGCTTGGCAAATCCTATAGGAACTTTTTGGTCGATTGTGATGATGCTTGAACATCTTCAAGAGCCTACTTTGGCAAAATTACTCATGCAAGTTATTGAGCAAGTAACGGCAAATCCAAGTCTGCATACCCGTGATTTAGGAGGTAAAGCAATGATGACTGAAGTTACTCAGGCAGTTTGCGCAGGCATAGAACGAAGTTAGGTATTCAGAAATGCTTACTGAAGAATACAAAAGGTGGCGAGTTCTTGCTGATCGAGTTGTGCGATTAGGCCAGTCTCCCACTCTAGGTATCGAGCCGCAGACTCTTTATTGCCATCATGTCGATCGTGCACAAAAAAGAGAAAATCAATGCACTCAGAATCCGACGGAACTCTTGGATTTTTTTCTAAAGAGTGGCCAGCCTTTTGCCAGGCTACCAAACCTCCTGAAAGAAATTTAGCTGTAATTCCTAAACGAAGAAATTCTATTGCTGCGCAATGATTAATTGCTGGGTCATCAGATACTACGACTAGGATTTTCTCAGGACTGATATTTTTTAGATCTCGAGAGAGATTAGGACGAATGGACCACTGGGAGCCGGGAATAGAGCCTTGTCGAAACTGCATGCTAGGGCGAAGATCTAGGACAAAAGCAGAATTTCTAGAAATAGAATTCATTAATTCATCACATGCAATGAGAGGTAATTGAATGGGTGTTATTGGGTTTGATGAGAGATCCAAAGAGCTCTCAAGACCATCCTCGAGAACGCATACATCATGGCCCATTTGTTTGAGCCAACTAGCAGTAGTATTGGCCCGAATACCATCTGAGTCAAAGAGTACGATACGTGCATTTCGTACCCCAACAAATTGATCCGTTGCCTGAATTAATTGCCCACCTGGAGCGTGTTGCGCACCGGGTAGAGTTTTTTCTAAGAATTCTGGTTCAGTGCGAACATCACATAAAAATAAACTTCGGTTTGTTTCTTCTGCCCACCGCATGACAGTTTTTGCATCAACGCTGGGAACCCCTGCGCGGGTAGCAAGATTTTTTGCAGCCATTTGCATGGCTGGACTAGGCGCTGGACTTGTATAGTCTTGGGATTTGCCATGCTCTAAGTTGAAGTCATTTAGATACCAACCCTGGGTACCATTTTCGAGGGCATAGATTGGGTTTGGCAGGCCAAGATTAATGAGTGTCTGCGCGCCGATAATACTTCTAGTTCTTCCAGCGCAGTTAATGACTATCGGGGTTGAATCATCTTGAGAGAGGCCTTTAATCCGATAAGCTAATTCCCCATTGGGACAACAGGTTGCTGTTGGGATATTCATTTTTTTGAACTCAGATAATGGTCGTCCATCTAGTAAGACAAATTGCTGACCTGACTCAATCATGCCTGCCACTTCTTGAACACTTAGTCGTGGTGTGTGACATTGATGCTCCACTAACTCGCCAAAGGTTTTTGAGGGTAGATTAACTCCTGCAAAAAGCGTAAACCCTACCTTTGCCCATCCGGATGCACCACCCTCTAAAATGGAGACGTTACTATAACCAATCGATTGAAGGCTAGTTAACGCAAGTAAAGAGACATCATGACCATCTTGATCATAGATAACAATTCGGCAATTTTTACGAGGAGCTAGTCGAGTAATATCAAATTCAAGCCGACTATAGGGTAATGAACAAGCAAAAAATAAATGTCCTTCACCATATTGCCCATGCTCCCGGACATCGAATAATGCGATTTCTTGCCCATCGCTTAAGAATTTTTTTAGTTGGAGTGGTGAAATGGAATTAATCATCATTGCCTATTTATAGTGATGGGTTTGATCAAATTTGTAATTATGAAATGCCTGATTTTTTTAGGATTACTATTCGTCCATTGATAGCGGCAGATGAACTCATAGCGACGCTTTAATTGTGAATACTGACATAGTTATTATAGTGATACCGGATACGAGCATAACTAGTTCCATGAGTTGAGTAAAACTTTTTTCAGGTAAGCGTAAAACAATTTTTTTAGAAAAGTAGGAGCCTATTAAAACAACTAGACCGATCAACACACCTTGCATCATAATTGTTTGATCTACGACCCCGAGTCGATGAAAAACAATACTTTTAGTAATTGAAATACTGAGTGAGCCAGCAGCTTCAGTACCTAAAAAAGCGCCCTTACTTAAGCCAAAAGCAAGAAAAAATGGCGTACTAAGAGCTCCGGTAGTTGCCACAATACCTGTTAAAAACCCAATACACAGACCTAGAATACCCATATGCCAAAGCCTTAGGTAGAACTTTTGCGCCCTCATCCATCGCCGAATTGGAATTAAACATAATATAAAAATACCGAGCATCACTTCTAAAAATTTTTCATTTAAAGAAACAAGTGTGTTGGCACCTAAAAAAACACCGGGAATGGAGGGCAATCCATAGACAAAACAAACTTTCCAGCGAATCTCATGCCACCATAAAAAAATACGAGAGACATTGGCAATGATGGCAATAATCGCAATGACTGGAATTGTCGCGACTGGGCCATAAAAATAAATGAGAGGGGGAACTAATAATATGGTGGTACCAAAGCCAATAATTCCGCCAAGGACGCCCGATAAAAAACCCAGAATACCTAAAACAATAATACTAAGTAAAAGACTCATAGAAATAGATTAATATAGGTAGGTAAGTTCATTCGAACTTTTAAAAAGTTGTGTGGTACTAGGAAAAGAGCAGGGTCAGGCTTATACAGAGTATCCTATAAAGTCATATGATTGAGATAGCTAGTTACTTTAAGAATTGAGTTAAATGATACAACTATATTAAACAGGCGATTATCTTGGAGATTTGATATGAATAAAAATAAACTGTTTTTAGTCATGATTAGCTTTTCTTTTTGGCTGAGCAGTTCTTTGTATGCCCAGAATTATCCGAACCGCGCAGTCAAACTGATTGTGACTAATCCGGCAGGTGGCAGTTCCGATATTATGGCGCGAACAATTGCTCAAAAGCTTAGTGAGTTATGGAAGCAATCAGTGATCGTTGAAAACAAGGCTGGCGGTGGTGGAACTATTGGGATGGTATATGCAGCAAATCAGCCTGCTGATGGATATGCTATTTTATTTGGAGCGCAGGGGCCAACCACGGTTACACCCCTTTTATCTAAAGTACCCTATGAGATGACGCGTGATTTTTATCCTTTATCTCTTGTCTCAACAGGTCCTAGTGTGATGCTAATTCAAGCAGGTTTAGCCGAACGTAATTTACAAGATTTCATTGCCTTAGCTAAAGCCAAACCCAACACTTTAAACTTTGGCTCTGGAGGTGTTGGTAATGCTCATCATTTAAGTGCGGAGTTGCTAAATTTAGCGAGCGGTATTCAGACAACTCACGTGCCGTATAAAGGGGGTATTGCTGCCGCAAATGATTTGGCTGCTGGACAAATACAATTTATGTTTGCCGAAGTAGCACCTGTTATGCCTCTCATTAAAGCAGGGAAATTGAGGCCAATAGCAGTTGCATCACCTAAACGAATTGCTTTGCTACCAGAAGTACCTACTTTTATTGAAAGCGGATTTCCTGGATTTATATCAATAGTATCTTGGGGTTTATATTTACCAACTGGTGTAGCGACGCCTATTATTGCGCAATTACAAATCGATGTGCGTCGGGTAATGACTGATCCAGACTTGGTTAAACGTTTTGCCGAGTTAGGCTTTGAAGCGCAGTATTCTAGTCCAGACGAATACCGTCAATTTTTAGCTGCTGAGACGATTAAGTATGCAAGGATCATCAAAGAAAATCGCATCAAAGCTGAATAACTATTCTGACTAATAGCGGTCATTAAAAAGTAACTGATGAATAATTGAACTCTAATATACTTATATGAGAAAAATAATTAATGGAGATGATTTATAAAAGTACTTTCTGGTAATACTTCTTCTGGTTTTGGCTTTTACATTAACTATTATTAGTTATTGTTTTTTGAGGGAAGTCACTTTTGACCCACAAGATTGTAAAGCGCTTGAGGGGTGATGTTACGGGTATATAGTAAGATAAACCTATTTTAAGGGATAAGAAAATGAGTATCCACAACTTGCCTGTGCGCTTATTGTTAAACATAGGGCATTCTATTGACCATATGTTTTTACTCATTTTTGCAACGGCCGTAACTACCATCACATTAGAGTTTGGCTTTGCTAGTTGGGTTGATTTAATGCCGTACAGTGTTGGGGCGTTTGTACTTTTCGGCCTTGGTTCACTCCCCTCGGGCCGTTTAGGCGATTTATGGGGGCGCCGAAATATGATGATTATCTTCTTTATTGGGATTGGCTGCGCTGCAATACTAGTTGCCTTTACAAATAATGCTTGGCAAATGGCTGCTGCCTTAGCACTGCTGGGATTATTTGCATCGATTTATCATCCAGTTGGTATTCCTATGCTGGTTCAGCAAGTTTCTAATCCTGGTTTGACGATTGGAATTAATGGTCTAGCTGGAAATTTAGGGATTGCAACAGCTGCATTGATTACTGGATTTTTTGTTAAGTGGTTTGGCTGGCGATATGCCTTTGCAGTTCCTGGGTTGCTTTCGATTGTGCTGGGGTTCTTATTTATGTATGTCTGCCCAAAGGAATCGCAATCGCCATCTAAAAAATCTAAGAAAAGTGCCGTTTCAGTTCCACCAGCATTACTAGCGCATTTATTTATGGTGATGACGGCTGTTGCTGTAACTAGTAGTTTGATCTTTAACTTCACAACAAATGGTAATTTTCAATTACTTTCGGATCGATTTATCGGGTTAATCGAAGACCCAGCCACTTTAGGAGCTATGTTGGCTGTCATTTATACCATTGCATCCTTTGCTCAAGTCGTGGTTGGAAACCTCATAGATCGTTTGCCAATGAAAAAACTTCAGCTCTGGATAGCAATCATTCAGGTACCCTTATTGGTATTTGCGGCTTACACAGATGGATGGTGGTTATTTGTCAGCCTATTAGCTGTGATGATTTTTGTTTTTGGAGCGATTCCTTTTACGGACGCGATGATTGTGCGTTATGTAGACGACAGGCTTAGGTCCCGAGTAACTGGGATGCGATTAACTGTTTCTTTTGGGATTAGTTCTTTAGCTGTTTGGTTGTTAGGCCCACTAGTTAAAGATATTGGTTTTGTATATTTAATATGGTTGATGGTAGTCATTGCATTAATTAAGGTCTTAGCAATTTGTACCTTACCATCTGAAAAGGATTTTCACGTTATTAGTTAGTCCTTCGGTAGATCTCCAGCAGCCAAGCCGAGTTGATGAATTTCATCGATTGACGGGATCGCCTTAGAGTACCGTTTTCCAAGCCAGGCGTATTCATTTCCATAAAGTCTTGCGATGGGAGAATATTCTTCGGGGATGACCCGCTTAGTGATTGGGTCAAGAATACGATCTGCCAAATGAATGCCAAGTACTTCACCTAAGATGAGTGCACGCCTATCAGATAGGTCAATGATTTGAAAAACACGACACTCAAAACTCACCGGTGCTTCTGCAATGCGCATCACATCAATTTGCTGACATGGCATTAGTGTGATACCTGCATAATCGATCTCACTCTCGTCAGAAGGAAAATCAGCTGAAGCAATGTGCATTGCACCGATAATACTTCTATCGACCATGTTGATTGCAAACTGTTGTTTGCTACGAATATTGTTAATGGTATCTTTAGATTTTCCATTTGGCCTATGACTAATACCCAAAATCACAATAGCTGGCTCTTCAGAAAACATGTTAAAGAAACTAAATGGCGCCGCGTTGTGAAGCCCCTCTGGGTTTTGGGAGGTAACAAAGGCAACTGGCCTTGGAATCACTAGAGCTGATAAAAACTTATATTTTTCTTGGGTAGGAAGGTTTTCAAGGTCAAAGTACATTTTAAACTTTATAGTATGTGAGAGGTGATTTTGATAAAGGATACAACTCAGTAAAACACTTAAGTAAAACACGTAGGTAAAACACACCGCAGTAAAATTGATAAATGTTTAGTTTCGAGGAATTTATTCTTGTGAAATGAATTGAGCGGTTTGTTTAGTTATTGTTTATTCATCCGTTATGTATTAGTAATGCCTGTATTAGCATTGTATTAATTATTAGAAACATTCCACCGAATTTGATCAACGAGGGACTCGGCGACAATTTTAGAGTTCACAAAAGTTGCTTTGTTCATCGTTTTTACAAGAGCTTCAAGGTAAACTTGAGCCTTAGAGTCTTTAAACTCTCTAGCCACCCAGAGCCACTTAAAAGCAGTACTTTCATCATATTCGTCGCGATTTTTATCAGAATAGAATAATCCCAGAATAACAGCTGCGGCAACATTTTTCATCATTGCAGCATCTGTAAGATAAGTAATTGCTTCCTTCGTTTCATTAACACTTGTGGTGGGGTCCTCTAGAAGAGCCTTCCCCAAGTGAAACTTGGCTTCATCATTAATGTTGGAAGCCATTTTCCAGAAGTAGAGCGATTTAAATTTATTATCTTTACCCAGTGCGTAATTAGAGAGTAAGAGCCCAAATTTGGTTTGATCATTCGAGTTTAATTTTTTCGAGATCATTACAAAGGTATCGACCACAAAATTATGAAAATCTTGAGGGATTAATTTCTTCTCTACCATGCTAATGAGTTCTTCATTAGCATCCATTTCGCCCTTTAACACACGAATAATCAGTATCTTTACAGCCTTATCATATTGCCCAGAGCGCTTGAAATTTTGGGCATCCATAATTTTCTTTGTCGCATACTCGGGATCTTTCATCCAACCCTTTACCGTTTCTTGATAAGACTGTGCAGAAACTTTTTGAATTAGGTTCGGATTTGGCGTAGTGCCAGCAATCTCAATCGAATACACATGTATTGACTCTTTGATATTTTTAAATACTGGAAAGCCACCATCTATAAAGCGTTCATTTTCAAAGGAGTTTTTAGTATGCAAGTAAATACTCTCACTCATACTGACCCCGCCATAGTCTGCCATCTGTTCGATACGGGCAGCTATATTCACCGCTTCGCCAAGGAGGTCGCTTCCTTGAATCAGAACGTCACCAATGTGTAAGCCAATTCTAAAGCGCATTGATGGCTTGATTTTTTCGGCTAGGTTCAGATCATAGACCATCCGTTGGATAAAGATTGCGCACCTCAATCCATTGACTGGGCTTGAAAAATCCGCAAAAATCGAATCCCCGCCTGTATTAAAAATACGACCATTATTTTTGGTAATGAAGGGGTCGATCAATTTTCGGTAATTGCGAAGAGCATTAATTGCTTCTTGTTCATTTGCTCCAACGAGAGCGCTGTAGCCTACTATATCCAAAGCAAAAATTGTAGTAAGTTTTCTATCGTTATCCATGGATGATTAATTTCGTTTCTATGATGTTCTTCGCCTACCAATTAAAAACAGGTGGTCTACCGATCAAATATTTGGTTTTTTAGACAAATGATTCATGATGATACATTGTATAAGAATAGTCGAATTCATGGCAATACTTGTTATAGGCTCCCAGAAACGGAGGAGAATTAGTTCCTATTTACCTTCCATGACCCAAACCCCATCCCATTGGGCTGGCGGATCTGCTTGGAGTGTTTTGCACCGATGGATATAAATTTCTGAGAGTTTATCTTCGGGGTGAAGTTCGAGAACTTTATTGAATGAGTTAGTGGCCTCGGACCATTTTCCAGCTCTATACTTTTGAATACCTTCTCGAAATTGGTTAACGGCGTCCATCAAGTTGGGGAATGAGGATTCATCGTGATAGTCCAGAACTTCGTAGATTGCAACCGGTTGCGTTTTGCCTTTAACAACCACAAAATCAACTTCTCGGGTTCGATAGGTACCCTTGAGGTTTTTAAAAGTGAATTCGCTAATGAGAATTTTTGCGGCATATTGTTTACAGGCTGATTCTAGTCTTGCCGCAAGATTAACTCCATCACCAATGATTGTGTAGTCCATGCGCTTTTTTGAGCCAATATTGCCTGAAACAACCGTATCCGTATTGAGTCCAATACCTATATCGATTGGCATTTTGCCATCGTTTAAACGCGTTACATTCCACTCCTTTAACTTACGAATCATCGATATAGACGCTCGTAGTGCACGGTCCTCGTCATCTTCGTGTCCCAGAGGAATTCCAAAAGCTGCCATGATGGCATCGCCAATGAATTTATCGAGCATACCCCCTTCTTTGGTAATGCAATCCACCATGAGTTCAAAATAGTCATTGAGCATATTCACGGTGCCTTGTGGCCCCAATTTCTCAGATAAAGTTGTAAATCCACGAATATCGGAGAATAAGACTGTTGCGGGGACACTTTTCCCACCCATCATATCTCCGCCAGAGGACAGTAGTTGACTTGCAATGGATGGATCAATATAGCGCGACATGGTCGATTTCATACGCTTTTCACTGGAGATATCCTCAATCATAATCATGGAGCCAATATTCTTCAGGTGAATATCAATGAGTGGCATCAGTGTTAAGTTCACAGAATGGAGCTCACCTGAAAAGGTAATCTCAGCGTCCATAATTACATCAGTTGTTGCATCACTAACAACGTGCTTAAGTTTGTCTAAAACCCAAGAATTTTCATTACCAAAAAATGTAGTAGCATTTTGGTTAATCACTTGTTCAGCGCTAATACCTAATATATGTGCACCAGCTTTATTGCAAGTAATAATAGTATTTTCTTCATTCAAAGTTAAAACTCCATTAGTCATCGACTGCAGCATACTG
>CAIQHU010000029.1 GCA_903871735.1 uncultured beta proteobacterium | reverse complement strand
GAACTGTCTATCGCTATGAAAAGTCAGGTGTTCTTCACGGCATTACGCGTGCTCGTGGCTTTACTCAGGATGATGCTCACATCTATTGCACCAAGGATCAGATGCCTGGTGAACTTGATTCACTGCTGACTTTCGTACTCAATCTTTTGCGTGACTATGGACTTGAAGACTTCTATCTTGAACTCTCTACTCGCAATCCTGAGAAATCTGTGGGATCAGATGAGGATTGGGAGGCAGCAACAGAAGCTCTTCGAAAGGCAGCACTTGCGCAGAATCTCGATCTGGTAAATGATGAAGGTGGCGCTGCTTTCTATGGCCCGAAGATTTCAGTACAAGCAAAAGATGCAATCGGTCGCACCTGGCAGATGTCTACAATCCAAGTAGATTTCCAATTGCCGCAACGATTTGAACTTGAATACGCAGCAAGTGATGGATCACATGCTCGTCCAGTGATGATTCACCGTGCACTCTTTGGATCAATCGAAAGATTCTTTGGTGTGCTCACCGAGCACTACTCAGGAGCATTTCCTCCATGGTTAGCTCCGGTTCAAGTGATGGCGATTCCAGTAGCCGAGCCATTTACAGACTATCTCTTTGAAGTTGTCACAGCACTCAAGGCGGCGGGTATTCGCGCTGAAGTTGATGCTTCGGATGATCGTATGCAGAAGAAGGTACGTAACGCACAGATGCAGAAGATTCCATTCATGCTTATCGCGGGTGAAGAAGATCAGAAGGCTGGAGCAGTCTCATTCCGCTACCGAAATGGTGAGCAGAAGAATGGTGTTCCACTTGCAGAGGCCATCGCGGAAATTTCAGCAACTGTTGCTGCCCGACAGCAGGTTTAGTCGTGGATTACATCGATTCAACGGGAATGCCGGACGCGTGGTCGCGCCTCTGGGCACCGCATCGTCTCGATTATTTGCGTGGAGAAAATCGCCCACTAGCTGGAAATGAAATCACTTGTCCATTCTGCGAAATTCCACAGATGAATGACGAAGAAGGTCTTGTCGTACATCGCGGGAAGCACGCATATGTAGTCATGAATTTGTATCCATATAACCCCGGACATCTTCTGATCTGTGCCTATCGCCATGTTGCAGACCTGACTGAGCTCACGCAAGAAGAACGTGAGGAGATCTTCGCGCTCACCTCCCATGCAATGACAACAATTCGTAAAGTTTCGCAACCGGAAGGCTTCAACTTAGGAATGAATCAAGGGGCAATCTCAGGTGCTGGGGTAGCAGCACATATTCATCAGCATGTAGTACCGCGATGGTCGGGGGATGCAAACTTTATGCCAATTATTGGAAAGACGAAGGTTTTGCCGCAGTTGCTCACGATAACTCGAAATGAGTTAGCAGCGGCTTGGTAGTTTTACTTTAACTTTTTCAGGTAAGAAACTAATACGTCAATACCAATTCCGTTTTCAAGATTTACAGGAATTGCAGGAAAGAACAGTCCCGCAGCAAATCCGTCATCACCTGCGAATTCAACGAGTTCGCGATACTCCTCTGCAAAGTCTGCAACTAATTCTTTATGTTCAGGCTCGCTCTGAGAGACCACTGCAACGCCATGTAAGTAATTTCGGATGGTCAAATCTTCAAGACTTATCAGCGCTGCAGGTGTTCCGTCATCGCCATGTAGAACTAGATATGGTGTAGCCATCTGATCAAAGACGCGATTGGCAAGAAGAACTGCATCGTCAAAATCAAGGTCTGCTCCTGGCAGCGCTAGTGCGACCATGATTCTTGGAGTTAGGTAGTCGTTAAAACTTTCCCAGGCAGCAATCGTCTCGGCATCGATTCCGGCAGAGGGGTTGACGGCGAAAATTGCACAGTCCACGTGGGCAATATCTTCGGTGACGGCTTGAATTGAAACACCTTGGTCATCGAGCGCCTTGGTCAGAGCAGCGGGG
>CAIQHU010000028.1 GCA_903871735.1 uncultured beta proteobacterium | reverse complement strand
TCCATGTCTATTGAAGCTTGTGTTTAGCACCATAGGTACTCCCGTTAAAATCCTAAACTCTTCAATTAGACTCCAATATTTAGGATTCCATGCTCGTCTAACACTATGAACTCGTGAAGTTCCATCAACGTGCACCGCAGCCGGAATTAGTTCTTGTTTTTCCGATTTTATGTTTAGGGCGAATTGCATGTAAGGTGAAAATTTATCAATCTCGAGCCAATCTCTAGAGTGCTCTTCGAGCATTGATGGCGCGTATGGCATAAACCAATCGCGCTTTTTTAGTAGTTGATTAACCCTAGATTTCGAAGCAAACTTTCTAGGGTCGGCCAGGATCGAACGGCTTCCTAATGATCTTGGACCATACTCCGCACGCCCTTGGAACCAACCAATTACTGAACCCTCAGTTAATAGTTTTGCCGCTACTTTTTCGATGTTCGTAACCTCAAAGTATATTAAGCGCTGGTTGTCTAATTCGTTTTGTATTTCACTCCGCGTGAATGATGGTCCAATATATGGATTGCACTCCTCGCTCATCTTCACAGAATATTGAGTCTCAGGTTCATCTAGGGATTCTTTTGCAAAAAGCGCCAGCCCCAAGGACAACCCAGCATCTGAAGGTGCCATTGGAACAAATACGTCATCAAAAATCCCAGCCTTAAGGATTGCGCTATTGAGGGCAACATTTTGAAAAAGACCCCCAGTAAGTACTAATTTTCTTTGACTTGTTATCTTCTTCATTTGTTTTAGGAGGCGCAAAACGCACTTTTGCAGTACATATTCTCCTGTGGCTGCAATATCTTGAGGCAAATATCCAAGTACCTCTTGGAGAAGATTCGTATCACTAGGAGAAGTATTCAAAAATTTGTTCCGGTCATAACTTGACGGATTCATTTTTGCTAATTGAAGAGCAGATCGTTGAAATCGAAGTCTGTTGAATTTTACGCCGTTCTTACTAACTTCAATTAAGGTTTCAAGCTTTGCCGCCAAATCAAGATGTATTTTTCCATATCCTGCCAATCCGCTAGTTTTCCCGTTATCTCCTCCGGTAAAGCCTATTGCGTCGGTCAAGAATGCATGGAAGGAAGCAATGGTTTCCATGCCAGAATCCTCTTTTAATACTTGTTGTGTGCCATTTTTGTACTCACCAAAAACCAGATTTCTACTATCTCCCCAATCACCACCGCCATCCATGGAGAGATATGCACATTCGCTTAGACCTGATGTAAAAGTAGCTAGTGACACATGGGCGGCATGGTGCGGTACATAAACCATCTTTTTTTCTTTCCAAACATCAAAGTCTTTTTCTTTTTCACTCTGAAACTTAAAAAAGTCCCAATACAGCGCTTTTTCGATCCTCTTTTCCCCGGGGGTATATCGGGTTGGAAGGGCAATAATGTCTATATCGCTAGGCAATAGATCCAACTCTTTCAGACCCATGAGTAAACTTCTCTCAGAAAAAATGGAAGTCGTTTCATTTTTCAAGGTTGTAAGTTTGGCTTCTTCATAGGCATAAATCCCATGCGACGAAAGTATGCTTGCGCTATAGTCATGTCGCAATTGATTATCGAATGGCGCAGGGTAAAGGCCCAAGATATTCATACATTAAGGTTACACTAAGGCAGAGTCGCTAACCACCTTCAGAGTAATGTAAATGTTTTCCAAACTCAAAGGAAATCTAGGATTAATCCCTTCAAATTCTTACCTTCGGCCATAACTTCATTGAGATTTACTGGATTCAATAATGAATCCCCGAGTCTTTGTAAGCCGTACGGCATTTGTAATGTCTACGCAACATACCGGGTGGCCGTGAGCTCCATCTAGCTAAATCAAATCATAGCTATCTTCTTCTTTTTCTACAAAAAAACTTAAATGTGAAAGAAAACCTGAGCTGCGGTATTTAACCGAGTCCCTCATTCTTTTTATCGTAAATCGCAATGTGATTTCCTCATTAAGTTTACTCAAATTTCTAGTTTAGTATAAAGGGTTAATTCAGATAAAGATCACTCTTTTCTCTAATTTGACGCACGTATTAATCGATCACGTATAGCAATTGCTATACCATTTCCTGCAGGTTGGACAACAACAACAGTATTTAAACCTTGCTCATCCCCTGCGCGCAGCGCTGAATACAAAACCCTGGCAAACTCTTCATGTGTTGTCGGGGCTGCAAGTCTGACAACACCAACAGCTGATTCAACATCTGCCATTGCAATAAAGCCTTGACCAGCAATAGGGGGCTGATCCAATACAACTGTGGCGATTGGTGAATAATGACTTTCAAGTGAGCCACTCACTCGAATTGCAAGACCTTCAGTATTCAACGGATGTATTCCAGTTGAGTGCTCAATCATCTCTTCGGTTATTGCGCCTGGTCGCAAAATCCTTGGAGCATCTGCTGTGCAATCAATAATTGTTGACTCCACACCCACATCACAAGCACCACCATCCAGAATCTGATCACTATCTGACAAGTTATCACTGAGCTCATCACTAACAGCTTGGGCAGTGGTTGGTGAAACATTGCCAAAGCGATTAGCACTCGGTGCAGCAACTCCCTTGCCACCCACGCGAGTAAAGGCTTCTAGTAACCCCAGCGCCACTGGGTGTGCTGGCACACGAATACCCACTGTGTCCTGCCCACCTGTAACAAAATCTGCAGCTAACCCAGAGCGCTTCACAATCAATGTCATGGGCCCTGGCCAAAAATCGCGGGCCAAAGAAATTGCATACTCCGGCACATCACTAGCCCAATCACCTATTGCATCCATAGATTCAACGTGGACTATTAAAGGATGATCAGCGGGCCTGCTCTTTACTGAATAAATACGAGCAACAGCGGCTGCATTGCATGCATCTGCACCCAGCCCATAAACAGTCTCTGTTGGAAACGCCACCAAGTTACCTACCACCAAGTTTGCGGCAGCATCTGCCATCACCGATGCATCGCACTTGCCTAAGAACTGGGTCACCCCTTAATT
>CAIQHU010000027.1 GCA_903871735.1 uncultured beta proteobacterium | reverse complement strand
GGTATGCGGGTACGTTAAAAAACAAAAAAGTTATTTTGGGTCTAAATAGCCTACAACTTCCAGTTGATAGGCTGACATACCAGACAGGGGGCCAGGCTTTGCTAAAAGGCGCATTTTCCCAACCTTTTGGTCTTTTAAAATCTGCGCTCCGATACCATAAGTCCTAAAGTCATATTTACGAATCTTTGGCCCAGATTCTAAAGAGTCAACATTTTTTGGAATAAACTCATTTAACCACTGGTTAAAAACGCCTTGTTGTGAAGCAATATTTAAAAGGACCGCCACACCACAATCAGAGCTGGCAATTTTTTGAAGGGCACTATCCAAGGACCAGGAGTGATCTCCAGCAGCTTGATCAAGAAGATCTAAAAGGATAGTTGGCTCGTGGACCCGCACCAGGGTAATTTGATCAGGCTGCGGCGAGCCTTTGGCTAAAGCGATGTGTAAGTTGTTACTAGGCTGGTCTTGATAAAGCGTAGCTAAGAATTCACCCCAAATAGTTTGGATCAGTTTTGAGCCTACCCGCTTAACCATACTTTCATGTTGGCTGCGGTATTTGATTAGATCAACAATCGTGCCAATTTTAAGATGATGCTCTTGAGCGAACTCGATTAAATCTGGTAACCGAGCCATGGTACCGTCATCTTTCATGATTTCACAAATGACGGAGGCTGGAGTACAACCAGCCATTAACGCCAGATCACAGCCTGCTTCAGTATGCCCCGAACGAATTAGAACACCACCGGGCTGTGCCATGAGCGGAAAAATATGGCCAGGTTGGACGAGATCACTGGGGCCAGCATTTTTTGCCACAGCTGTTTTAATCGTATGCGCTCGGTCTGCCGCTGAAATGCCAGTCGTAACACCAGAAGCCGCTTCGATTGATACGGTGAAATTAGTGCCCATGGCCGTGCCATTATCTTTGACCATGAGCGGAAGGCGAAGTTGCTTACAGTGTTCATGAGTGAGGGTTAGGCAGATTAAACCACGACCAAATTTAGCCATGAAATTAATTGCTGCGGGCGTTACATGATCGGCTGCCAGGACAAGATCACCTTCGTTTTCGCGATCTTCCTCATCGACTAGAATGACCATTTTACCAGCGCGCATGTCCTCAACAATTGCTTGAGTTGGACTGAGAAACTGAGATAAGTTACTTGTCATGATTTTCTTGGGTATGGCGGGCTTTGCTAACGAAAAAAATTACAGTTAATGAAATAAAGGGTGATTCAAGATTGTAGTAGATTTAATCAGTGGAATTAGCAAAATAATGAAGAAAGCGAATAAGTAAAGGAAGCAGAAACGTAAAGAAGAGATTGAAGGTACAAAAAACTGAAGGGATGAAACTATATCTTACGGGGGCTTACCCAGAGATATCACGGAATTGGGTTAGTGCTCTGAAGAACTTGATAGGAGAGCATGCGTTCCACATAACGAGCAATTAAATCCACTTCCAGATTAACGGAGTCACCAATTTTTAGCTCGGCTAAGGTGGTGCATTGAAGTGTATGAGGGATGATGTTGATATGAATACGACAATCATCTTTTCCTGAGATGTCATCTACTTGATTAATTGTCAGAGAAGCGCCGTTGACAACAACAGAGCCTTTATAGGCAAAATATTTTGCTAAGGTAATAGGAGCCCTGATTACTAGATGCCAAGAGCTATCAAGATCTGAAGTGACTGGAGAAAACTGATGGATATGGCCAATACCATCAACATGGCCGCTAACTAAGTGCCCTCCGAGCCGGTCTTGTAAACGAAGCGCTTTTTCTAGATTAACGGGGCCGGTTTTGGATAATCCGGCTGTTTTACTAATCGATTCTGCAGAGATATCAATTTTAAATACAGTATTTACGAGATCAATATCAACGACAGTCATACAAGCGCCGTTGATGGCGATGCTATCCCCAAGTACAACATCTATTAAATCAAATTGATTGGCATCTATCGAGAGCCGATAGCCGTCTCCAAAGGGACATACTTCGGTAATATTTCCAATAGCAGATACTATTCCTGTAAACATGGGGCTATTATCCACTACTCAATTAG
>CAIQHU010000026.1 GCA_903871735.1 uncultured beta proteobacterium | reverse complement strand
GTGCCTTATATGAAATCATCATTCAAAAAAATTTACATCAGTCTGACGAAGCTTTAAAAAATTATTTAGAAGCAGAATATGGCCACTTGGGCGGTTTTTCTAGGAGAACTTTAGATAGTAAATTAAGTGCCGCAAAAAAAGCCATTAGTTACAAAACCTAAACTACCGCAATTGCGGTATAGATTATGCTAATTGCGATGCTATTTAAGAAGTAAAGGCTCAAAGTAACTCCATGCACCAATAGTGGTGCAGTAATGCACATGGAGAACTTAAGATGGCAACTAATAACGATGTCCCCCAGCCCAAATTATTGCCTCATGATGGGTGTAGTAGATGGGCCCAATTTTCTGAATTTTCACCAGTAAGTAGAGAAAAATTCCGTCAACTTAGTATTGAAGGAAAAGCACCTAAACCTATAAGAATGGGTGTTCGTTGCACCTTTTACTCTAATAAAGAATTGCATAAGTTTTTAGAGAATCCTCTTAGCTACAAGTGGGAGGATTTATGTCCTACAGAATAAAAAAGCCAACGAGTAAGGTTGGCTTAGTAAAACACTTTCATACAGTAATTATAAAACCAAGTCATATGAAATTCAATATGGAGGTCATGAATGATTACCTTTCATGAATTCATTCGTCAACTTGGATATGAACCGAAAGGTGAAATTATATCTAACAAGTTCATTCGTTTTGGTAGAAAAAATAGCGTATCTGCAAGATTGTTTCCTGATGGTCAGGGCGGTTATTTATATGATTGGCGAACAGGTGAAAAACATTTTTGGTTTGCAGATGATAGGACATCGTTATCCCCACAGGAAAGAAAGGCTCGACAACAAGAGATAGAACGGATTAAAGGGTTAGAAGAAGCAAGGCAAGCCCTTATCCATAAAGAAGGAGCAATTAAGGCAAAAGAACTGTTTATAAGGTCATCTGACGCCTTAGAAAATCATCCTTACTTAGTTAAAAAGAAAGTTAAACCCTACGGTATAAATCAACAAGGAAATATCTTATTGATACCCGTTTGCTCTATTCAAGGTGATTATCAATCTATTCAATTCATCAATGAGTTTGGCGATAAACGGTTTCTCAAAGGAGGGAAAACAAAAGGTGGTTGTCATTTCATTGGCTTATTGCAAATGGATAGTCCTGTTTATATTGCCGAGGGTTATGCTACTGCAGCTTCAATTTATGAAGATACCCAATGCTTAACAATTGTTGCTTTTAATGCTGCCAATTTAGTGCCTGTAGCCGTTGAACTAAAAAAGCACTTACCCAATATACAAATTGTTATTGCTGGGGACTCTGATGCTGTAGGGCGAGCTTATGCCATTAAAGCATCTCAGGAGGCACATGGTACAACCTTAATTCCTGATTTTGGAGATAACCTAGATGGACTTAGTGATTGGAACGACTACTTTAATCAGGGTGGGAATGTATGAGCCTTCTCAATCAATTATTAGTTCAACAGTCAATTGCAAATGAAAACAACGACCCATTCAAGGGTCTATTAACCATGGAAGTAACGGAGGAAATCGTGGAAAAAATCGCAGATGCAAAATTTGCTTGGAGAGAGTTAATTCCACAAGGACATATGTTCGTATTATGCGCAAAAGCAAATGGGGGAAAGACTACATTTATGGTTCATGTATCTGCTGAATTAGCTCAAAATGGTTATCGAGTCATGTATATCAACGCAGATGCGTCAGCATCAGATATTAAGCATTACCAGCATCATGCAAGAGACCATGGATATAACTTGATTAACCCTGACCTTACCAATGGTTCGGCAGAAAGGGTCATTGAGGAGTTGAGACATCTAGCACAGTCTAATGTGGATTTTTCAAAAGATGTCATTGTATTGGACACATTGAAAAAATTCACCGACATGATGAATAAAACAAGGGCAAAAGATTTCTATTCCTTAGTTCGTACTTTAACGGCTAAAGGAATGACGGTCATCTGTTTGGCTCATACCAATAAATACGATGATGCTGATGGTATGCCAATGTTTGAGGGTACAGGTGATACTAGAAACGATTGTGATGAACTGATATACCTCATTCCTGTAAAGAATTCCGACGGTACGATTACGGTTTCAACATTGGCAGATAAAACAAGGGCACCCATAAAAGATATTAGCTTCATCATTACTGCAGATAGAGAAGTTCAACTACTTGACGAACATATTGATACCTTAGCAATTTCTGAATATCAACGGAATTTGGAAAAAGATATTGAAGTAATCGCTTTTGTTCTAGACAACATTCGACTAATTTCAAAGTCTGTAACTGAGTTAGTTACTATTTCTAAGGAGGCAAAGGTAGGGTATAGTCGCCAAAGATTGGATGGAGTTTGTAAGCGTTATTCTTCAAGTAATACATCGTGTCCTGAGCCTAAATGGTTATCAATGCCTGCACCAACCTACGGAATTAAGTACGGCATGATTTCACCTGAGTATTTAGCCAAAATAAAAATTGGTGGCGGGGGGTGAAAGTATGAATGTTATCAAACTTCTAAAAGTACTGAAAGTTATCAAAGTATTGGAATGCCGAGGAAACTTTCAGAACTTTCGTAACTTTAATACTTTCAGGGTGCGTGCTTATGGCTAATAAAAAAAATGCAAAGTTAGTAGTTGAAAATCCCCCTAATCAAAAGAAGGAGGATGCCACAGCTGAATTAAAGTTAAATTCATCCTTTTTAGGCATGGCTGTTATTGATGTATTTAAGGGTAATGTTCAAGGTAAAGATTTGGAACTCATTAGTGCCTTTAAAGTACTTGCAGAAACAACGCAAAAAATTAGGTCTAATGATTTATCAAGCCTAGAAGAAATGCTATTTAATCAATCAAAAGCCTTAGAGCAGATATTTGTATCGATGGTTAGAAGAGCAAAAGCACAAGAACACTTGCTACAGTTCCAAACCCATTTTAATTTGGCGCTAAAGGCACAAAATCAATCTAGGGCAACCCTTCAAGCACTTATTCAACTGAAACAACCTAATCAGACTGCATTCATCAAACAGACCAATATTGCCCATGGTCACCAACAAGTAAATAATTCCTTGGAAAATAATCCAATCCCACAAAACGAACTATTAGACGAGGAGCTTGATGTCGGCCCGAAAATGGACTCTAGAGCAACGATTAAGGCAAAGTGAAGCAATTAGGAGGTGGAGGCCTTGGGAATCCTCTACGGGTGCTAAAACAGCTTTTGGTAAGGCTATTTCATCCAAGAACGCTACCAAGACTGGTGATAGCGTTTATGTTAGAGAGTTAATTAAGCAAATGAACAGAATATTGAAAGAGCAAAGGGATTTATTTAATTAACCTTACCTTGAATTTTGTGAAGCTCAACCCATTCAAGTGCTTTATTTGACTTCAGGAGGTT
>CAIQHU010000025.1 GCA_903871735.1 uncultured beta proteobacterium | reverse complement strand
ATATGATAGAAGCTATATTTATAAAAAAACGGGCATGCATTTCTTGCGAGTACTTTGCGAGTCTTGTATGACGGTATATGCCTAAGGAGACAGCAGTTTAATGAGTAAAGATCCCCGAGTTGAGTCAGCTATTGCGCATTGGGCACCACGTTTTGTCTCGAATGGTATTTTACTGACTGATTTTCAAGAAGTGACCCAGGGAATTGATCGCTGGGAGGATTGGACTAGCGCCTGGAGTAAAAGAGCGCTCGTTCACGAAAATCTCGGAAAAGAGGCGCTAGAGCAGCAGTTTTTCTTGAGTGCTAGTGAGCATTTATCACGTGCCGCAGTGTATTATCATTTTGCCAAATTTGTATCTGTCCATGATTTAGGCGAGATGCGGGCAGCTCACATGAAGGCGGTTGAATGTAAACAGTTGGCATTGCCCCATATGCGCCCACCAGCGGTGCGCGTTGAAATTCCTTATTTAGGAAAGACTTTGGCTGGTTTCTTACGATTGCCTAATGCCACCAATAACCTCGGAGCACCAAGCAATCATCAAAAACCACCCATATTAATTATGGTGCCAGGCCTAGACTCGGCTAAAGAAGAGCTTGAAGCGTATGAGCTCCCATTTTTGGCGCGTGGCATGGCCACTTTATTGGTGGATGGTCCAGGCCAAGGTGAAGCTGAATATGATTTCCCAATTCGTGGGGATTATGAGGTGCCAGTGAGGGCAATGGTGGACTGGTTGATGCAGAGAAATGATATTGACCATACCCGGATTGGTTTATGGGGTGTGAGCTTAGGTGGATACTACGCTCCTCGAGCAGCTGCTTTTGAAAAACGCTTAAAAGCTTGTATTGGTCTTGCCGGACCTTATGATTTTTCTGATACTTGGGAGCAATTGCCACCGCTTACTCGGGAGGCATTTCGGGTCAGAAGTCATTTGGCGACAGAGGCGCAGGCGAAGGAATATAGTCAAACGCTGACGATGAAAAATGGTATTGCTCAACAAATTACTTGCCCTTTATTTTTAGTGACTGGTAAGTTAGATCGATTAATTCCTTGGCAGGATACCAAGCGAATGGCAGATGAGGCCTCTGGCCCAACAGAATTATTAATTGTGGAAGATGGTAACCATATTGCGAATAATCGGCCTTACCGATATCGACATCGCACAGCAGATTGGATGGCTGAGCAATTAGGATTGCCGCGTATTTAGTATTTTTGGAACAGGAAAAACAATGCCTCAATGGCTATTGACTAGAAGTAAAGTAATACATTTAACTTATGTCTTGCTATGTAGTATTGGTCTTGGACTAACCCCTTTAAACGGCTCCGCCCAAACCTTCCCGAGTAAGCCAATCAAATTAATTTCAGGGGCAACTGCAGGCAGCGCCTCAGATATTATTGCTCGGTCTATTGCAGAAAAATTGCAGAATGAATTTGGTGTTCCTGTTTTTGTAGAGAATAAGCCTGGAGCTGCTGGGACTGTTGCTATTCAAACCATTTTTAACTCCCCTGCAGATGGTCACTCTATATTTGTTTACACGGGAGCGCACACTGTGTTGCCTCTGATCAATAAGGTAAGTTACGACCCAGTGAAAGATTTTTCTGCTGTGATACCTCTTGCAGTGGTTCCGAATGTCATGGTTGTATCGCCAAATAAAGGTTATAAATCAGTGAAGGATGTCATAGCAGCTGCTAAAGATAAGCCAGGACAACTCAATTATGCGTCGGCTGGGTTAGGCAGTGCAACGCATATGAGCGCAGAAAAATTTAAATTAGCAACCGGTATTGACGCCGTTCATGTGCCCTACAAGGGTTCTCCTGAAGCAATTACTGAGACGATGACTGGGCGAATCGATTACTTTTTTGCGCCCTTAGTCTCAGCCTTACCGATGATTAAAGCGGGTAAATTAGTTCCTTTGGCAGTGAGTACAGTAAAGCGATCGTCTCAATTACCGGACGTACCTACATTAGCTGAAGCGGGTATTGCTAAATCAGAATATTTATTTTGGATTGGCATGTTGGTGTCTGCTAAAACTCCGCGCGACATTGTGAATAAATTAAATCAATCCACTTTAAAAGCGCTGCAAGATAATGAAGTGAAAGAGCGCCTAGCTGGTCTAGGAGCAGAAGCGATGCCAATGAGCCCTGAGCAGTTTGATCAATTAATTAAGGATGAACTGATTAGTAATGCAGCAGTCATTAAAGCTGCAGGGATTAAATCTGATTAGGTAACCTGCTTCATATATAAGTTATCTGATTTGGTATTTGAATAAAAACAGTCTAAAGGAGATCAGATGCAATTTTTAAGGATAATTTATAAAGCGCTTTTACAGGTACGTATTCGTAAGATACGTATCTGTCAAGTGATTGCTTTAAGCAGCATGATTGGCATCCCCTATAGTTATGCCCAAAGCGAGTATCCGAATAAGCCCATACGTTTTGTAGTGGCATT
>CAIQHU010000024.1 GCA_903871735.1 uncultured beta proteobacterium | reverse complement strand
GGCCAGTCGAAGGGCATTTTCAATTAAATCAGTTTCAACAATCCAAGCTAATTGGGGCACAGCACCTTCAAAAGCAGAAAATTGCAAGGTATCGGTACTTTTTCCGCTATCGCCGTAGATGCTCATTTGTTGAAGATTTTGGATTCTGGCTGGTGTTAAAGCATCCCAAATATGTAACTCCTGAAATAGCTTTTTAGAGCTTGGCGAAAGCGCATAAACTCGGCTTTGCCATGCGTTTTGAGTTAAATCCCCTGCTGGCTGAGCGGATTCAGTACTTGATTGTAAGCTCAGGTGAAGAACCTTAAAGCCCTTCTGAGAAAGGGCTAGAGCGGCTGTTTTACCTATTATTCCACCGCCTAAAACGATCATATCTTGTTCACTCATTCCATGATGTTATTACAATTATGCTTATGTCATTAAAATGCGGCATCGTCGGCCTGCCTAACGTCGGCAAATCTACACTCTTTAACGCACTTACCAAAGCGGGTATTGCGGCTGAGAATTATCCATTTTGTACTATTGAGCCCAATGTGGGAGTGGTGGAGGTTCCTGACCCTCGTCTCTCGCAACTAGCTCAAATCGTAGACCCTGAGCGGGTTGTACCCGCGATTGTGGAATTCGTGGATATAGCTGGCCTAGTAGCCGGTGCGTCTAAGGGCGAAGGTTTGGGTAATCAGTTTTTAGCAAATATCCGTGAGACTGACGCGATAACCCATGTGGTTCGTTGTTTTGAAGATGCCAATGTTATTCACGTAGCAGGACGGGTTGATCCTATCTCTGATATTGGAGTGATTGATACAGAATTAGCCTTATCTGATTTAGGCTCAGTAGATAAGGCGATAACTAAGTACACTAAAGCTGCTAAATCGGGTAACGATAAAGAAGCGGCCGCCTTACTAGCCGTTTTAACGAAGGTTGCCGCCCACTTGAATGAAGCCAAGCCGGTGCGGTCAATGGGCTTATCAATAGAAGAACAGGCGCTTATAAAACCCTTTTGTTTAATTACAGCCAAACCGGCCATGTATGTGGCAAATGTTTTAGATACGGGCTTCGTAAATAACCCTCACTTAGAGGCAGTTAAAGCGCATGCTGCACTTGAAGGTGCACCGGTTGTGGCGGTATGCGCTGCGATTGAAGCCGAGATTGCAGATTTAGAGGATGCTGATAAAGACGCGTTTTTAAAAGACATGGGCATGCAAGAGCCTGGTCTAGACCGGGTAATTCGAGCGGGCTTTGAATTATTGGGTTTGCAAACATACTTTACGGCTGGCGTTAAAGAAGTCAGAGCTTGGACGATACGCGTCGGTGATACGGCCCCGCAAGCAGCTGGCGTAATCCATACGGATTTTGAAAAAGGCTTTATTCGGGCGCAAACCATCAGTTTTTCAGACTTTATTCAGTTTCAAGGGGAGTCCGGCGCTAAGGAGGCGGGTAAGATGCGTGCGGAGGGGAAAGAGTATATTGTTAAGGACGGCGATGTCATGAATTTCCTCTTTAACGTCTAGCGTATTTTCTAATTAGAGAGTTTCTACTTTGGATCGAGTTGATTGTGTGGTGGTTGGCGCTGGCGTCATTGGACTGGCAATTGCTCGGCAATTAGCAAAAAGTGGCTTGGAAACCATTCTTTTAGAGCGAGAAAAAGCTTTTGGAACGATTGCTAGCGCCAGAAATAGCGAAGTTATTCATGCCGGTATTTACTATCCAAAAGACTCTCAAAAAGCCCGCTTTTGCGTGACGGGCAATCGTCTTTTGTATGCTTATCTAGAGAGTCACCACATTCCGTATCAACCTTGTGGCAAGTTCATTGTGGCCAGTGAAGCTAATCAATTGCAAGATTTAGAGGCAATTTGGACCCGCGCAATGAATAATGGTGTTCCGCAAATGGCTCGCCTAGGCAAGTCAGAGGTTAAAGCCTTGGAGCCTGCATTACGCTGCGTCGAAGCGATTCATTCTAAAAGTACAGGTGTGATTGATAGTCACGCATACATGCTCTCCTTATTGGGGGGCTTTGAGGATGCGGGTGGAATGCTAGCCTATCAAGCACCTTTACTGCGCGTAAGACCAGTTCAAGACGGCGCAAATGGTTATATTTTGGATATTGGTGGAGATAGTAATCTACAAATTCAAACACAATATTTAATTAATAGTGCGGGCTTAAGTGCACCGAAGGTGGCTAGTTGTGTTGAGGGCTTGCCACCCAGCCATATCCCCAAAGCATATTTTACCAAGGGGAACTATTTTGCCCTTCAGGGTAAGTCGCCATTTAATCGTCTAATTTACCCCATTCCAGAGCCAGGTGGGCTTGGGGTACATCTGACTCTTGATTTAGGTGGTCAGGCTAAATTTGGACCAGATGTCGAGTGGTTAGAGATTACAGACGAATCAGAAATTAACTATACCGTCGACCCGCTGCGTGGCGAGTTGTTTTACGCGGCGATTCGGTCCTATTGGCCTGGGCTACCCGACGCCTCATTAAGCCCAGATTATTCCGGAGTGCGCGCAAAAATCACATCCAAACTCGAACCAGCAGGAGATTTTCGGATTGATACAAGAGACCAGCACGGCTTAGAGGGCCTAATCAACTTATTTGGCTTTGAATCGCCTGGCCTCACATCTTCTCTTGCAATCGCTGAAGATGTGAGGCGTTGTCTACATGTCGCTTAGGGCCTAAGAATTACTAAATAACTGTTCCAAAGCCAAGCCCGGAATCGGCGCTTTCATAAACGCCTCACCCACTAAAAATGCATGGACATTGTGCGAGCGCATTAATTCCACGTCGGCCTTTTCTAAAATGCCACTCTCCGTTACGATACGTTTACTTTTAGGAATGCTGGGCAATAAGTCAATGGTATTTTGTAAAGTTACTTCAAAGGTTTTCAAATCTCGATTATTAATCCCGAGCAGTGGGGATTTGAGCTTTAAGGCACGCTCTAGTTCTTGTGCACCATGAACTTCAACTAAGACGTCCATACCTAAACTATGTGCAAGCTCTTCAAACTCCATTAATTCACTATCACTGAGCGCCGAAATAATTAATAACACGGCATCTGCACCCATCACTCTCGCTTCGAAAAACTGATAGGGCTCCAGCATAAAATCCTTACGAAGAACTGGCAAACTGCAAGCGGCTCTGGCTTCTTTGAGATAGTCTGTAGAGCCTTTAAAGTACTCTATATCTGTTAAGACCGACAAACAAGCCGCACCGTGTTTGGCATAGCTTTTAGCAATTTGACCGGGGAAAAATGGCGAACGTAAGATACCCCTACTTGGACTTGCCTGTTTAATTTCTGCAATAACGCCGGATTTACCGAGCGCAATTTGTTGTTCAATTGCCTGAAAAAAGCCTCGTGGCTTAGCAGCTTGATCAGTAAGACTTTCTTTTGCAAGTATTTCGAGCGTACTTTGCGAAAGCACTTTTTTCGCAGCAGTCACTTCATGCCGCTTGGTGACGAGGATCCGTTTTAAGATATCAGACATAGTTAGAGAAGAGCAAGTGCCTGTGTGGTTTTTACAAAGAGTTCGAGTTTATTTTTTGCGGCGCCAGAGGTAATGGCTGCTTTAGCCAGCGTAATTCCCTCTTGAATCGAGCTAGCCAGGTCGGCGGCATAAAGGGCTGCGCCAGCGTTCAGGCAGACGATATCGTGGGCGGGGCCTGGGATATTGTTAAGAACATTGAGCATAACCGCTTTAGACTCTTCAGGACTGTCAACTTTAAAAGCTCGGCTACTCACCATTGCGAAGCCGTAATCTTCAGGATGTATTTCGTATTCTAGAACTTCGCCGTTCCGAACTTCTCCAACGAGAGTCGCTGCGCCCAGAGAAATTTCGTCAATACCATCTTTGCCAAAGACTACCAGAGCGTGTTTCATACCCAGGCGATGCAATACTCTTGCCTGAATACCTACTAAATCTGGATGAAACACGCCCATTAACATGTGCGGAGCATTCGCTGGATTGGTCAGTGGTCCAAGAATATTAAAAATCGTACGAATACCTAGTTCTTTTCGGACTGGCGCAACGTTTTTCATAGCCGGGTGATGATTGGGGGCGAACATAAATCCCATACCCGTAGTGGTAATACATTGACTGATCGCCTCGGCTTGTAGGTCTATTCTGACTCCGAGTGACTCTAAGACGTCAGCACTTCCCGATTTACTGCTGACTCCTCGATTACCATGTTTGGCGACTTTTGCGCCAGCTGCAGCTACCACAAACATCGCCGTAGTAGAGATATTAAAACTATGTGAGCCATCCCCACCGGTACCAACAATATCCACAAAATTTGTATCATTCGTAACACTCACATGATTAGCAAACTCGCGCATAACAATGGCAGCGGCAGTAATTTCACCGATCGTTTCTTTTTTGGTTCGAAGACCAACAAGAAGAGCCGCAGTCACCGTTGGCGATAAGTCGCCCCGCATGATAGAGCGCATTAAATCGAGCATCTCATCATGAAAGATTTCACGATGTTCAATACAACGAAGGAGTGCTTCTTGATAGGAGATGGCCATAGTAAAGATCGATTAGATGGTTTGATTTAAAAAGTTATTTAAGAGTTCATGGCCATATTCCGAGAGAATCGATTCAGGATGAAACTGAACACCCTCAATAGCAAATTGCTTGTGCCGTATGCCCATAATTTCCCCATCACTCGTTGATGCGGTAATTTCTAGGCAGTCTGGTAGGCTAGCTTGCTCAATTGCAAGCGAATGATACCTTGTCACCTCAAACCTGGCGGGTAAGTTTGTGAAAACACCCTGACCAGTATGCTCGATCGTGTCAACTTTGCCATGCATCACCCGTTTAGCGCGAATGATGTTCCCGCCAAAGGCTTGACCTATGGATTGATGCCCTAGACAAACTCCGAGAAGAGGAATTTTTCCAGCAAAATATTGGATTGTCGCTACTGAAATACCCGCTTCTGTCGGGCTACATGGTCCTGGTGAAATACAAATATATTTGGGCGCAAGAGCTGCTATTTCCGGGAGTGTGATTTCATCATTTCGCGCGACTTTGACATGCACACCCAGTTCACCAAAATATTGCACGAGGTTGTACGTAAATGAATCATAATTATCAATCATTAGGAGCATCAAGGCCTCCTTGAACCATTTCAGCTGCTCGTAAAACAGCCCGCGCTTTCGCCTCTGTTTCTAAATATTCAGCCTCTGGATGGGAGTCTGCAACAATCCCTGCGCCAGCTTGGGAGTGCACCCAGCCATCCTTAATAACGCCGGTACGAATGACGATAGCTACATCCATATCCCCCGAAAAAGATAGATAACCAGCGGCGCCACCGTAAGGACCTCGTTTGGTGATTTCCATTTCATCAATAATTTCCATCGCGCGGATTTTTGGTGCGCCCGAGAGCGTGCCAGCTGGGAAAGTGGCGCGTAAGACATCCATATTGGAAACATCATCTCTGAGTTCACCCTCAACAGAGCTAACGATATGTTGCACATGAGAATATTTTTCAATAGTCATTTTTTCTTTGACCTGGACACTACCAATTTTTGCGATTCTACCGATATCATTTCTAGCTAGATCAATGAGCATGACATGTTCAGCAATTTCTTTTGGGTCCGCTAATAGTTCTGCACCAAGAATTGCATCTTCTTCGGGATTTTTGCCGCGCGGCCGTGTACCGGCAAGTGGTCTAACTGTGACCATCCGTTTACTAGAGTTTGTTCCTTGTTGCGGGTGGCTTTCTTGGCGAACTAAAATTTCAGGAGAGGAACCGACGAGTTGGTGATCCCCAAAATCATAAAAATACAAATAAGGTGAGGGGTTTAAAGCCCGAAGTGCACGATACAGATTCAGAGCCGAGTCTTGAAATGGTTGACTAATTCTTTGACTAATCACAACTTGCATACAATCGCCCGCAAGAATGTATTCTTGGGTTTTTTGGACAGATGCCATAAAGGCGGACTTTGAAAATTGACGCACGGCTTGGGTCGCCGTGCTAGCTAACGATTTTTGAGAGATGATAGGTTTATCTAAATAACTTCTCAAAATACTTAACCGTTGTTTTGCAATTTGATAGGCATTATCTTGGTCAGGGTTGGCATAGACAATGAAGTAAAGCTTGCCTGCCAAATTATCAATTACTGCTAACTCTTCAGTCAAAAGCAATTGAATATCTGGCAAATGGAGTTCATCTTGAGGGGTAGACTGGGCTAATTTAGGTTCAATATAACGAACAGTATCAAAGCCAAAATAGCCTGCTAGGCCACCACAAAAACGGGGTAGCCCCGGTTTGATTGCCGCTCGAAATCTGGCGAGGTAGGCTTCAATGAAATCGAGCGGATTATCACAGTTTGTTTCAATCACTTGACCCTGCAAGAGTACTTCATTTTTCGGTGCGTCTGGAGTACCCACAATACGCACAAGGGTCTTAGCGGGAAGGCCAATAATTGAATAACGTCCAAAGCGCTCACCACCGACTACGGACTCGAGTAAAAAAGTATTTTGACTGCCCTCATGTTGAGTCAGTTTCATATAAAGAGAAAGGGGAGTTTCTAGATCCGCCAGAGTTTCCAGAATGATTGGAATACGGTTATAGCCTTCTTTGGCAAGCTTTTCGAATTCAAGGGGAGTCATTATTTAATTTCTAAGAGGGCTTGGCGCATTTGTAAGATCGCCTGATCGTATGGCGGCTTGCTAAAAATTGCCGAGCCTGCGACAAAGGTGTCTGCTCCAGCTTGATAAATTTTGGCAATATTATCCGGATTGATTCCACCATCAACCTCCAGTCGAATTTGCTTACCTGTTTCCCGCTCAAAAGCATCCAGCTTCGCGCGAATCGCAGCAATTTTTAAAAGACTACTCGGTAGAAATTGTTGCCCACCAAAACCCGGATTGACCGACATGACTAGCACAAGATCTAATTGCTCGAGAACAAAGTCTAAATAATTGAGGGGTGTTGCTGGATTAAAGACGAGGCCAGTTTGGCAACCTTGATCTTTGATTAATCGCAGAGTTCGATCGATATGGGTACTTGCCTCTGGGTGAAAACTAATTAAGTTAGCACCTGCTTTAGCGAAATCAGGGATGATCCGATCAACTGGTTCGACCATGAGATGGACATCGATACAGGCAGGTTGTTGATTTTTTTTGGCATAGGGCCGAATGGCTTCACAAACGAGAGGCCCAATCGTTAAATTCGGTACAAAGTGATTATCCATGACATCAAAATGTATCCAGTCTGCTCCAGCCAATAGGACAGTCTCAACTTCGTGCCCCAGACGGGCAAAGTCAGCAGCCAAGATGGATGGTGCAATGACCGGTAATAATTTGCTCTTCATGACGCTATTTTAGCGCTAGTATTTATGGGAGACTTGGCAATTTCTACGAATTGCATCAAAATGAGTCTATGACAAATTTTTCAATTAATATTTCTGTTCAAGTCCAGTATTTGGAAGAACAATCAAAACCTGAATTAGGGCAGTACCATTTTGCCTATAATTTATCCATCAAAAATGACTCAGATGTACCTTTTCAGTTGGTTGCTAGGCAATGGTTAATTACTGACAGTGAGGGTCATACCCAGGAAGTCAAAGGTTTAGGAGTGGTTGGGCAGCAACCACTATTGCGCTCGGGTGAGACTTTTGAATACACCAGTTGGGCAACCATACCCACTCCGGTAGGGAGTATGAAGGGTAATTATTTTTGTATTTCAGAAGATGCCCAGTTTTTTGAAGCGCCGATTCCTGAGTTTGCCTTAGCCATCCCCCGAGTTTTACATTAGTGACGCCAGAATTCTATGAAAGCCTATTTTTTCCGGCCCATCATAGTCCAAACTACGATAAACACCAAGATGAGCAGGGCAACTCCAGCTTCAATCAGAAGTATGAGTAAGGGGTATTCATCAAATAAGTTAGAGAGCATACCGATCTGAAAGTTTTCATGTCATGAGTATTCCAAGTATTTTACTCCTAGGAGTACTCTTTATTTTTTTGACAGGGTGTTTTGGACCGGTTAAAAATATGCCTGTGGTGATTACAAGAGAGTCTCCCGTTTCTGCAGTAATCATGCCTTTGCAATATCCAGCAGCGCAATATCGTTTAGTTAGTTGGAAAGATTTGCCAGGCTGGCAAGAAGATCCTCTCGAGGATGCCTGGCAAGCATGGTTAAAAAGCTGTCAATATTTGAGTAGATTACAAAATAGTCCAGCATGGACTGGAGCGTGTGATCGTGCAAAAAATATTTCTAGTCAGGCGCTAAAAAATAACCAAGTGATTCGAACTTATTTTGAGACGTATTTTCAAGTATGGGAAATTACACAAGCAAAACACAATAAACAATTTGCAGTAGGTAGTCCAACGGGTTTGATCACTGGGTATTTTGAGCCGACTCTCAAAGGCTCTATGACGAAGCAGGGGCCTTATCAAACCCCATTACACCGGTTTCCAGAAAGCTGGCAGTCCAACCCCAACATAGTGAGACCGCCGCGGAAAGATCTGTTAAATAGTAATACCTTACATGGACAAGAGATAGTTTGGGTAGAGGATCCAGTCGCTGCAGCAATGATGCAAATCCAAGGCTCAGGAAGAATCCTCCTAGAAAATCAACAAATTCTTCGGCTTAGTTTTGCAGGTACGAATCAGCAAAGATACCAATCCATTGCCCAGTGGTTAATTGATCGGAAAGAGTTAACTGCGCAGCAGGCCAGCATGCAGAGTATTAGTGAATGGGCAAAAAAAAATCCACAGCGGATTAATGAGCTATTGGATGCTAACCCAAGATACGTTTTTTTTAAGATTTTACGCGATCAATTATCTGTGAAAGATGGCCCGGTTGGAAGTATTGGCGTGTCTTTAACACCAGGAAGAAGTATTGCAGTGGATTGGCAGGCTATACCTAAGGGAGCGCCCATGTTTCTCTCCACCACGGATCCTGATGATAATAAACCTATTAAAAGGATGGTCTTTGCTCAGGACACGGGCTCTGCTATTGTGGGAGGTGTTCGAGCAGATTATTTTTGGGGTTCTGACGGGAGTGCGGGAATGAAAGCTGGCAAGATGAAACAAGTTGGTCGAGTTTGGGCGATATTACCGCATCAGTTGGATGTCAGATGAAAAATCCTTGGTTTGTACGCATGATTAGCTGTTTGGGAGTTTGCCTATCATCATCATGCGCTATTCAACCAAAAGAGCCACTTGTCGCAGACCAAATTCCAAATGGTACTGTTGCCACAGAAATTGTTAAATTTTCTAATCTAGCGATTACTCCGCAACTTTTAGAAGAAAATTCGTCCATTATCGCTTCTGAAGCATTACAGGCTAAACCCGTAGAAGAGAAATCTTCGGCTGAGGTAGGGTTTTCTGGCTGGTATCCTTGGACATTATTACCAACTAAAAATAAAACGCATTATCGTTTAAAGCCATATCAAGGTAAAACGGTTTTGCATGCCGATGCAAAAGCAAGTGCATCGGGTATGGTATTTCGGTTAAAACCTAAAAAACCACATTACACAAATCTTTCTTGGAGTTGGAAAGCTTTAGGAACTATAGACTCTGCTGATAACAGTTTGAGTCACTCGGATGATGCGCCTCTGCGATTAGTTCTTGGTTTTGATGGAGATAAATCGAAATTATCACTCAAGGAACAAATCGCTTTTGAAATGGCCTATCTCATTAGCGGACAGCAACTACCCTATGCGACTCTCATGTATATTTGGGGCGGTAATCATCGGATTGGCGAAGTTTTGACTAGTAAACATACCTCCAGAGTAAAGATGATCGTCGTAGATAGCGGTAATGAGCATCTGGGGCATTGGCGTCATCATCAACGCAATATTACAGAGGACTTTAAAAAGGCATTTGAAGAAAATCCCGGTGGATTAATCGCCTTAGGTTTGATGACTGATACGGATAATACGAAGTCAGAAGTTCAGGCGATCTATGGTGATATTGAGTTCAAATCAAATAAGCGGTGAAGTCTTAAGAGTTAACTGCAGCAGTTGCATGTGACGAATTTTTTAAGAAATCATGAACTAGATGAACCCAGTAACTTGCTCCGATGGGCAAGAGGTTGTCATTAAAATCATAAGACGGATTATGGAGATGGCATGGCCCTAAGCCGTGCCCACTAGAGCGATGTGAGCCATCGCCGTTGCCGATAAAGGCGTAACAACCTGGAACTTGTTCCAGCATAAACGCAAAATCTTCAGCACCCATCGTTGGTTCAGTATGCTCGCTGACACAATCTTTACCAAAATGTGTACGCATTACTTCGCGTGCAAAGGCCGTTTGAACAGGGTGGTTAATCAAAGGCGGATAGTTGCGAATAAATTCTACTTCAGCTTGGCAGGAGAATGCCATGGCAATTGACTGAGCTACTTCACGTAGGCGAATCTCTAAAAGGTCAAGGACTTCAGTTGTAAAGGTTCGAACTGTTCCGCTGATCCAGGCATCATCTGGGATAACATTGGTCGCATGCCCAGCATGAAATTGTGTAATAGAAAGAACGGCTGTATCGATCGGCTTTTTATTACGAGTGATAATGCTTTGGAGCGCACAGACTAGATGACTAGTGGCTAAAACTGGGTCAATGCCATTGTGAGGCAGGGCTGCATGCGCGCCTTTACCTTTGAGCGTAATTTTGAATTCGTTACTAGAGGCCATCATGGGGCCTGGAATTACTCCAAATTGGCCCTCAGGCATGCCGGGCCAATTATGCAGACCAAAGACAGCGTCGCAGGGAAAGAGTTCAAAAAGACCATCTTTCATCATTTCTCGAGCACCGCCACCGCCCTCCTCAGCAGGTTGAAAAATCAGGTGAACAGTACCCTGAAATTGTCGATGTTTGGAAAGATACAAGGCTGCGCTAAGAAGCATTGCAGTATGTCCGTCATGTCCACAAGCATGCATACAACCAGCATATTGAGAAGCGTGCGCAAAAGTATTGTGTTCGGTGAGGGGGAGCGCATCCATATCGGCTCGAAGGCCAATGGACTTTCCTGGACCGAGTTGCCCTGTGATGGTGCCAACTACGCCGGTAGTTCCAAGACCAAGGTGCACTGGGATATGCCAGTCTCTTAACTGTTGAGCCACCATAGCCGAGGTTCGAAATTCCGTAAACTTTAATTCTGGATGCGCATGAATATCCCTCCGAATTGTTTGGATTAGACTTTGTTGTTCGAGGAATTCGGGGATGATTTTCATAAATAGCGCAGATTGATACTTTATCTTAGCCTAATTCTTACAATCTGAGAATAGGGTAAATCAGGTAAATCAAGATTACCCAAATACAAGCCTTCTTGGCTAGTTGGGGTATAAAAATTGAGCGCATATTTTTGCATCGGGGTGTAAGGCTCTTTATACTGATACGTAAAGAGTTTTGAGTAGTACTCAAAGTATGTTGAATAAAGAATTGCACACACGGAAAAAATAATGGTTCAGAAAGAACAAATGACAAACCCAGTTATTGGAATTATTGGCCTAGGAATTATGGGTGGAATTATGGCAGAAACTCTTCTACGAAGTGGTTTTAAAGTGATCGGGTTTGACCTAGAGAAGGCCGCTTGTAAACGACTTAGTCGAGCCGGTGGAGAGCCCCTCAAATCTGCCCAAGACGTCGTTTATAAAGCGGATGTTGTGATTACCTCGTTAGCAACGAGTCAAGCCCTGCGCTTGGTGTACACCCAAATTCAGGAGGCTTTGTCAAAAAGCCCTAAAAAGCTTATTCTCGTTGAAACGAGTACGCTTCCTATGGCGGATAAGGAATTGATTGCACAACAATTAAAAAAGCCTGGAGTGAGCTTGCTTGATTGCCCAATTAGCGGCACAGCAGCGCGGATGAAAGATCGCGCGTGGACGATTTTTGTGAGTGGCAATAAAAAAATATGTCAACAAATAAGCCCTATTTTTAAATGCCTATCAGATAATGCGCCTTATGTTGGCGCGTATGGTAATGGTTTAAAAATGAAAATGATTGCCAATCATTTGGTAGCGATATATAACGTCGCATCCGCAGAGTCCGTGATATTTGCTAAAAAAATTGGCTTAGACCCAAAAGAAGTCTTAGATATTTTTGGCCCAAGTCCAGTCGTTGGTACGGGTGTAATGCGTTTAAGAATGCCTTTTATGATTGACCGAAAATATACTCCAGCAACGATGAAGGTCGAGGTTTGGCAAAAAGATATGCAAGTAATTGGGGAGTTAGCCAAGTCGGTCGGATGCCCGCTGCCTATTTTTAATGCCACTGCTCCAATTTATACAGCAGCGATGGCGCAGGGTTTTGCTTTAGAAGATACGGCGTCTACGGCTGAGGTTATTGGCACGATGGCTGGGCTTTATCATGGGCGTAAAGGAAAAAATACCGCATGATTTCATGCGCAGTAATCCTATAAAAGGATATATAAATGTTTTTGGATCATTTAATCATTGAAACAGATCGAGTTCTGCGTACTTTATCGGGCACGTCGGCGCAGCGTCGACCTACTCCAAAGTCAACCATCTCAGCACAGTCTGCCGAGATCGTGCTTAGCGAAGCTGAAAAGAAGCATGCCGCTGGGCTCATGCGAGTCAACCATGTCGGTGAGATTTGTGCGCAAGCGCTTTACCAAGCGCAGCGTTTAACGAGTCGCTCGCAGGTCATTAAAGAGCAATTAACTCAAGCCGCAATTGAGGAGGAAGATCACTTGGCCTGGTGTGCTTCGCGTTTAAAGGAGTTGAATTCGCGCCCAAGTTTTTTGAATCCTATTTGGTATGGTGGGTCCTTTATGCTTGGAGTTATTGCTGGACTTTCAGGTGATCGCTGGAGTTTAGGTTTTGTTGCTGAGACGGAAAAGCAGGTAACCAAACACTTAGATGGACACTTACAAAGTCTACCAGAGGGGGATTTGGCTTCTAGAGCCATTGTGGAACAAATGCGGATCGAAGAATCGCTTCATCAAGAAATGGCCATTGAGGCTGGGGCGGCAACTTTGCCAAAGGTCGCGCAGCAGGGGATGCAAATAGCTTCTCGTTTGATGACGAAAACTGCATATTATGTGTAGTTTTTTTTGAAAAAATAGCTCTTGAATGAGGGTTCTTATCATTATACCTAAGCCCCTTGTTTAAGTATGCTCTATAAGTCCATGTTTTATATTATTTTTTTATGAAAAAAATAATGAAGTGTCGTTGCTAAGTTCTTGTAATTGCAAGAAAAAATCAAATTTTTTTAGTAAAAGTCTTGACCAAGCATTATTGAAGCTTTAAAGTGGGAGGAAGTGTGAAAAAGTGGGAAAATAATGTTTCAAGGTGCTTCAGCGATCAATTTGGACGTGAAGGGGCGGATGTCAGTTCCGGCTCGGCATCGTGACGCCCTCAAAACAGAAAGTCTTGGCACAGTTACTTTAACTAAACACCCTGATGGTTGTTTGCTACTTTTCCCCAAAATTGAATGGGAAGAATTCCGCTTAAAAATATCGAAATTACCGATGGAGGCCCATTGGTGGCGAAGAATATTTTTAGGGAATGCTTCAGAAGTTGAAATGGATGGCTCTGGGAGGATTTTAATTAGTCCTGAGTTAAGAGCTGCCTCTGGTATTGAGCGCGACATCATTTTGCTGGGCATGGGTAGCCACCTTGAAATTTGGGATGCTAGCACTTATGCCAGTAAAGAGCAATTTGCTATCTCGCAAGGAATGCCTGAGGCTTTGCGACAATTTACTTTCTGATGTTAGGGACTCATGACCTTCAGTCATCGGCCGGTATTACTGGACGAGGCAGTTACTGCCTTAATGCAGAACAACGCTTACAACGACCAAGCGCAGAGCCAAACCATTTATCTGGATGGAACTTTTGGGCGTGGGGGACATTCCCGAAAAATTTTAGAAGTGCTACCAAAAGATGGCTGCTTAATATCGACCGACAAAGATCCGCAAGCAATCCAGGAAGCAGGCTTGATCAAGGATCAACGGCTACAAATTTATCACAAGTCATTTACAAAGATGTCGGAGTTAGTCGCACCAAACAGTTTGAATGGCATCTTATTGGATTTAGGCATCAGTTCACCACAAATCGATCAGGCCGAGCGCGGTTTTTCATTTCGACTAGATGGCCCGTTAGATATGCGCATGAACAATCAAACGGGCCAGAGTGCTCAGGAATGGTTGGCAACGGCCAGCGAAAAAGAGATAGCGAGGGTTATTAAAGCGTATGGGGAAGAACGGTTTGCTATCCAAATTGCAAAGGCGATTATTGCTAGCCGGCAACAAGGCACCACTATTGGGTCCACAAGACAGCTCGCGCAGATCGTGGCTCGTGTCGTCCACACGCGTGACTTCGAGCAGGATCCGGCCACACGTACCTTTCAAGCTATACGGATTCATGTCAACCAAGAGCTTGCCGACTTGGAGGAAGGTTTAAATATGAGCCTGTCCTTATTAAAAACAGGTGGACGCTTAGTGGTAATTAGTTTTCATTCTTTAGAAGACCGAATTGTGAAGCAGTTTATGCAACGTCACAGTAAGGTAGAAATACCCCGCGGCATGGCTCTACGCGAGTCTGAATTACCTAAGTCACCACTAAAGATAATTGCCCGTATTAAGCCCAGTGCGATAGAAGTGAAAACGAATCCAAGAGCACGATCGGCAGTCATGCGCGTGGCTGAAAAAGTCGGGGTAACAGGATGAACCGCGCAGTAGTGATTGTTATTGGATTATTAATGGGGTGTTCATTACTTCTGGTTTACTCCCAACAACGAACACGTATTTTGTTCATGGAAAAAAACCGGTTCGAGTCACAAGAGCGTAAGTTAAATCAGGAATGGAGTCGGCTTGAGTATGAGCAGCGTGAATTATCCAAATCCTCTCGCATTGTAGAGATGGCAAAAAAACAATTACATATGAACGAAGCCAAGCAAGATAAAACGGTATATCTAAAAGTCAATTAATGAGAACCACCTCTTCGAATCCGCCCTCTAGTATTGTCCTTCGCTTACCGATGTGGCGCTCACGGGTTGTTTTGTTTTTGATGTTTGCAGGCTTTTGCGCATTAATAGGGAGAGCCTTTTGGATACAGGGACCTGGCAATGATTTTTATATTGCTAAAGGTGAAAAAGTCATCAATCGTTCGCACGAAATTGTGGCGGTACGTGGAAAAATACTCGATCGCAATGGGGCAATTATCGCCACCAGTTTAGAGGCGAAAACGATTATTGCCTATCCAAGTGCTGTCCCGAAAGAACTATCTAAAGAGAAGTTTGTGAATTTTGCTAGGTTACTCAAAATGAGTGAGCAAGATCTACAAAAAAAACTATCAGATAGTCGAAGCCAAATATTTTTACGACGATTAATTGAGCCAGATGTAGCAAAGGCTATTAAAGAGTTAGACATTCCCGGAATATCAATTGTTAATGAGCCGCGGCGTTACTATCCGGAGGGCGAGTCGATGGCCCATGTGATTGGTTTTACCAATGTTGAGGGTAAGGGCCAAGAAGGAATGGAACTGTCTAATGAGTCGACATTAATTGGTAAGAATGGCCAACGTAAAGTCATTCAGGATCGATTAGGCCGATTTGTAGAGGATCGGGGCGATTTTCAAGCGCCGCGAAATGGGATGGATTTACAACTATCCATCGATAGCAAAATTCAAGCTCTTGCTTATAAGGAAATTAAAGAGGCGGTTGCTCTTCATAAAGCGAAAGCAGGCGGCGCTGTTGTTTTAGATACCGTTACAGGAGAAATTTTAGCTTTAGCAAATTGGCCCTCATATGATCCGAATAATCGGGCTGGGATGACTGGTGAGCAATTACGCAATCGAGTATTGACAGATACCTTTGAGCCTGGTTCAACCGTGAAGCCAATTACGATTGCTCTAGCCATGGAAAACGGGATTGTCAGTGCCAACACACAGATGCAGATTGGACATTTACAAATAGGTAAAAAGGTTATTACAGATACGCACACGTATGGCACTTTATCGGTAGCGCAAATTATTCAAAAATCGAGCAACATAGGTACTAGTCGCATCGCTTTACAAATGTCCGCGGAAGATATGTGGGGGATGTTTCAATCGGTTGGTTTTGGTCAAGCCCCTAAAATTGGCTTTCCAGGAGCCGTTGCCGGAATTGTAAGACCACATGAAAAATGGGGCAAATTAGACCAAGCAACTATGTCATTCGGATATGGTGTTTCGACCTCCTTATATCAGTTAGCAAGGTCTTACACCATATTTGCAACAGATGGAGAGTTAGTTCCTTTATCGATGATTAAGGTGAATACCCCGCCAGTTGGTACAAGAATCTTATCCCCAAAGGTTGCTATCGAAGTGCGAAGTATGCTGGAAATGGTAACGCAAGAGGGTGGTACAGCGACGAAGGCCAAAGTTGCTGGATATCGCGTTGGAGGTAAAACAGGTACAGCCCATAAATCGAATGGTAAAAGTGGTTACGCTAGCAATCGTTATGATGCGTTTTTTGTAGGCGTTGCCCCCATTAGCGCACCTCGAATTGTGGTCGCGATCGTAGTAGATCAACCAACAGCAGGGAGTCATTATGGTGGAGAGGTGGCCGCGCCAGTATTTGCTGCAATCACAAATGGTGCGTTACGCGTTTTAAATGTGGCACCAGACTCTGCTCTCAAAGATTTAGTAAAAACCCCAGAAATGATGCAACAGGTGTCCATGCAGAGATGAGCTATATGACTAGCCGAACTACGCAATCAATCTTAGATATAGAACATATACTCTATAGCGAAGTTGATCGCTTAGCTAATCTGTGTATGGATACTAGACTACTTCAACCTGGCGATGTATTTTTAGCATACCCAGTTGGTGGTGGTGTTGGCCGAAGTGATAATCGGATGCATATTCCGCAAGCCTTAGCAAGCGGCGCTGCTATTGTTTTGTACGAGAATACAGACTGGGATGAGCATTTATTTGTAGAGGCACGAGAGGTTCTTGGGGATGTTCGCTGTATACCTGTTCCAGGACTTGCCCAAATGGCCGGAGCGATTGCTGCGAACTGGTACCAAAACCCTTCATCCAAGTTACAAGTCATTGGCGTGACAGGTACAAATGGTAAAACAACAGTTACACATTGGATTACTCAGGCATTAAACCAGGTAATGCCAACAGCACTTCTTGGCACACTTGGTTACGGTAGACTAGACCAGCTCAAAACTACTGGCTTTACCACACCAGATGCTTGTAGAGTTCAACGCGTCCTTGCTGAGTTAAAGGCAGAAGCTAACCATTCCGTTGCGATGGAGGTTTCTTCGCATGCGCTTGAGCAAGGCAGAGTCAATGCCGTGCAATTTGACATGGCCATATTTACCAATCTGACGCAAGATCATTTGGATTATCACGGCGATATGCGTGCTTATGAAGAGGCAAAGTTTGCATTATTTGAGTTTTCTAGCTTGGCCCATATTGCGATCAATATCAATGATGAGACTGGTCGTGCTTGGTTATCTAAATTAATTACCAAGAATCAATTATTAGGTAATCATCAAAACAAATCAGGAGCAAAATTACCAATATTTTGGTTATACGGTTCGCAGGCGATGTGGCAAGAAATACCTCATGATATCCAAGCGGTATGTACCGGTGTTGTGACAAAAGATATTGTTTTAAGTCAAACCGGGGTGCAATTTCTATGCAGATTTGAAGACTCTTGGTATGAAGTAAAGCTCTCTTGCTTAGGAGAGTTTAATGTACAGAATGCGTTAGCTGTACTGTGCGCCTTATTAGCGAATCAAGTACCGATTGGTAAAGCGATTCAATATGTAGAATCTTTAAGACCTGTTAGCGGACGTTTGGAATTAATTAATTCATCCGATGCGCAGCATCCCATGATGGTTGTCGATTTTGCGCATACGCCAGATGCTTTAGAAAAAACGCTGGAAACACTCTTGCCAATCGCTAAATTACGAAAGGGGAAATTAATTTGCGTTTTTGGTTGTGGTGGCAATCGGGACAAAAGTAAACGTGCATTAATGGGTGCTATTGCCGCACGCCTAGCCGACAAGATCATCATCACCAGTGATAACCCTAGGTTTGAAGACCCTCACTTGATCATGAATGATATTCTTTGTGGCATATCAAGTGCGGATCTCAGTAAAGTACAAACTCAAGTAGATCGTGCAAATGCGATTTTATCGAGTGCAAGACAATCAGCTCCAGAAGATGTTGTCCTAGTTGCTGGAAAGGGCCATGAAAATACCCAAGAGCTTGAAGGCAGAAAATTTCCTTTTTCTGATCAAGATCATATTTGTTTAGCGATTGGGGGGCTCAGATGATTGCACCTTACATTACGCTTGAAAAAATTCAGCAATACTTGCCCAGTGCAAAACTCTCCGAAGTGTCAGAAGCGTGTTTAACAAAACCACTAGTTACGATATCCACAGATAGTCGGACCATCAAAGAGGATGATTTTTTCATTGCACTGTGCGGTGATTCTTTTGATGGGAACCGTTTTTTAAATGAGGTTTTTAGTAAAGGAGCTTTTGCTGCCCTGGCAAGTGATCAAACCCAAACAGTGATTAAGCGCCCACTGATGATCGTAGAAAACACTCTAACAGCCATGCAGCAGATAGCTAAATCTTGGCGACAGGAATTACAAACGAAGGTGAGTGTTGTAACGGGGAGTAATGGTAAGACTACTGTAAAAGAAATGATTGCAGCGATTTTTAAACAAGCACTGGGTTCGGATCAGGTTCTTGCAACGACGGGTAACTTGAATAACGAAATTGGTTTACCTCTGACTTTATTAAAATTACATCGCCATCATCAATTAGCAGTACTAGAGATTGGCATGAATCATCCCGGAGAAACCAGTTTTTTAGCACAGATAGCCTGCCCGAACATCGCTCTGATTAATAACGCCCAGCGGGAGCATCAAGAGTTTATGCATACCGTTCAAGCTGTTGCGCTAGAGCATGGTGCGGTGATTAAAAGCTTGGATCCGGACGGCATTGCTATATTTCCTGCAGATTCTGAATACACTCCGATTTGGCGGGATTTGGCCGGCCAGAGAACTACTTATGAATTCGAATTAGGAACCTTGCAAAATCCTAGCAAGGCAGACATCCATGGTTTTTGGGCACAGGACGGTAAATTGACTATTTGCTTTGGGCCTATGTCAGGGGCTTCGTCAGAAAATACTGTACAAGTTCAGTTGAAAACCTTGGGTGACCATAATGCCAAAAATGCTCTTGCAGCTGCAGCTGTTGCTTATGCTGCTGGCATTGAATTATCTGCAATTCAAGAGGGTTTAGAAGGCTTTAAGCCAGTTTCTGGCAGGATGTGTGAACATCATTTGCCCAGCATTTATGGTCAAGGACGCATGATTGATGACACATACAATGCGAATCCGGATTCCGTTCTTGCGGCCATTGAGGTGCTGCGCACCATGCCAGGCCAGCGCTGGTTAGTACTTGGAGACATGGGTGAAGTTGGTAACCAAGGAGTGCAGTTTCATCAAGAAATCGGGTCGTATGCACAACGACAAGGGATTGACCGCGTATACGTTACGGGGGATCTTTGCAAACATGTTGTAGAGGGTTTTCAGACTAGTCTTGGAAGTACTCGTGAAGTTGCAAGCCAACAAGCAATTTATAGCAACAATATGCCTGACCTACTAAAACGACTTCAAGATGATCTTCAAAGTAGCAAAGAAATGGACTCTATCAGTATCTTGGTGAAAGGCTCACGTTTTACCAAGATGGAGCGGGTAGTGCAGGCTTTATTAGTGGGAGAGTCCTCATGCTATTAACACTTGCACAGTGGTTACAAAGTGATTATGGCTTCTTTCGAGTTTTTAATTACATTACATTTAGAGCGGTGATGGCAACTCTTACAGCTCTATTAATCGGGCTCAGTTTTGGACCTTGGGTAATCCGTAGGCTCACTATTTTAAAAGTCGGACAAGCAGTGCGCAGTGATGGCCCTAAAACACACTTGGTGAAGACGGGTACTCCTACAATGGGGGGCGTGTTAATTTTAATTGGTATTGCAATCTCCACTTTATTATGGGCGGATTTATCCAATCGATTTATTTGGGTATTGCTTTGGGTAACTCTCGGTTTTGGCATGATTGGTTGGGTGGACGACTATCGTAAAGTGGTTTACCAAAATCCAGAAGGTATGCGTTCACGAGAAAAATATGCTTGGCAGTCATTAGTTGGTATTTTTGCGTCAGTATATTTGGTATTTGCCATATCAGATTATGGTAATTCAGGTATTTTCAGCAATATTCAACAATGGAAGCTATCTGGCTTTTCTGTGCAGATGCCAAACAATTTAAATTTAGTCGTACCGTTCTTTAAGGAAATTAATTACCCTTTAGGCATCATTGGATTTATCACTCTCACTTATCTAGTCATTGTTGGTAGTAGTAATGCCGTTAATTTAACAGATGGTTTAGATGGTTTGGTCATCATGCCAGTGATACTTGTGGGCGCTGCCTTAGGCGCTTTTGCATACGTAACTGGTAATGCTATTTATGCTAAATATTTAATTTTTCCTTATATACCAGGAACAGGTGAGATTTTAATATTCTGTGGTGCGATTGGTGGCGCAGGTCTGGCGTTCTTGTGGTTTAACACCCATCCAGCACAAGTTTTTATGGGTGATGTTGGAGCGCTTGCCTTAGGTGGTGCTTTAGGAACAATTGCTGTCATTGTCCGCCAAGAAATCGTGCTTTTTATCATGGGGGGGATCTTTGTCGTAGAGACCGTTTCAGTCATGATGCAGGTCGCATGGTTTAAATATACCAAGAAAAAATATGGCGAAGGCCGACGTATTTTTAAAATGGCCCCTTTGCATCATCACTTTGAATTAACCGGCTGGAAAGAAACGCAAGTAGTAGTGCGTTTTTGGATTATCACCATTATTTTGGTTTTAGTCGGTTTATCTAGCCTGAAATTACGTTAAAAAGATGATTACAGAAATTACGCACATACGCTTAGAAAATTCTTTAGGAGAGTTTGACGCCCCACATATTTTAGTGATGGGGCTTGGCGAGTCTGGAGTTGCCATGGCACGCTGGTCCATCACGCAGGGTGCGCGAGTAAGTATGCACGATACGCGCAGTTTTGAGCAATTATCTCAGGTTACGAAAGATTCTCTGGCGGTAATGGAGAAGCTCGGTACTGAGCGGATCACTTTTGGACCTGATCTTGAAAACGTATCATTAGACCAAGTAGATGTGATCGCGATGAGTCCTGGACTTTCCCCGAAAGAGGAAAGCGTGAAAACACTATTAGAGCGGGCAAAACAAAAAAATATCGTTATTTGGGGGGAGCTCGATTTTTTCTCAAAGGCCTTAGTTAGTTTAAAAGCGTTACAGGGATATGACCCTAAAGTGATTGCGATTACTGGTACGAATGGTAAGACGACTACAACAGCCTTAACTGGGGTGATTTGTGCAAAAGCAGGAAAATCCGTTGCCGTAGCGGGTAATATCAGCCCCTCTTTATTAGATAAGTTAAATACTTGTTTAGTGAGTCAAGATTTGCCTGAGATTTGGGTATTAGAGTTGTCTAGCTATCAATTGTTTTATTGTGATCAATTTGCACCCCACGCAGCAACGATCTTAAATATTTCTGAAGATCATTTAGATTGGCATGGTGACATGTTGCACTATACGCAGGCGAAGGCAAAAATTTTTGGGCAAGACACAATTGCTATTGTCAATCGGGATGATGCGGCAGTTATGGGCTTATTTCCAATAGAAGAAACATCGAGAAGACGCGTGATTTCATTTGGTATGGATACGCCACTTGTACAAGATAGTTTTGGGATTGTCGGCGATATGACTGGTGGTGGGATAGATTGGTTAGCCTGGGCTAGTCCAACCGAAGAGTATTTGAGTAGTCTGCATACCAAAAAACGTAAATCCAAGATAAGTGTGGAGTATGACGCAGATCCGATTCAGATTAAGCGCTTAATTCCAGTAGAAGCTCTTTTGATTCGTGGCCGCCATAATGCCACGAATACGCTTGCGGCTATTGCATTGGCACAGGCGATTGGCTTAGGGATGAGTGCACTCTTACATGGCTTAAGGGATTATCGGGGTGAGCCACATCGTGTGCAAAGTATTGCAATCATTGATGGTGTTGAATATATTGACGATAGTAAAGGGACCAATGTGGGCGCTACGATTGCGGCCTTAAATGGTTTGGGTGCACAGGCCAATCAATTGAGTCAGAAAAAAATCTTATTAATTGCTGGCGGAGATGGCAAGCAACAGAATTTTGCTCCGTTAAAAGAACCTATCGAGCAGTTTGTGCGCCAACTCGTATTAATTGGTAAGGATGCGCATTTAATCGAGCTCATCATGCATGGCTCACAAGTACCTATTTGCCGAGCAGATAGTTTAGAAGATGCAGTCACATATTGCGCGGCAATAGCCAAGTCTGGTGATTGCGTATTACTTTCACCGGCCTGTGCGAGTTTTGATATGTTTAAGGATTATGTCCATCGTGCGCAGGTATTTACAGATGCCGTTGAAGAATTAACCATGCAACTCCCGGGAGTTCATGTATGAAGCAGATTTTTAATCAGAGTGTTGATAGTGTTTCTAAGATGTGGCTTAGATCTAGCCAAGGGATTGGTGGTGGTATTCGTGAAGGATTTAATGACTTTCGTTCGGAATTACGTGATGCGACGACGACCAAAAAATACACGAGATCTGGCATTGGGCAGTGGGATCAAACCTTGTTATGGGCAGTGGCTTTACTGACTTTAATTGGTGTAGTAATGGTTTATTCAGCCTCTATTACTTTAGCAAATGGTGCCGGCCGAGAGGCTGCGCAGACCGGGCATAGTTATTTAGTTAGACATGTATTTTCCTTAGCCGTTGCGGTATTTATTGGACTAATGGCGTTTCAGATTCCAACGAAGGTTTGGGATCGTTTAGCACCGCTGATTTTTCTTTTTACGATTTTCTTATTAATTTTAGTTTTAATACCTGGAATTGGAAAATCAGTGAAAGGCTCTTCACGCTGGATCTCATTTGGAGTGATGAATTTCCAACCATCGGAGCTGATGAAGTTTGCTTGCATCTTGTATGTGAGCCATTACACAGTTAGAAGACAGGAATATTTACACACTTTTATAAAAGGTTTTTTACCGATTGGATTTATCGTCGGATTTGTTGGCGCCCTATTACTATTTGAGCCGGATATGGGCGCTTTTATGGTGATCGCTGGTATTGCGATGGGTATTTTATTTCTTGGAGGAATAAGCGCCAAACTTTTTAGTTACTTAATTGTGATCGGTATTACTACATTTGGTTTAGCGGTTGCTACTTCAGAATTTAGAAGAAAACGGATTATGGCCTTTTTAGATCCTTGGGACCCAGAGCAAGCTCAAGGTAAGGCATATCAATTAACGCATTCATTAATGGCATTTGGTCGCGGCGAATGGTTTGGAGTAGGGCTTGGGGGTAGTGTTGAAAAATTACATTATTTACCGGAGGCGCATACTGATTTTATTTTGGCGGTCATCGGCGAAGAGCTAGGGTTTATTGGTGTTTTTATTGTGATCATTTGTTTTTACTGGATAGTGAGACGCTCGTTCATGATTGGTCGGACTTGCTTGCAACTCGATAGAAGCTTTGCTGGACTGATTGCTAAAGGCATTGGTATTTGGATTGGATGGCAGACCTTTATTAATATGGGGGTTAATTTAGGACTATTACCAACTAAAGGATTAACTCTACCTTTAGTCAGTTATGGTGGATCTGCATTATTAGTTAATGCGCTGGCTATTGCCACACTCATCAAAATTGATGCTGAGAATAGGGTTTTGATGCGCGGGGGTAAGCTGTGAGTGCTGCACTGCATCCCTCTAAAACTATTATGGTTATGGCTGGGGGCACTGGCGGGCATATTTTCCCGGGACTTGCGGTGGCTGACTATCTGCGCTTAGAAGGGTGGAGTGTCCATTGGTTAGGTAATCCAGCTGGCATGGAGTACCCGATAATTACAAAACGTGGGATTGCCTTTGAAGGAATTCAATTTAGTGGGTTAAGAGGTAAAGGCTTAGAAGCCAAAATGTTATTACCTTTTAATTTGTGCAAAGCTCTTTGGCAGAGCACTCTTATTTTGAAGCGGATTCGACCAAATGTTTTATTAGGGATGGGTGGTTATATCACTTTTCCGATGGGGTTAATGGCGATCATTATGGGATATCCTTTAGTCTTACATGAACAAAATTCGATTGCTGGGCTTGCTAATAGAGTATTAGGAAAATTTGCCGGGCGAAGTTTATGTGCTTTTCCAGAAGCATTATCAAATGCTGAATGGGTTGGTAACCCATTGCGTACGGAATTACTCCAATTACCGCCACCAACTGAGAGGTATAAAAATCGATCTGGAAAACTGCATCTTTTAGTCGTAGGCGGAAGTCTTGGAGCCACAATTCTGAATGAAGTAATACCTAGGGCATTGAGTTTAATTCCAGAAGACAGGCGTCCTACGGTTATGCATCAGTCTGGCGAGAAACATGTAGAAAGCTTACAAAATAATTATGAAAAGGCTGGGGTTAATGCCCAGGTTTTACCATTTATTGCAGATATGGCCAGTGCATACAGTGCTGCTGATTTAGTCATTTGTCGAGCGGGAGCTATGACAATTGCAGAGGTTTCAGCTTGTGGTGTTGCATCTTACCTAATTCCATTTCCGTATGCAGTCGATGATCACCAAACAAGTAACGCGGCATTTTTAGAGCAGCACGGTGCTGCGCAACTGATGCCTCAGGCGCAGTTTAGTGCAGAATCCCTAGCGCAATATTTACAAATGATAACTAGAGATGCGCTTTTAGAAATGGCAAAAAATGCACTTTCTTTAGCTAAGCCATTTGCAACGGCGCGAGTGGCGCAGGTGTGTAAAGAAATGGGTACGCTATGAGACACATCATTCAGCAAATTCATTTTATCGGTATTGGTGGAGCGGGTATGAGCGGTATTGCCGAGGTTTTATTAAACCTTGGTTACCGAGTCAGTGGCTCAGACATTCATGAAAGTGCCGCAACTGCGAGGCTCCAGCAGTTTGGCGCAGACATTCATATTGGCCATCATGCAAAAAATATTGGTAACGCAGAAGCAGTAGTTATTTCAACGGCAGTTACTGGAGATAATCCAGAAGTTTTAGCTGCAAGAGCAGCGCACATTCCGGTAATTCAAAGAGCTGTGATGTTAGGCGAGTTAATGCGATTAAAGCAAGGTATCGCTATTGCTGGAACACACGGTAAAACCACAACTACAAGCTTAGTTGCTTCGGTCTTAGCAGAAGGCTTACTAGATCCGACTTTTGTAATTGGCGGCAGGCTAACATCTGCAGGCGCCAATGCGCGTTTAGGTACGGGTGAATTTATTGTGGCTGAAGCAGATGAGTCGGATGCATCTTTTTTAAATTTATTACCTGTAATGGAAGTCATCACCAACATTGATGCAGATCATATGGAAACTTATCAGCATTCAATGGCTAAGTTAAAGCAGGCATTTGTCCAGTTTACCCAAAGAATGCCATTTTATGGTGTGGCCATTTTATGTATTGACGATGCTAATGTGCGAGATATGCTGCCATTTGTTTCACAGTCAGTTCTTAAATATGGCTTATCAGAAGATGCAGATGTCCGTGCACATGATGTTCAAGCCTTCGGTACGATGATGCGTTTTCAAGTAACTCGAAAAACTATACGCCGTCACGGTAGCATACCTGGGCCATTGCAGATCGAATTAAATTTACCTGGTGAGCATAATGTTCGGAATGCTTTAGCTGCCATTGCTGTCGCTACTGAATTAGGCGTAGAAGATGACGCTATTATTAAAGCCCTGTGCGAATTTAAAGGGGTTGGGCGCCGCTTTACAAGGCATGGCCAGATTCCATTAGCCGCCGGTGGAAGCTTTACTTTGATTGATGACTATGGACATCATCCGGTGGAGATGGCAGCCACTTTATCTGCCGCACGTGGGGCATATGTTGGACGACGCTTAGTACTGGCATTTCAGCCGCACCGTTATACAAGAACTCGGGACTGTTTTGGAGAGTTTGTTGAAATTTTGCAAGAATTCGATGCCGTTATTCTTACAGAAGTGTATCCAGCTGGGGAGCCAAGAATTATTGGTGCTGATAGCGCTAGTTTAGTGAGTGCTATTAAAAAGAATTTGAAAACAGCGCAAGGCTGTCCATTACAAATTGAGCAAATTCATTTTGAGAAAGATATCAAGCAACTCTCTGAAAGGATATTAGAGCAAATACGTGCAGATGATGTGGTTATCACGATGGGTGCGGGTTCGATTTCCGCGGTTCCAGGACAGCTACTAGGAGGGCATATTGCGCCAACTCCTTAATTCAATATCTAATGAGCAGTGGGCAAATACTGCTCAGCAAGAGTTGTTACAAGTGCAGCCTGAGTCCCTTGGTAAGGTAGGGGTCTTGTTCGGTGGGCGCTCTGCAGAGCGTGAGATTTCATTAAAGTCTGGTGGTGGAGTACTCAATGCATTGTTGACTAAGGGAGTAGACGCCCATGCATTTGACCCAGGACTGCGGCCTATTTGTGAAATTGCTAGCGAGCAGTTTGATCGCGTATTTATCGCATTACATGGTCGATTTGGGGAAGACGGAACGATTCAAGGTTTATTAGAGCAATTACAGATCCCATATACAGGCAGTGGTGTACTAGCTAGTGCGATGGCAATTGACAAACAGGTTACGAAACGGGTTTGGCTAAGCCATAGTTTGGCAACACCGAAATATCGCATGCTAAGCCGTGAATCAAACTGGGCTGCTGTCGTTGAGCAATTAGGGTTACCGCTGATAGTCAAGCCTTCAAGAGAGGGATCATCTCTTGGCTTGAGCAAGGTAACAACTTTAGAAGACTTGCCAAATGCCTATGCTCTTGCTGCTCAATTAGACTTTGAGGTGATGGCAGAAGAGTGCATTATTGGTGATGAATTAACTTGCCCTATTGTGGGCAACAAAGATCAGGTAGTTGCCTTACCAATCATTAAGATTATTGCGCCGAAAAATAATTATGACTACCACCATAAATATTTTTCTAACGAAACGCAATATATCTGCCCACCAGAAATTGATAAACAGATTGAGGCTGAGGTTCAAGCATTAGCGGTGCAGTCTTATCAGGTGCTGGGCTGTCGCGGCTGGGGTCGAGCAGATATCATGCTTGACCAACAGAGTGGTCGTCCTTATTTACTAGAGATGAATACCTCTCCTGGCATGACGAATCATTCTCTTGTCCCCATGGCAGCTAAACATGCGGGTATGAATTATGAAAATTTTGTGATGTGGATTTTAATGCAGGCCACACTCAGTCAAGAGCTCAATGCGGACTTGATGAAGGTGACATCATGAGAAGCTCAATTTCAATGAATGAAACGCGCTCAACCCAATCGTTTGGGGAGATCTTATTGGCCGCAACTCTGCAAACGCTCAAGAGTATGCTCAGTGGCCTCAGTATTTCCCTTTTATTTATTTCATCACCGATCTGGAATTATCCAGATCGGATGAAAAAATTGACGAAACTTATCCTGCTGGTATTAGTTCTACTCATTGGCCTATGGATTTTTTTCTGGCTAGGACAGCGCCCCGTATTTACGATATCGCAGATACAGATTGAGGCGACAAATGATGGGCAGCTCAAGCATCTTAATTTGCCGTTAGTCAAGGCACGCATTATCAACCAATTAAACGGTAATTTTTTTAGTATACGGCTAGATAAAGCAAGAGCTTTATTTGAAGAATTGCCATGGGTTCGAACCGCTAGCGTAAGACGCATTTGGCCTAATGGCCTGCACGTCTTAATTGAAGAGCATGAGCCGGTAGGTATTTGGGTAAGTACCAATGCTACTGAACCAAAGATTGTAAACACTTACGGTGAACTATTTACAGCGAATTTAGCTGAAGCCGAGTCGGGTAATCAATTAATTGTATTCCAAGGACCCAACGATACAAGTAAAGAAGTCATGGAGTTATATGGCCAGTTAAATCAATGGTTTGAGCCATGGCAAGTAAAAGTGGTTTCACTATCACTTAGTCCTAGGTATTCGTGGACAGCGAAATTAGATAACGCCATGACTTTTGAACTAGGTCGTGACTTAGACCATCAGGATCAATCTCAAATTAAAGCCCGCCTAGAGCGATTTTTTAAGTATTGGCCAGATGTAAAGGAAAGACTCCCACAACAAATTGATTCTGTAGATTTAAGGTACTCCAATGGTTTTGCAATCCGATCTAAAAATCGTTTAGAAAATAAAACAAAGGAAGGCGATACATCCCAATTTGCTGGGGTTGTTCAACAGACCGTGCCCAAAAAAGTAAAACAAACTGAGAGTAAAGAAGTGAAATCCAATAAAAAAGATACCAAAAAAGTCAAACTCACTGACAAGCCTGGGCGGAAATTACATGAGTAAAGATAATCGAAATTTATTAGTCGCGTTAGATGTTGGGACTTCCAATGTGATAGCGCTAGTTGCAGAATTACACGCAAACGGTGACTTTGATGTAATTGGTATTGGTAGTAGCGCTTCAAAGGGAATGAAAAGAGGGGTTGTTGTCAATATTGAAGACACGGTCCAGTCGATTCAAAAAGTCTTAGAAGAGGCTGAAGTGATGGCGCAATGCCGCGTAGAGAGTGTTTTTGCAAGCATTGGAGGTAACCATATCCAAAGTTTTAATACTAGCGGGATGGTTGCGATTCGTGACAAAGAGGTATTAGTGCAGGATGTAGACCGTGTCATCGAAAACGCTAAGCCCTTGAATATTCAAACAGATCAACAAATCTTACATATGTTGATTCAGGAATACCTCATTGATAACAATGAAGATGTGCGTGATCCGATTGGGATGAGTGGACAAAAATTAGAAGTAAAAGCCCATATTGTGACTGGTGCTGTGAGTGCTGCTCAGAACATGATCAAGTGCATTCGGCGGTGTGGACTGGAAATCAATGGTTTAGTTGTTCAGCCTTTATGTTCTAGCTTAGCGGTATTAACAGACGATGAAAAAGAGTTAGGAGTTGTGTTAGTTGATATTGGTGGAGGAACGACTGATATTGCAGTTTTTTACCAAGGATCTATTCGCTATACAGAGGTTATTCCCTTAGGTGGCGATCAAATTACTAATGATATTGCTATGGCGTTACGAACGCCGACCTTAGATGCAGAAGATCTAAAAATTCAATTTGGCATCACTAAGCAATCGTTAGTAGACCCACAAATCATGTTGGATGTCCCTGGAATTGGTGAGCGCGAATCTAGGCCTATATCTAGACAATCATTGGCCGCGGTCATTGAGCCTCGCGTAGAGGAGTTACTCAAGTTTGTAGTTGATTCACTGGAGCATTCTGGCTATGCCCAAATGGTCCCGTCAGGCGTTGTTTTAACTGGTGGGACAGTGAGCATGCCTGGGATGGTTGAACTGGCTGAAGAGGTTTGTCAAAAACATGCTCGGATTGGATTGCCAGAATATAACGGGCATCTTAAAGAGGTTTTGCGAAATCCCAAATATGCCACTGCGATTGGTTTAATTCGTGAGGGGAGATCCCAGATTTTAAAAGGGCAAGAGGTAAATCAAAGCCGGCCTTTGGGAAGTGTTATGCAACGCGTTCGTGAATGGTTTATGGGTAATTTTTAATTTTTTGTAGTCGTCAAAAGCAGTAGTCAACCAAGGAGGAAGTAATGGAATTTGAAATGTTAGAGTCTGATACAGCAGGCAAGACCAACATCCGAGTAATCGGTGTGGGTGGAGCTGGGGGTAATGCCGTGCAGCACATGATTCGTCGTGGCGTGCAAGGCGTTGAATTTATTTGTATGAATACTGACGCTGGCGCTTTAAAGCGTTCAAAAGCTGAGATTAATCTGCAACTAGGTCAAACTGGCTTGGGAGCGGGTGCGCGTCCAGAGGTTGGGGCTAGCTCTGCAGTTGAGGCCAAAGCCAGAATTGCCGATGCTCTACAAGGCGCACACATGGTTTTTATTACTGCGGGTATGGGTGGTGGAACAGGAACCGGAGCTGCACCGATTGTTGCGCAGGTGGCAAAAGAAATGGGTATTTTGACAGTCGGAGTCGTTAGTAAACCATTTGATTTTGAGGGTGCGAAACGATCAAAAGTTGCTGAGGAAGGCGCTAAAGAACTCGAGCAATATGTGGATTCGCTGATTGTCGTTTTAAATGAAAAGCTATTTGAGGTGATGGGTGAAGATGCCGAAATGGATAAGGCTTTTAGTACAGCTGATGACGTTTTACATAATGCAGTAGCTGGAATTGCTGAAATCATTAATGAGCAGGGCTTAATTAACGTTGACTTTGAGGACGTTAAAACTGTGATGAGTGAACAGGGTAAGGCGATGATGGGAACAGCAACAGTTTCAGGAGTGGACCGTGCTAGATTGGCGGCAGAGGCTGCGGTTGCCTCACCACTTTTAGAGGGGGTTGATTTATCTGGTGCTAGAGGAGTTCTTGTAAACATTACCGCAAGTCGCTCTTTAAAACTATCAGAGACGCGTGAGGTAATGGCGGCTATTCGGGGTTATGCAGCAGAAGATGCCACAATTATTTTTGGGACAGTTTATGACGAATCCCTAGGCGATGCAATTCGAGTAACGGTCGTAGCAACAGGCCTAAATGGTGGTAAGCAAGCTAGGGGAGTAGAAGTGGTTTGGCGTGAGCAGGCAACGGGTACCTATAACGCGACTCCAACCATGGCGCACATGACTAACCTCGAGTCTTTTAAGCCAACTAGTCCGGTAACATCGGCGGTGATGGGTAACATGGCCAGTGGCTTTGCGAGTTCTTCGCCTGCAATGGGTCAGCTATCATCGGATACTAGTTCGTTCGGTGATAGCACATCATCTGCCATGCCAGCCGTTTTAAAGCCTTCGCCTAATCGTGGCGCTCCGAGTTTAGGTGCTTCGAGTTCGCCCCAAGCGCGAAGTTTGCTAGAAAAAGGCCAGGAGTTTTATGAAATTCCTGCTTTTCTAAGAAAACAGGCGGATTAAATAGACTTTTAAATCAATTATTTACGAATACTGATCGTGGCGTCACCTCCTGACGACGACGACTGCGCTACTATCAGTAATTCGTAGTAATTCAATTTTTAACAGGAGAGAGTAAATGATTCAATCAAATCAAGCAGTACCAAATGCCACAATTTATGAATTTATTGCGGAAGAAACACCGGGTTGCACGATTGGACCCAATGCATTTCAAGTGAGTGAAATTACTAAAGGCAAAAAAATTGTTGTTTTCGGACTACCTGGAGCCTTCACGCCGACTTGTTCAGCACAGCATGTTCCTGGGTATGTAGAGCATGAGCAAGCCATTAAAGCTAAAGGTGTTGATGAGATTTGGTGTGTGGCAGTCAATGATGCATTCGTCATGGGTGCTTGGGGCAAAGATTTACATGTTGGAAAAAAAGTTCGAATGATGGCTGATGGTAGTGGCGAGTTCACTAAAAACTTAGGTCTTGAGCTGGATTTAGTTGCTAGGGGCTTAGGTGTTCGTTCACAACGTTATTTGATGATTTTAGATAATGGCGTGGTAAAGCACTTAGCAGTGGAAGCTGCTGGTAAGTTTGAAGTAAGTGACGCTGCATCGGCAATTAAAGCCCTTTAATCGAATAGTGTAGTCACTGGTGCGAAAATAGTAGGATGTTAAATCAAAAAACGATTGCCAAGCCCATTCAAACGGTGGGTATTGGCTTACATTCTGGAAATAAATCAAATCTTTATTTAAAACCCGCACCAGTTGACACTGGTATTGTATTTATTCGAATAGATCAGGAGCCACAAACTTTTATTCCTGCTAAAGCTGAGTATGTGACGGACACTAGGTTAGCTAGTGTTTTACAAATTGGGTCGCACCGGATATCTACTGTAGAGCATTTGATGTCGGCCTGTGCAGGGCTTGGGATTGATAACCTGATTGTTGAGATTGATGGCGAAGAAATTCCAATTATGGACGGTAGTGCCGCTTCTTTCTTATTCTTATTGCAATCAGCTGGTTTTGAAGAGCAATCCAGACCTAGACAGTTTATTCAGATCAATCAATTAGTTGAAGTCATTGACGGCGATAAGCTGGCACGCCTTGAACCTTTTTGGGGATTCAAGCTAGATTTTACAATTGACTTTAAGCACCCGGCATTAGATAAAACAGGCCAACAATGTATCGTTGATTTTGCCCAAACCACTTATGTAAAAGAAATTGGTCGGGCACGTACTTTTGGATTTGCCCATGAAGTGGAGGCTTTACGGGAGATTGGTTTGGCGCGCGGCGGTAGCTTAGATAATGCGATTGTGCTTGATGAGCACCGAATTTTAAATAATGAAGAATTACGCTTTGATGACGAGTTTGTGAGGCATAAAATTTTGGATGCAATTGGTGACCTATACCTTGCCGGACATCCTATTATTGGTGCTTACACAGCAGAAAAATCAGGCCATGCGCTTAATAATGCTTTGCTAAGAAAACTTTTCTCTAAGCCGGAGAGCTTTACGATTGTTTCTTTTGATCAGATTAATCAAGTGCCTAAGGCCTATCAGAACTTAGTAGAATCGGAAGTCAATTAACCCCCTAACTTTTTTTGATCCGACTGCACGAAAGCGTAGTTAAGAAAACGCGTAATTTGGTCTCATATAGCCATTTCACATATCCACTGCAAGGACCCATGTAGATGGTAGTTACTTGAAGATATTTTAGGACATGGGCTTTACAAGTTCGTCCTGCTCCTCGCAAGACACATCAAACGGATGGATTATTCTTTAATAATTGGACAATAGCGTTGTGGACTGTTGAGCCCAGTTCTGTTTTCGTTAGGAGTGAGCGCCAAGCTTCTTTGGCTACCGGACTCATCACCGGAGAATCTTTTTTGGGTGGTTCAGCGTTGATTGCTGGGCTCATTGCGCTAGGCGAGACTCGCAAGCTAATCCCTTTAATTTGGCAGCCAGACTCTCTGAGGTAGTGCAGAAGGCTTGGCAATTTATTTTTGAGTTTTGAAACGATGGTGGCATATTTAGTCAGGAGTTTGATATCACCTGCTTGGGAGATCCCGCCTAAAGTAATTTCTGGTGCAAAATGCCCAAGTTCTAACATTTCCAGAGCTTCATAGAGACTAGCCTGAATTTTCTGCCGATCTTCAATTTGACCAAGAATAGAGATTAGACTGCCCTCTTGTAAGAAAGCCTCGCCAATTGCTTGGGGCTGATCGGATCTTTTGTGACTTGGTATCATGGGAAATGTAGCTGTTTGGTATGAATAATAATTTTCGCAATCAAGTCAGGTTGAAAATAGCGTCAGGTGGAAATGTGATGGCCTAGGGGGATTCGTTTCGTAATAAAGACCTTTAAAGCATCAAAATAATCAGGTTTTTAATGCGGATTCATTGGTAATCAACACTTGAATGATAAACTCATAAGTTACATTTATTCTAAGAAAATCATGGTATCAGGACTATTAAAGAAGCTCATTGGCAGTCGAAATGACCGCCTTTTAAAACAATACCGTAAAACGGTAGTGCAAGTAAACTCCTTTGAGGCTGAATTTGAAGGCTTATCGGATGCTTTATTACAAGCTAAAACGCTTGAATTAAAGTCGAGAGTAGCCGCTGGTGCGACCTTGGATGCTATTTTGCCTGAGGCATTTGCGCTAGTCCGCGAGGCCGGTAAGCGGGTTATGAAAATGCGACACTTTGATGTCCAGTTCAAGGGAGGCATCGCCTTACATGAGGGAAAAATTGCAGAAATGGGGACTGGTGAGGGCAAAACTCTAACAGCGACTCTGCCGGTTTTTTTAAATGCCTTAACTGGGCAAGGCGTACACGTTATTACAGTCAATGATTACTTGGCTAAGCGAGATGCCGAATGGATGGGGAAAATTTATGGGTTTTTAGGGTTGACGGTAGGTATTAACCTTTCCCAGATGAGCCATGAAGAAAAGCAAGCTGCTTATGCTGCTGACATTACCTATGGCACCAATAATGAATTCGGTTTTGATTACTTAAGAGACAACATGGTGCATGATATCAGCCAGCGCGTTCAGCGGGGCTTGAACTATGCCATTGTTGATGAAGTCGATTCGATTCTGATTGATGAGGCAAGAACGCCTCTGATCATTTCAGGGCAAGCGGATGATCACACGGACGTTTATATCAAGATGAACGTTTTACCTTCCTACTTAGAGCGACAAATTGGGGAGGAAAAATCGGACGGTACCGGCGTTGAAAAGCCTGGAGATTATGTCATTGATGAAAAGTCACAACAGGTATTTCTAACCGAAAGTGGGCATGAAAAATCTGAAAATGTGCTCGTGCAAATTGGCTTATTAAAAGAGGGTGATTCTTTATATGCCCCTCAAAACATTGCGCTCATGCATCACCTAACAGCCACGCTCAGAGCCCATACACTCTTTAACCGGGACCAGCACTATGTTGTACAAAATAATGAAGTCGTTATTGTTGATGAGTTTACTGGCAGATTAATGACTGGTCGAAGATGGTCGGACGGATTACATCAGGCTGTTGAAGCAAAAGAAGGCGTTGCCATACAGAATGAAAATCAGACCATGGCAACCATTACTTTCCAGAATTATTTCAGAATGTATCGTAAGTTATCTGGAATGACAGGAACTGCTGATACGGAAGCCTACGAGTTTCAAGAGATTTATGGCTTAGAAACAGTGGTTATTCCGCCAAATCGAATCAGTAAGCGGCTTGATAAGCAAGACCAGATATATAAAACCTCGCAGGAAAGATATAACGCTGTTATTAATGAAATCAAGGAATGTTATGAACGTGGTCAACCGACATTAGTTGGTACAACGTCGATTGAGAATTCTGAGCTGATTTCACAATATTTAACCAAGGCCAATTTACCCCATCAAGTTTTAAATGCGAAGCAGCATGCGCGTGAGGCTGAGATTATTGCTCAAGCGGGTCGGCCCAAGATGATTACCATTGCCACTAATATGGCGGGTCGTGGAACGGATATTGTTTTGGGTGGAAACCTCGAAAAGCAGGTTGTGTTTGTGGAGGCGGACACGAGTATTGGTGAGGCCCAAAAACAAGCGCAAATTGCGCAACTCGAAAACGAGTGGCAAAGTTTGCATGAACAGGTTGTAGCCTGTGGTGGGTTACACATTATTGGTACGGAGCGGCATGAAAGTCGTCGAATTGATAATCAATTAAGAGGTCGATCCGGACGTCAGGGTGATCCAGGGTCGTCTCGCTTTTATTTATCTTTAGACGATGACTTACTGCGAATTTTTGCTGGGGAACGATTACGCAGTGTGATGGATCGTTTAAAAATGCCCGATGGCGAACCTATCGAAGCGGGTATGGTTTCTCGAGCGATTGAGTCTGCTCAGCGAAAAGTTGAGGGGCGTAACTTTGATATCCGAAAGCAATTATTAGAGTATGACGATGTAGCAAATGACCAGCGTCGTGAAACCTATCAATTGCGTAATCAGGTTTTAGAAGCGCAAGGGGTAAATGACTTAGTTGCAAATCTAAGAGCAGATGTATTTGGCGAGGTTGTGGCGACTTATTTATCAGCCGAGTCTTTACCCGAACAATGGGATATTGCTGGCTTAGAGCGTGAATTACAGGCTGAGTGGGGCATTCATTTACTCTTGCAGGATAGAATTCACTCTGCCAATGAGGTAGAGGTCGAGGATGTAACGGCCTGGGTTCATGAAGCGGTAGAAAGTGCCTATCAAGCAAAAATTGAATTAGCGGATCGTTCGTCTTTTGACGCGTTTGAGCGCTCAGTCTTTTTGTATAGTTTAGATACGCATTGGCGTGAGCATTTAGCTGCCTTAGATTATTTACGACAAGGGATTCATTTACGTGGCTACGCCCAAAAAGATCCTAAACAAGAATATCGGCGGGAGGCCTTTGAACTGTATGCGGAGTTATTGCAATCTGTTAAGAGGGATGTGACCCGCACAATTATGACGGT